>JAHQVL010000222.1 GCA_019634345.1 Rhodothermaceae bacterium
GCTGTATGGTTCCGCATTTACACGAATACAGAAGGCGCTCTGAATGCCGGGCTTGATAGAGTAAGTGATAGCCTGGTCGTTGGGGTACGAGGCGATGACTTCATGGGAAGTGGACCTCTTGATTGGGGAATAACGATGCCGTTGTCTGCTGAAGGTGATACTGAAAATACACCTGGGTACGATTTGTTTTCAGGCGTTGCTTATTACCCGGACTCGCTTGCAGGTACAACGCAATTCTACAAGTTTCTCTTTGAAGATGCTGACGGACTTGTAGGTTGGGAAGGTACGGTATCTGATGACCCTAGCGGCAACAGGTACTTTGTAATTCCTGATAGTGATACGACGCTTCATTGGACACTATTTGATAATTCCCCAGCTGCATCAGGTGCAGAGCAGGTAACATCTACGTTGCTCTTTGCTGTAGATACAGCACCTCTAGAGGCTATTGGTCTTTATGACCGTGGCCGAGGTGACTCATTGGAGGTACGAGGTGAATTTAACGGATGGGGCTGTGGCGACCCAACGATTTGCCAGTTACAGCGTGTACCGGGCGAAGACCTGTTTGAAGGTGCGTTTAATATCACGGCCTTTGGAGAGACAAATTTCGCTTACAAGTTCTTCATCAATCACAACAATGAAAACTTCGTAGCTGAGTTTGGTGAAGACCCTCCAAATGGCTGGGAAGAACCCATTTCAACAACGGGAGCGAACCGTTCATTTACGTTTGCCGGTAGTTCTGAACAAGATCTTGGAATACAGTTCTTCAATGATATCTTGCCTGGCAACATCATTGATGAAGGAAATGAGATCGAATTAACCTTCCAGGTACGGATGGATTCTGCATTAGTTGATGATGCCTCTCCCTTTGATCCTGGCGTGGATACAGTTACCGTAAACCTACACGGTGATGCTTTGTGGGCCTTCTCACAGGGATTACTCCGTGATGGTGATGGCAATTATCAAGTATCTACATCGAACATCATTTTAACCGATGATGATAGCGATGGTCTGTATACAGGCTCAATCACTGTAAGTGGACCCACCTTTGGTGCCGTACAATACAAATATGCATTCGGCGGAGCTGGAGGATTTTCTGAAGAGATGGGCGGTGGTTTTGATGATGCCGGACGCCGGCGAACCCGATTCATTGTTCCTAATGCTGATGGTTCCTGGCCAACGGAGTTCACCTTCCCAGAAGAGACGTATTTGCCAGAAGGTTTATTACCATTCGAGACCAATCCTGCAGTGGGAGTATCCGTCGAGCAGATAAGTGACGAATTGCCTTCTAAGATTTCCCTGGAAGCCAATTATCCGAATCCGTTCAATCCAACTACAACGATTGAGTACAGTCTGACCAAAACTGAATCGGTTGCTTTGAAGGTGTACGACCTTACCGGGCGCCTGGTAGCTACAGTTCTTGATGGTGTTCAGCCATCTGGGACGTATAAGGTTACCTTCGATGCAGATGGGTTAGCCAGTGGTTTGTATCTATACCGCCTTGAGTCTGCTAGCACTACGATCACACGCAAGATGGTATTGCTGAAGTAGATTTCCTATGCGCAATGACATTGTGCATACATGTTGGAAGTTAGGAAAGGCGGGCCGTTTATTATGGTCCGCCTTTGCTTTTCGCTGTTCAACTTTATTCTGAAACAATGGCATCAAATCCACCTATTTTGATCAGGGTTCTTGTCTGTGCTGCTATTGGGTGGTTGATCTCAGCCAATGGTGTACAGGCGCAGTCCATCTCGTTTGAAGATCTCTCTGAACAGGCCGGCGTCCTGACTGACGAAGGGGTGCATGGCATTGCCGTTGCTGATTATAATAATGATGGCTGGGATGATATCTATTTAGGTACAGAGGGAAGTGGTTCAACGCTCTTGTTAAATCAGAAAAACGGAGTCTTTTTAAATGCCACCAAATCCAGTGGGCTTGAAGTTGCCGGCACGGTGTTAAGTCCATTATGGGGCGATATTAATAATGATGGGTATTTGGACCTCTTTGTTGGTAAGCGAGACGGCGATGTGACCTGTCAACTATTTCTGGGGTCACCAGACGGCGTGTTTGAGGAAATAACAGACCAGTCCGGAATTCGTATTACAGATGAGATTGGTTCGGCAACGTTTGGTGACTATAACATGGATGGGCGCATCGATCTATTTATCGCCACCCGGGGATCTGAGGATTACCTTTTTGAAAATGTCCATGAGAGCTCGTCCGTTTATTTTAACGATGTATCAGAGAGGGCCGGAGTTGGCGGGGAGGCGTTTGCATTACCCATGCAAGCTACATGGGTAGACTATGACGGTGATCATGATGTGGATCTATTTGCTGTCCATGATGGAAACCTGAAGAGTCGATTTTATCAGAACAATTCTTTTTTTCCCTTAATCGAAGTATCCTCGTCCTCGAAGTTGCAAGTGTCCAGGAGCTCCATGGGAGTAGCATGGGGGGATTATAATAACGATGGCTGGCCTGATGCCTATGTGACTAACATTGATCAGGGAAATCTTTTTAAAAACCTGGGGAATGGTCGATTTGAGGATGTCACTATAGAGAGTGGATCCGGGCTGAATGGCATGTCTTGGGGTGTTGTGTTTGTCGATTTTGACAATGATGGGGATGAAGACCTGTTTATCGGTAATACCTATGATTTTGATGGGAGGCGCAGCTTTCTATACGAGAATAAAGCGGGCGCTTTTGAGAATATTGCAAGAGATGCCGGCGTGGCGCTTTCAACGAATACATTTGGTGTGGCGACAGGTGATTTTAATAAGGACGGGTTGATGGATCTGGTCGTTGGAGATGACAGTGGCGGTAACAAGCTCTTGCTCAATACATCGGCAGTGACAAATAATTGGGTGCACTTGACGCTTGAGGGAGATACATATAACAGAATGGCTGTTGGAGCTACCGCTAATCTATATGCTGATGGGGAACGGTACACAAGAACAGTGTATGCAGGGTCAAGCTATCGCTCTCAAATTAGTCCCACTCTGCATGTGGGGTTAGGTCAGGCTGAAGTGATCGATTCCTTAGTCATCCATTGGGGGAAGGACGCTACGGAGGCTTACTACGAATTAGAGGTCAACAGAGACTATGGGTTTGTTCAGAATAAGCCGCTTCGTGTTGAGGTTGAACAGAGCGGCAAAGAGGAATTGTCAGAAATCGATGTTGTACACTATCCCCATCCATCTTTTTCTAATGTGACTTTTAAGGTTTCAGTGCCGGCTGCTGAAAGGGTACGCATTGAAATTTATGACGCGATTGGTCGAAAAATTGAAACCCTGATGCATCATGAGTTGTCTGCTGGGGTGCATAGAATAGTACTCGATTCTTCTGCTTATCGAAGCGGTATCTATTTCTACAAGCTTCATAGTAACACGTCTATCAAAACGGGCAAAATGATCGTTGTCCATTAATCGTATTAGAACGAATGCTCTCGAAAAAATCGATATTTATCTGGATTATAGCTCTTTCCACTTGCTTGAATGTGTACGGTCAGTCACAGGATGTAACCTTCCGATACATACCGGGTGAGGAGCAGACCGTTTTCAGGGCTTTTTTGCCGGGTGAGTTTAACAACTGGGGTCCAAATAACAATGGAGTGATAGAAGCGAGTGCTCCATCTCTTATGACTTTTGTTGATACACTCGGCCAGTGGGTCTATACGATCCCTCTGGATATTGGTGCTACCTATGAGTACAAGGTCCATGTCCATTTAAACGAGGCCGGAACGGACTGGAACTGGATTACTGATCCGCTGAATCCAAGAGTGAACACAGCGGATAATAATAATTCGATTGTGACAGTAACCGATCCTATGGTCTTTCTTCCAGCCAGAGAGTCTGAGAACGAAGGGTTGATAAATGCTGTGTCTGCAAGCCTTTTTGGAACCAGCGAGCTAACAGATCTCCGATTCTGGATCAATGGGGTCGAGCGAGATGGTCTTCCTTTTTATAATTCCGAATTAGGCGTGTTCAGATTTGAGCTAGAGAACCCGGTACGGGAGGGGTCGCAATTCAAAATCCGGATTATGGATTCGATGGGGGGAGTGGACTCCGTTCAAGTGGGTGACATCCTTCTTCCTTTAAGTTGGGCATATCCAGACTTTAAGACGGTACGAGAATACTTTCAATTAAAAGGCAATGTGACGCGGCAAGATGGGACTGTCGATTCCTCATTGACTACAGCAGAGATCGGAAACCTAGAAGGTGCTTTTGAAGATGTTGATGTGGACAACGGGTCAATTGAGACAACCGTTCAACTGGAAGAAGGGGCTAACGCCTATGTATTGAGGGCCGAGATCGATGGGGTGATGTTTGAGTCAGATACATTGCGAATAGAACGAATACAACACCCATTGGACGCGTTTCTTCTTGATCCGAGTGCAGGAGGAAGTGGGTTTTCATTTACACTATCAGCAAACCCCGTTGAGGGTGCTCCCAGTGATATGACGGTACGATGGGTTGTTGATGAGATGAACAGTACAACAACACTTAGCTCCTCGGTGCAGCAAGATATGAACTTTAGTGGGACGGCCGAAGGACCGGGCGAGCTGTATATTGACGTTGTGGCAGAGAGTACAGACGGTCAGATGGATCAGCAACGGGTTGGACTCGTGGTGGAAGATGGAGGAACGGTTCGGCAGATGCGGTATGAAGAAACACCAGAATGGGTGAATCAGGCTGTTGTTTACGAGATATTTCCACTTAGTTTTGGCCCTGCAGCGAATGGCTCCGAATCCAATCCGGGAGATAAGTTTAACGAGATTACAGAGAACCTGGATTATATTGCGGAGATGGGCTTTAATACAATCTGGTTCATGCCCGTCATGAAAAATCAGATCATGGATCAGGTATCAGGGGGGTACAATATTGTTGATTTTTACAATGTGGATCCCACGTTGGGCACGAATGATGATTTTAAAGCACTTGTTGCGAGAGCCCACGAGTTAGGTATTAAAATCATCATGGATATTACGCCTAATCACGCATCTCCAATTCATCCTTGGGTAAATGCTTTAAGAGAGAGTGGAAACGAGGTCCCGCCCGGGTCATTTGTCCAAACTGAACCTAGTTCGCACAATAGGGGACTGGATAATAGAGGGCCAAATCTTGAAGAAGTATGGCAGCAGGGAGAGAATGGCAATCTCTATCGGAAGTACAATGGGTTTGGAGATCTGGCAAACCTTGATTGGGATAATGATGACTTGCAGGCTGAGTTCTTAAATATAATAGCACACTGGATACAAGAATTTGATATTGACGGATGGCGATTCGATGTGTATTGGGGCCCCTGGCGCCGGTATGGTCCTGAACGGTTTGGTCAGCCTATAAGGGAACTCATGAAGCGCATAAAGCCAGATAGCTGGCTTCTGGGAGAAATTGCAGGTACAGGATTCAGCACAGAAGTGTACTATTCAGATGATGACAATGGGACTCCAGTTATTGGAGGAATTGATGCGGGTTATGATTGGATATTTTTCTTTGATGCTGTGAGAGGAACGTATGGAAATATAAGTAATTACGACAGCAAGGCCCTAAATGGTAATTTCTGGCCTGGGCCCCATGCTCGTTACTTCAGGTTTTTAGAGAATCATGACGAGGAACGTATTGCTAAACTATTAAGAAGCAACACCGACGGCATTTTGCCACTCACAGGGTTGATATTAACGACGACCGGTGTGCCGATGATATATCAGGGCCAGGAAGTGAATTTTGGTGATGTCTCAGGAGATGAAAGAAGGGTTTCAGTAGACTGGAATACAGAACGCAACGGGGAATTCGCGAGATACCACCAGGAGTTGGCCCATGCACGAAGTACATTTAGTGCCTTTGGTACTCAAGATCAGGTTA
>JAHQVL010000223.1 GCA_019634345.1 Rhodothermaceae bacterium
ATGAACGCCCGCTTCGGCTGGCTCCAATCCGCCAACACCGGCCTCTTCATCGTATTCAACCAAGTCAGCTACCTGGACATTGTAGACAACCCCGGCCTCTTCTACGGTTTCGGCGACCTGAGTAATCGGAGTCTAACGATTAAATATACCTATCTCTTCGATGTATTCAGATAGAATTGGAATAGAGTGCAAAGTTCAATGTGCAAAGTGCAATGTGCAAAGAAAATTTCTGTGCTAAACTTACATTTTACTTTGCACCTTGCACCCTGCACCTTGCACTTTAAAAATATCGTTCCGCGAGTATTTTTAAATGATGCTCATTATGCCCTGCAATAATATATGCGAGGGAGTTCACGGTGAAATTGCCGTTGTTGGCGACTCCGGTTTTCGTCCAGTCTTCGTCGCGGAGGTTGCTGAAAAAGGTGAGGGATGCTTCGCGGACGGACGCGTATTCGTCGATAAGGGATTGGAGTGTGCGATCTCCAAATTTGCCCGCTGGCACATAGGTGTTTTCATCAAAACCGGGTAACGACTGCTCTTCTCCTCGTGCGAAACTGAGTGCACGAAATACAAAAACACGCTCAGAATCTACCATATGCCCCAGGACTTCTTTGACGGTCCACTTGCCTTGTGCATAGGCATAATTGGCTTTTTCTTCTGAGACACGTTCAAAAAAAGACATCGTTTTGCCTTTCTGTTGGTGTAGCGTTTCAAGAATGTCATCGCTATCGATGGTATCCACATATCCCTGGTAAAACGTAGGGAAGTCAGAGAGGTAAGGGCGGGTCATTCCAGTCATTATTTCGCAGGTTTGTCTTTAGAAGATGGTATGGGTATCCAGTATTCTGGTAGGGCTAATTGGTTTCGTGTTTAGGGTTTGCTTTAAAAGAAGGACAATAGTGTATTCTTGCACATGTCAAATCAAATGATCCTCTCGAGCATTCTGAGTAAAACGTACTACTATAGATCTCTGCGTTTCGGGATTTACTTCCTTCTTGTTTCACAGCAGGAGGTGAATCCCTTTTGCATTAAATAGATCTTCATTCCAACGATTCATTCTCCTATATTGGTTAGACTCACATCCAATAGGAAAACTGAATAACAATGAATCGCATCTCCGGCTCAATTGTCCGCGATGACACCAAACAGGGTATTTCTGATGTCATCGTTGTTTTGTACGATGTAGATATATCAAATCCGAATCAGGGTAACCCAGTAAACCGATTCGAACCGTCCTCCTCCCTGGTTCAGCAGTATCTTCAGCTCATTTACGGTAGCCGAGATACAGAAGAGGATCAGGAAATTCGACAGGGGCAGATGGCGGCTGATCGGCTCGGCTCGGTATTAACGAGTAGTGATGGGCATTTTGAGCTGGAATTCGATGATGAAGCGTTTCGAGTAAATGATACGGAAGCTCGCCCTGATCTTGTGTTGCTGGTGGTTGCGCCAGACCGCCAAGGTGCGCTGATAAACGAAGATTCGATATACCTCTCTGTGGGTACGCCTGAGTATATGCGTATCATGCATCTCACGATCCTACCCATGAGAAATGCCGGCCGGCAGGAGCAGGTGCTTATTCGGATTCCTCCCGCCGTGTTGCGTCGGTTTAATGTGGATGCTACGCCTGATTCAACACGCCCGTTTGTATCTGCAATGGCTGGGGCTGAAAAAAAACGAATTGCCCTGAATTCGCTCATAAATCGCCAATTGGGGTTAAGAGATAAGGCGCTGCGCCAGGAGGAACTCAAACAAGCAACAGATCGCTTTGTGGTGAATGCCTCTGGTATTTCATCTTCGCTAAGGGCTTCTCCTTTATTCGTTAGTAATGGGGATGATCCACAGGAAGCCTCACTTGAGGCCCTTCGGCGAGGGGTTGATCGTATCGGGCCTCATGGTGATTCGCGTACAACGGCAGCCCACCTGCGGTTGTCAGAAGAGGATTTACGTGATCTCGGTATAACCGATCTGGGTATCGAATCATTAAGTGATCTGGAGGGGCGATTAAGAGATGCTGGTATAACATTGCCTTTGAATACTGAACAGTTTTGTGCTCGCCTGCAGGAAAAAATAGGAGGAACGGAATTGCTACGGGTTACCTCCTTATTGGATGAGCAACGTGCTGAGGCAGCAGAACGACAGGAACAATTAAATGCCCCGGATACCCCCGAAGAGGAGGATGAGGAAGAAGAAGGAACAGAATCGCCATTATCCCCGGAAGAGCTGATTCGTGAACGGGTACTCAAAGAGGTAGAGGCGATGGGAAAGGAGCCCACTCAAAGGGCCGAAGGTGAAGATCAACAGAGTTCGATTCGCAGTGCGTTTGAACTTTTAAAACCGCCTGCAAGCCCGGCTGATGTGACGGCGTTTCATGATTTCCATCACTTACAAATTGCATTTCCTGATGTCTGGGCCGAGGCATTTGATCGGGATGTGTCGGACATTATACGTTCCCTTTATATCGAATATCGGGAGTATAATGAGGAGACCGGTAATGACGATGATGACCTGTTGGGTTTAGGTGACATCGATCCGGATGCCCTTCTGGATGTCAATGAATACACCACCTTGTTGCGTAATTTAGGGGCATCCGTGGTGAGCTTAGGACAGTCTGTTCAGGTGCCTGCTGAGGTGGTTCGGTTTTGGAATGAAATGAACAAGGTGGGAAGCTTCGAGGAGCAAAAGGAGAATGTGATCCAAAATAGGATGACATTGAGGCTTCAGGAGCGGAAGGATGCTGTTAACTCTGGCCAGTTATTTACGCAAAAGGCATCTACAATAGCCCCTTCGACAGATATACATTCGATCTGGCCGGCGCTAAGTGTAGAGCAACAGCAAGAACTCTTTGAGTTGGCCACGTTGCCTGATCCTCAAACGCTGTTTGAGCAAACGCTGGAGATTGCATCTAACTTTCAGGAGACGGTTCAAGACTTGCTCACAGCGGACAACCCTGCAAAAATCCAGTTGGGGTTAGATCTCATGCGGGAAGTTCGATTGCCTAGAGATGAAGATGAGCAGCCTGGACTAACCCTTGAGGAACGCTATGCGCGTGCCCGGTTTATTGTATCAAATCCTGTGGGCCGTATTTCGAGAGTACAACGGTTGCTAGCCGGTTTAGCCCAACGATTGAGTGAGCCGTATTCATTTAGGGTATTCCAGAAAAACAGTGTCAATTTTGGCATCGTAAGTACCTACAGGCAGGAATGGAATCCGGGTGATTACCAGGTGGGCAGCCTGGTTGGCACTGTACCATTGGCTCCAGGTGAAAAAAGGAAATACACCACGTCGAATAAAATAAAAAAATCACTCAGCCAGAAGCGGAATGATCGGTATTCAACGGTGCTCAGTGACGAGCGCGCTATTACGAGCCGGCTCATTGCGGACATCCTTGAAAAAGCATCAACGGAAACGGACTTTGAGCAGACACTCAAAACGAAACTCAGCGGGACCATAAAAGCCTTCACACTGGGGGTGAATACGAGTACCACATTTCAAAAGAATCAGTCGGTGGAGTCTCAGCGGATCAAGAAGCAGTTTCATGAGGCTATTCGAAAGGCGAGCCAGGAGATCAAGGATGAGCATGCCTTAGAGATAAGCACAGAATCTGCCAGTGAGTTCGAAACGGGCAGCGTCAGCGAAATACATAATCCGAATAATGAAATTGCAGTCACTTACCTCTTCTACGAATTGGAACGCCAGTACAGGGTTACTGAGCGATTGCATAAGTTGACCCCCGTTGTATTAGTCGCACAAGACGTCCCAGCGCCTTCCGATATCGATGACGATTGGTTGATCGCCCATGCGTGGATTTTACGGAGAAGCTTGCTCGATAGTAGCTTCGAGTCGGTTTTGGATATCGTATCTGATGGACTCGTCCAAGATGAAGTAACCCTGGAGCTTGCCCGAAGGCACTTTGAAACGCAAAAATTGCTGGTGGATACGCTTAGTGAGTCGGTAGATTCACTGAGTACACTGCAAGAGACGCTACGAAATACGTTGGTCCAGACCTCTGAGCAAGAAAAACTGGCGCGTATCGCAAAACGAAAAGCGCGAAAAAGGCGCCGGCGCAGGTTCTTTGGGCCCCCCCTTGGGCGTACCGTGTCACCAGGGCGGTTGTCTTCTGGATCTTCATTATTGACATTCGGGAATAGAGGCGAATCTGCTGATGTCCTTGAGGCGCGAAGAGAAGCCCTGGAAACGCGGCTGGAATTTCTTGAGAGCACACTCTCGGATGAACGAAGCCGGCTGACTCGTGCGACGAGCGGCCTTGAAAAAGCGACTGAAGAACTCGCACTCGCCATCGAGGACAGTTTTACACGAAGGACGCAAGTCAACCAACTCCGGGTGCATATCAAAGACAATATTTTGCACTACATGCAGGCTATCTGGTCCTATGAAAAGCCCGACCAGCGTTACTTCCGTCTCTACGATCTCCCCGTGGATGTACCTGGGCCTGATACTGACGAGGAAGGAAACGCTGACTTTGCGCTTACTCCTCGATCAACAGAAGAACTAGATGGGTTTTACCCCAGTTGGGTTCTGGGACGTTTCGATTTGGAACTACCAATTCGAGTGACGTTACCACCACCTGGGACTTCCACCACTCAAACGAGGCTTCACCAGGTTGCCGATCTGGATAATTTACTCGGTTTTAAAGGGAATTACATGATATTCCCGCTCCTTGAATGTACTTACATCACCGACTTCATGATGCAGGATTATGTTGATGACTATTTTGGTGTGCGTGATCCTGATCCTGTTTCTTCGTTTTCAACCGAGGAATTGCTTCAGTATGCTGAACAAATTTGGCACGATGAACGCACGTCTGAAGCTACGCGGGAGGCACTCAATGCCTTAATCTTGCAGCGGCTCACATCTGTCAGAAACGATGACGATCTGATTGTTATTCCTACTGGCCAATTATTTATTGAAGCCTTGAAAGGAGAACATGTATTGCTTGAGCATTTCAAGCAGCAACATCGCGCATTGGACGTACTGAAGGTACAGGAAGAAGTGCGCATGGAACGGCTGGAAAGCCTTCGCAAAGCGTATCGCCTAATCCTCGAAAATCCGTTACTTCATCACCCAGATGAAGATAAGCGAGTAGAGGTAAATGGAGACGCCGATGCAGATATTTCGGTATAGGGTATGGAACCGGACGATCGCTTAACCCACGGGCATCGAGGTACTGGACGTGCTGAGAGAAATACCCGCCGAAGACCTCAAAGCCAGGAAGAAGAAAACGCAGAGGAATTTCCTC
Source organism: Rhodothermaceae bacterium (assembly GCA_019634345.1). Taxonomy (GTDB): domain Bacteria; phylum Bacteroidota; class Rhodothermia; order Rhodothermales; family JAHQVL01; genus JAHQVL01. The sequence goes on from JAHQVL010000223.1 coordinate 5,258, forward strand.
AAGGACAAGGCGTGTATCTCCCAAACAATCGGGGCCTTTTTATCTGGAATTTTGGATTCGCAGATCATGTACTTAAACCGGAGCATGAACGTATTCTCGACAGGTGGATGCGAAGCAGGATATTTAGTGCTATGGTCCACTACCGAATACCGATCGCAGTCATGGGGAGAGCGAGCCGCTCCGGCGAGAACGAACTAAACCTGCGTCTTTCAAGAGATCGTGCGCAGAGTACCATTAATTTTATGCGCGTTCATCCGAGGGCGCAGCCCCAGGCTCGTTATGGAGAGGGATTTAACCCTGGTACGCTCTTTCATCATGTTGCGCTGGGCGAAAATGCCCGGCTTCGTGCTATTCAAGAATACATTAGAACAGGCAATACGTCTCATGATGCGATTAACCGGAGCGTTACTGTTTTTCAATTTCAATGCAACCAGCGGCCCTTAACCCTTCATGAAATCACTGAGATTGCACGAACGTATTTGGCGAGCCGCCTTAGGCGGGCTCTTCCACCTGTTGATCGGCTCTGGACGCCTCAATCGGTCCTTATAGATCAAATGATTCCACGACCTATAGCGCCTTTTGGGGATACAAATCCAGTGTATTGGGGAATACATGTTCCTCCTGTGGATCTCCAGTGTGGCAATGTGCCTGGTTATCAGTGCCTGGAGAAGTATAATCGATCAGCTGAGGTTCTCTTTGTAAAGCACATTCTCTTCCTAGATCATTGTACACGACAAGATGTCACCGATACACTGGATCGTTTTATATCCGCCGGCCAACAAGCCTTCAGCCGGCAAGAGGAGCGTATCCGGTTGCTTTGGGCAGCAAGCGAAGGCGGTGGTGGAGGTGGTGCGGTCAGAGAACAGGCAGAACGATACGCTGCGTTCAGCCGGCGTTACTTTATAGAAGATCCCACATGCTTATGGCATTACCTTTAAGTATATAATGCATGCTTGCATACTCCGAATTTCGTTTAGCTTGAAACGATCGTTAAGGTAAATAGACTAATACAGTAAATGTGTAATACTGCTGCTGATGACATCTCGAATTGTCATCCCGAGTTTATCGAGGGATCTATGCATTGCATTTCCATTGGTGCTGAAATAGAGCATAGACCCTTCGGCTAGCTCAGGGTGACAAGGCTGGAAGTTATCGCTCTATCCGGGTAGGGTTGCATTTTTTTAAGCCCCCAGGATCGCAGTATTAGGTCTTACAATCAATTAAAACACTCCATATGCGACAACCTCTACGAGTACGCGAATTTCTACTTTCAATGTTAGTATATGGAGCCATCGGCTTTGGTATTACAACCAAAACCACGCATGCCCAGGACATGACCCCCGATCGAATGGGATCGATTATCTTTGAGGTAGGCACAGATGTAGAAGTTGGGCCGAATTTTTGGCAATTCCAGGTGGAAGGCGTTTTCCTTATGTGCATCTACGATCTCACTTACGACCGCATGCGTATCATCTCACCGATCATCGAAACCGATAAGATGACCATCGCTCAGCAATACAGCATGCTTCAGGCTAACTTCCATTCTGCCCTTGATGCGCGCTATGCGATCAGTGATGGTATTGTGTATTCCGCTTATGTACATCCGCTTTCGTCATTGCAAGATGCCGATTTCGAATCGGCCATTATGCAAGTCGCTATCTTAGGCGCTACCTTCGGGACAGAGTATACGAGCGGCGCTCTTTCCTTTGGGGGAGAGCAGGGTGAAGACGGGTATGAAGACGAAAACTAGGCCTATCTAATCACCTTCACCGGGCGCCTAAAAACTAGATTCCCTCTGGTTGTACTTATCAACTCCCATTGCAGCTCCGAAACTTCTTGATTGAGTTTGTCTGTACTCGTTTGGTTTGAACTATAAGCCTCCAAGTCAAACACCTTGTATTCCCACTGATTGAAGACTTGTTTTTGTTCAGGTGTAGGAGCTTCCTGCGCGGATGAGTACTGGGTGATTGTTTGGGCCGTTAGGAGTGTGACAGCAATAATTGCGATTGTTGCAAAAAGAGCATTGATGCGCGTAACGCTGAATCGAGTATACATGAGTGTCCTCCAATATGAACAGTACGTGAAGATAATAGCACTGTCTAATGGTTCATACTGGGTTGCAAAAAAGAAATGCCGGTCTGTTTAGGTAATATACGCCTTATTAGGTGTATAACAAATATATAGGGATCCTGCCTGAGTTTTTGGCAACATCCTTGCATCTTTTTCAGGAAATTCCCGTCAAGTAAAGTGCAACCTCGCATAAGACACACAGAAGGAGGCTATAAACATGATGAATACACATAATCGCTCTGTTAGCCCCGACCATATCTTCGTTTCGTTACTCATGATTCTGGTAGGGCTAATGACCATCGTCCTAAACATGCCTACCAAAGGACTCAGCCTCTTTGTTGGGTTCGGTATTGTGCTCACGCTGGCCGGCATGGGTACTGCTATCTGGGAAGTAAAACACCAGGAACCAGTAGATAATTGCCCTACGCCGGAAGGATGCTAACTATCAGTCGTTAACGCTGAGTACTGAGCATGCTTGCAGGGATAGGACTGGCGTCGTAGATTAGCGGGTAAGCTAATCAAAAGGTATCTGGTATGTACTTTAGAAGACGTTGGTTGCCTGTTTGGGTAATCCTCATTTGTACCTTTGTGGCCTCTCCGCTGAAGGCCCAGGATGAAAACGCTACTCCCGAAATTGACGCCGGTTTACTGTCTGGATTGTCATTCCGTGGTATTGGTCCGGCACTCATGTCGGGGCGGATTGGAGAGATAGCCGTAGACCCTGTGAAGCGAAGCACGTGGTACGTAGCCGCTTCATCAGGTGGAGTATGGAAAACGGTCAACGCGGGCACAACGTGGGAGCCTATTTTTGATTCCTATCCTTCTTATTCCATTGGCACCGTTGCTGTTGATCCCAATAACCGATTCACTGTTTGGGTGGGCACTGGGGAAAACAACAGCCAGCGGAGTGTTGGCTATGGAGATGGGTTGTACAAATCGCTGGATGGCGGAGCCAGTTTCAATAAAGTAGGACTCGATAACTCAGAACATATCTCACGCATCTTGATTGATCCACGGGATTCTGACGTGGTTTACGTGGCTTCTCAAGGTCCACTCTGGAGCTCTGGTGGAGATCGGGGGCTTTATAAGACTACGGACGGCGGTACAACCTGGGAATTGATACTGGAAATTGACGAGCACACGGGAGTCAGTGACCTGGTCATGGATCCGCGTGACCCAGATGTACTTTATGCCTCCTCCTACCAGCGCCGGCGTCACGTGTGGACACTCATCAACGGAGGTCCCGGTTCTGCCATCCATAAATCGACGGATGGGGGAGAAACATGGCGAGAAATCAATAAAGGACTGCCTTCAGGAGACAAAGGGCGGATTGGATTGGCCATTTCTCCAGTAAACCCGGAAATCGTATACGCTATTGTAGAGGCAACGGGGGATAAAGGAGGGTTTTTTCGCTCTGCGAATGAAGGGGAGTCGTGGAAGAAAATGAGCGATTACGTATCCGGAAGCCCTCAGTACTACCAGGAGATTTATGCGGACCCGCATAAGCTGGATCGTATTTATTCATTGGATACGTACACGATGGTGTCTGAAGACGGTGGTGCGACTTTTACACGCCTTGGGGAAGACAACAAGCACGTGGATAACCATGCGATCGTGTTTGACCCGGATGACCCGGATCATCTGATCATTGGTTCTGATGGAGGCATCTATGAGACGTGGGATCGAGGGAAAACATACAAGTATTTTGCAAACCTTCCGTTGACCCAGTTTTACAAAGTAGCCGTAAGCAACGACGAACCGTTTTATTATGTCTACGGCGGCACACAGGACAATGCAACTCAGGGAGGCCCTTCGCAAACGACCAATGTACATGGAATCCGTAACAGCGATTGGTTCATTACCGTATTTGGGGATGGTTTTGACCCAGCAGTTGATCCTGAGGACCCAAACATCGTCTATTCACAGTGGCAATACGGGGGGCTGATTCGTTATGATCGGCGAACCGGCGAACGGATAGACATCAAACCCCAACCTACGGCTGATGGACCAGCATTGCGTTGGAATTGGGATTCGGCGTTGCTGATCAGTCCGCATAATAACGAACGCATTTATTACGGATCACAAATTCTCTTTCAGTCTGATGATCGAGGCGATACCTGGCGAGCCATCAGTGGCGACCTGACACGCAACTTGGACCGCAATACGCTTGAAGTCATGGATCGAGTGTGGAGTGTAGATGCAGTTGCCAAGAACAACTCTACTTCGTTTTACGGGACCATTGTATCTGTCTCAGAATCTCCCCTGGTTGAAGGGCTGATTTATGCAGGGACTGACGATGGGTTAGTACAAGTAACTGAGGATGGAGGGGAAACGTGGCAAAAAATCGAACGATTTCCTGGTGTTCCTGATATGGCCTATATCAATGATATAGAAGCCTCTCTGCACGACCCAAATACCGTATACGTTGCCATTAACAACCATAAGAAAGGGGATTTTAAACCCTACCTGTTAAAAAGCACGGATCGTGGACGCAGTTGGTCTTCGATTGCCGGAGATCTGCCTGAGCGAGGGTCCACTTACACTGTTGTTCAAGATCATGTGGACGAAGCATTGCTGTTCGTAGGGACAGAATTTGGCATCTTCACAACACAAAACGAAGGCGATAGCTGGATCCAATTGAAGTCAGGTATCCCGACGATTGCTGTCCGTGATTTAGAAATTCAGCGCAGGGAGAATGACCTGGTTGCAGCTTCGTTTGGAAGGGGCTTTTATATTCTGGATGATTATACACCCTTGCGTACATTAAACGAGGAGATCGTAGAAGAGGAAGGCTTTCTATTTCCTGTTGAAAAAGCCTGGATGTATATCCAGGATCGACCGCTGGCTGGGTCGGGCAAGGCGTTTCAAGGAGCGAGTTTCTACACCGCAGATAATCCACCCTATGGGGCGACGTTTACGTATTACATAAAAGAGTCGCTGAAAACGCGAAAGGCTGTGCGCCAGGACGCTGAAAAGGAATTGGCAAAGGAAGGGGAAGACGTGTTTTATCCGACCTGGGAAGAACTAAAAACAGAAGATAGGGAAGAAAAACCGTCTGTTGTTCTTGTGGTCCGGGATGAAGCCGGTGAAGTGGTACGCCGCATTGACGGGAAGACCGCTAAAGGCATGCATAGAGCTACCTGGAATCTACGGTACCCAGCATTTACGCCTGTGTCGCTCGGAAATTCTGGTAACGGTCCCTATGCCGTGCCTGGTGAATATACGGTGAGCCTATACAAACGCGTGGATGGGGTTGAGACGGAGCTGGTAGGACCTACCCCTTTTACAGTCGAAAGCCTGGGTACACCTTCTCTGCCTCCCGCAGATCGCGATGCGATCTGGGCCTTCCAGCAAGAGACAGGCCGATTGCAACGCGCCGCATACGGAGCCTATGAAGTCCTCAAGGAAACGAGTGATCGAATGGCGTATATTATGCGAGCCATTGAATCTACTCCGGACCTTGATGCCAGTCTGTACGAGGAGGCTCGAACGATGAGCCTTCGATTTCAAGATGTAAGAGAGCAATTTGAAGGCGATCGCACACAGCCAAGAAGAAGTGAACCAGGTATGCCCGGTATCCTGGGCCGCATCCGGCAGATTGTCGGAGGCCATTGGCTTTCTACCTCCGCACCAACCAGCACACATCGCACCAACCTGGAGATTGCTGAGTCCGATTTTAGGGCAGCTCTTGCTTCACTAAAGACGCTCGTTGAGGTTGATCTTGTATCGTTAGAAGCCCAACTAGAACAAGC
>JAHQVL010000224.1 GCA_019634345.1 Rhodothermaceae bacterium
GGTCGATCTGAAAAAGGATATCGCCTTTATGGTATGGTTGAGGTCCAGCGATTGCAGAGCATTTTGTCGTTGCAGCAGCTTGGTTTCGCTTTGGAGGACATACGGCAAGTACTCGATCACGAAGAGTATTCCTTGCCTAATGTGCTCAAGATGCATATCAGACGAGTTGAAGATCAAATACGCGAGCAGGAATTGCTTCTCTCTCGGTTGAGGTCCATTTCTGAGCACTGTAATCGAGGCACTGTTCCCTCAATCAATGAAGTTATAGACACGATAAAGATGATGAAGATGCACGAAAAATATTATACCGAAGAGCAGCTTGGGTCTCTCAAGAAAAGAAGAGAAGCCTTGGGGCAAGAAGGTATGCAAAAGGCACAGGAGGACTGGACAGAGCTCAACAGTGCATTCCGAAATGCTATGGAAAATGGTTTGGATCCTGCTGATGAAAAGGTGCAGGTCTTGGTTTCTCGAATGGCAGAACTCATTCAAGCATTTACGGGAGGGGATCCGGAGGTCGAGCGATCACTCGGAAGGATGTATCAGGAAGAAGGTCCGGAGCAAGCGAGCCGTGGTGCTGTAGATAAAACCCTTTTTGAGTACATCGGTAAAGCAAGAGCGGCTTCTGGTTCACAGTAGAGCGCCAGACACCTATCGAAGCAATTTTGCTGTACGTACTGCTGCGTTGTATCCTGACTCCATGGCATCGGAAACAGAGATGCCTTGCCGGTAATTACCAGCGAAGAAAAGGCCTGCGTGCAAGGCTTCCAGGTTGTTGATTAAAGCTTTAACTACACCGTATCCCACGTTGTATTGAGGGATGGCCGTTTTCCAGTGATTGTATTGCACAAGGATAGGATCTCCATAAATACCCAGCAGTTCGTGAAGATCATCGAGTACGAAATACTCCAATAGGTCGTCTGTGAGCCGGCTCATGTCTGGCTGACGGGTACCGCCAATTAGCGTTGTTAGTTGTACACAACCTTCAGGAGCATGGCTTGGAAAAACAGAGGATGCGAAGATGGTACCCAGAATACGTTTAGACTTCTCTTTTAAGGGCACCAGCATACCAAATCCATCTAATGGGTGGGCAATGGCAGAAGCCTCAAATCCCATCGTAACAACAGTCACTGGTGGGTAAGAGACCTTATTGAACGGAGCCAGGTCAAGGTCTACTTTTAAAGATACCTCCGCCAATTGTGGCAGTGGAATGGTAGAGATTACTGCATCGAAATTGTGAGACTCTACACGTTCATCTTCTGCTGTCTCAACACGCCATCGCTTTCCTGAAGGTGCGATGGAGATCACTGATTTATTCGTATGGATGTGATCTCTAAACCGATTGGCAATGGCATCCGAAAGCATTTGAACGCCCTCCTGGAATGAAAAGATAGGCCGGCCCGAAGAACCATTGCTCTCCTTCTTGCGCGTAAGGAGCCCTCTTAACAAAGAACCTTCTTGCTGTTCCATCTCAAACAACGAAGGGAAGGCGTGCCTTAATGAAAGGGACTCCGGGTTGCCTGCAAAAATGCCCGTCACAAAAGGATCAACAGCATAATCGAGTACGTGTTGACCCAAGCGCCTTCGGATAAATTGAGCGACGGATTCCTCGTTGTTACCTTCGAATTTTGCGATAAACGGCTCGCGAGCGAGACGGAGTTTAGTGCTCCAAGAGAAATAATCTGAAGACAGCAGAGCTGGTGGACTCGTCGGTAAGGCCCTGGGGATTGAATTACGGACTACATATCGCTTCTTCGCATCCTCATGAGCAAAGAGCTGATGCTCTTCTAGTTCGCATGTTTGTATCACTCGTTGCAAGAGGGCCGAGGACGAATGCAACGAGTTTGGCCCATGTTCAATAATAAACCCGTCAATGCGCTCAGACCGAATCTTCCCACCTATGTGATCCGAAGCTTCAAAAAGTTCAAAATCTATACCTTGCTGCTCCAGCTCAAAAGCTGCTGTCAAACCGGCAATGCCACCGCCTAAAATTGCTACCATGATTTATTTCATAACACGATACAGACGCTGAGTGAGTCGTTATATTCGTGTGGTGTACTGTAGTTCTGGCTTACGTGTAGTGGTTTTCTCGTACATACCTGATAGGATTTATAGATGATTCTGCAATTCTTAACAAAGTCTCTATCTGCGTTTTGAAACAAAGGTATTACATTGTTCTTTTGAATAACAACTCGTTTCAACCAAGGTCCCCAAATACACACAGATGCTTTATGGCTACTAGCAACATGAATGAGAATTGGACGAACGTCAAAAGCCAGATTGAGTCCATTTGGAGAAATGCTGATTTTGAAGACGCAGAACTGAAACGAGCCCGCGGTAACTTGCGCAAGATGGTAAGCCTGATTCATGAAAAAACTGGTGAATCGAAAATGGAAATTCGCCAGAAAATGATGTCCATTTTGTAAGCCTTTCTAGCACGCTCTGTTAACTGCAGGCTTAATATGGTAGTGAAGCCGGTTTCTAGCGAAGCCGGCTTTTTCTCTTTCTGGTACCATTAGATATTCATCCTGAAGAACGGGATGGCATTATGAGCGTAGAAGAGCTATTTTCTAGCAACTTGAGATCTCATCATATAATCTGTCATTCATGTTTGGTAAGCTGGCACCTGTAGAGTCTGAATCCTATAAAGCGAGAAAAGAGCGATATGAAAGTCTTCTCGCAGATATGTATGCTCGTGCGGACGAGGTGAAACTGGGAGGGGGGATTAAAAGAATTGAACGCGAACACAAGCGTGGAAAACTGACTGCACGGGAGCGCATCGCAAAGCTTGTGGATGACGAAACGGAATTTACTGAGATTGGTCTTTTTACTGGCTATGAAATGTATGAAGAGGATGGAGGTTGCCCTTCCGGCGGGACCATACTCGGAATTGGATTGGTAGAGGGACGTTTGTGTGTGATCGTAGCAAACGATGCCACAGTAAAAGCTGGAGCCTGGTTTCCAATCACAGCAAAGAAGAACCTGCGTGCCCAAGAGATCGCACTAGAGAATAAAATCCCCATCATTTATTTGGTTGACTCGGCTGGGGTATATCTACCAATGCAAGCGGAGATCTTCCCAGATAAAGAGCACTTTGGACGCATCTTCAGAAACAACGCGCGCTTATCTAGTCTCGGGATTCCTCAGATTGCTGCCATCATGGGTAGCTGCGTAGCTGGCGGTGCTTATCTTCCGATAATGAGTGATGAGGCGCTGATTGTCAATGGAACGGGTTCTGTATTTCTTGCAGGCCCCTTTCTGGTTAAAGCAGCTATAGGAGAGACTGTAGATAAGGAAACTCTGGGTGGCGCAGTGACGCACACTGAGATCTCCGGTGTAACTGACTATCGGGTTGAAAACGATGATGAGTGTTTAGAAACCATCCGAGGTATTGTATCCCACCTCGGTCCAAGGCAGACTGCCGGTTTTACGCGCATCGAATCGGTTATGCCCGAGTTTTCAAGTGAGGAAATTTATGGGCTAATTCCTGAGATGTCCAATCAACCCTATGACATGCAGGAAATCCTGGCGCGCATCATCGATAAGGATTCCTGGCTTCCGTATAAAGATGGATTCGGGAAAACGCTGATCACAGGGTATGCCCATATCGATGGTTGGAGCGTGGGTATTGTAGCCAATCAACGATTGGTAGTAAAAAGTAAAAGCGGGGAAATGCAGGTCGGGGGAGTGATTTACTCGGATGCAGCCGATAAAGCCGCCCGGTTTATCATGAACTGCAATCAAAAACGCGTCCCCATCGTGTTTTTTCAGGATGTAACAGGCTTCATGGTGGGTACCAGGGCAGAACATGGGGGAATCATTAAGGATGGGGCCAAGATGGTAAATGCAGTTGCTAACACGGTTGTCCCGAAGCTTACTGTAATTGTCGGCAACTCGTATGGCGCTGGAAATTATGCGATGTGTGGAAAAGCGTATGATCCTCGTCTTATCTGTGCGTGGCCGACTGCACGCATCGCTGTAATGGGTGGGAAGCAAGCGGCGAAGACATTGCTTCAAGTGCAGATGGCAAAACTTGAAAAGTTGGGAGAGACCCTTTCTGAAGAAGAACAAGCTGAAAAACTGGCTTCTATCGAAGCAAAATATCGCGACCAAATGACGCCCTATTATGCTGCTGCTCGGCTATGGGTTGATGAACTCATTGACCCTGCTACAACAAGGGAGTGGATCAGTAAAGGCCTTGATATGGCCAATCATAATCCTGAAATTCCACCGTTCAATCCCGGGGTAATTCAGACGTAGGATCACGTCTTACTGAGATGAGGTGTCGTTAACAGATGACTTGCTTTTAAAGAGTCTTAGAAATCTTAAAGCAACCATGCTAACGGTGAAGACAGCGCAAAATATAATAATCCCTCGTAACCAGGGCATGGGGTCTTCAACAATTTCAGGCAGTTTTTGTACAGCGTTGAAAGCCAGAAAACCTACAACGACTACCAAGAGGAGATACAGTGATTTCTTGTTTATCGGCATGGTAGGTGATTCTTCTCTAATGGATATGTACCAAGTTCTTCCCCCCATTCAATATTTGGAAAGACTGTTCGTGCACGTTCAAGGGCTTCGTCATCCAGTGTAGGAGGAAGATGCACAAGGATGAGCCGGTTAACACCTGCTTTTTGTGCCACGTCAGCTGCTTCATTCACTGTCGAATGACCCGGGCCGCTCCCGGTGGCTTCATGGACCAATATGTCGGCTCCCGTTGCTAGACGAACAACGCTTTCAGTTGGGCCTGTATCGCCAGAAAAGGCAACGATGGTTCCCGTTTGCTTACACTCAATCCGCATACCGACAGCCGGGACACTGTGCTCTACCCAGTCCGTTGTAATTCGCCAGTGTTTATCATCTACCGTCAAGCCTACACCTTGGTGCCATTCAATATCTGGGAAATTTCTCCATGAACTGACATCAAACGTTTCGAAACAGCGGCGAGCCTGATCGATCCCTTGGGGAGGACCGTATACAGGCACTGGTGTATGGCGGCCCGTAAGCCAAATCTTTTCCATAAAGAGGGGGAAGCCCGATACATGATCTGCATGCTCGTGAGTAACCAGCATTCCTGTAAATAGGGTGGGGTCGATGCCGGCAGCCATGATACGCTGAACGACGTCTCCTCCGCAATCAATCAAAAATAACGACTGGTCGTTAGAGACAGCCAGCATGGTGGTCGTACGGTGTGGAGCACTGACGGCTGCTCCAGTGCCTAACAAGTGAAGGGATGGCATGTTACTTCTGGCGTTGAATAGTAAATTGAACCAGGTCTAGCATGGCCGATCGAGCTGCGCTTTCAGGGAATGTAAGCAAGATACTGCGTGCTTCTTCAGCAAAATCATACATGCGGTTACGTGTATAATCAATCCCACCTAATTCAAGAACAAATTTATTTACCACCTTTACATCAGCCCTGCTTTTCTTCTTTTGCCGAACGATGCGCATGATACGCTTCTTATCCTTACTTGACGCATGGCTCAGCGCAAAAATCAAAGGCAATGTCATTTTTTTCTCTTGCAGATCTATACCCAAAGGCTTTCCTACGTCCTTGATGCCATAGTCGAAGAGATCATCCCGGATTTGGAATGCCATGCCAAGTTTCTCACCAAATTGGTGCATGCGATCAGCAGCTGTTGGATCGTCACTGGCACTGAGAGCACCCACTCGTGTACAGGCCGAAATTAATGAAGCGGTCTTGTCGGCTATAATTTTGTAATAGGTGTCCTCATCAATGTCTAGTTTTCGAGCTTTTTCGATTTGAAGAAGCTCCCCTTCGCTCATCCTGCGTACGGCATCCGATAGGGCGTGAAGAGACTCATAGTCTTTGTGATCAAGTGCAAGCAAAAGACCACGGCTGAGTAGGAAATCACCAAGCAGTACAGCAATTTTATTCTTCCATAAAGCATTAATGGAAAACATACCCCGACGGCGGTCCGCATCGTCAACCACATCATCGTGGACAAGCGTTGCCGTATGTAGAAGCTCAACAAGGGCAGCACCTCGATATGATTTCTCAGAAATAGGGCCACACGTTTTTGCTGCAAGCAGGACCAGCACAGGCCTGATGCGTTTCCCTTTCTGGCGCATGAGGTACCGAATAACTCGATCCAGGAGACCCACGGATGTCCGCATGGAGGTCTTGAAATACATCTGGAACGATTTCAACTCATCTTCCACTGGATTCTGGATACTCTGAAGCGTAATTACGCGCGTCGAATCAATGTGGGCGATGGAGCTTTTCTGATCTTCAAGTAGGGCGGGAGATGAGCTCATAGTCTAATTTTCAAAAATTTTTGAAAACATTAAAAGATATACAGAGCAAATATAAAGAAGTTCTACATTTTCCAACCAATATATCCATTGATATGGTTTGATTGCTTACTGCCCAAAGCGGTAAGGGTTTTTTCTCAGAAGCCACAAAAAGAACGGAGCACCACATAGGGCGGTAATCATTCCAATAGGAAGTTCTTCACCAGGAAGTATGGTACGGCTTGCAACATCAGCAAGTACCATAAAGATACCTCCTGCAAAAAAACACAATGGGACTACCTTGCGATGCAATACACCTACAACAGCGCGGATAGAATGAGGGATTATTAGACCTACAAATCCAATTGCACCCGCAGCGGCAACGAGAAGCCCGGTAACCAGGGCAGCCAACCCAATGAGCAGCCATCTGAACAATTGAACGGGTACGCCAAGATGATGCGCTGATTCCTCCCCAAGTAGTAAAGCGTCTAATGGTCTGTTGAATATCAATAAGAACGCAAGCGCTAATAATGTAGCTAATGCGGGAAGTAGAACTAAATCCCATCGGCTACCAGAAAAGGAGCCCAATAGCCAGAACATGACGGTTTTCATCTTTTCCAGATCGGGCGAAGCGAAGGTGGCAAAGGTGCTGACTGCCCCCATCAGAGAAGCAAGAGCGACTCCGGCAAGTAATAGCCGGGTAATTTGAAGCTCACCGTCCTTGTAAGAAATGAATAAAACCAGGACCATCGTAAACAGGCTCCCTAAAAATGCAGCGAGTGGGAGAGTTAGCGCTACCGAAATAAATGGGGGGAGGAAACCAAGGTAAAAGAGCGAGGCTCCGGCAGATGCTCCGCTAGCAATGCCTAGTATGTACGGTTCAGCGAGTGGATTGCGGACAAGCGTTTGCATGGCAAGTCCGATAAGAGAGAGTCCCGCTCCAACTAGATAGGCCAGTAAGACACGAGGAAGCCGAATTTGCCAAACGATAGTAGTTGTGGCGTTATCCAATTGATTATTGGTAAACCCCATTTTTGAGGTGATCACCTGCAAAATTTCTTGAAATGAATAAATGGTAGGCCCCAAAACGACGCCTCCAATGATGACCAAGAACGAGGTGAAAACCAGGATTAAGGTGGGAATCCAGGTTGATTTCATTAAGATTGTGGTGTGGACGGCTCCTCAGCCCTTGGGACAACCAGTGTACGGATGCATTCGGCAATTTCTTCCATGCCTTGAACCAGGCGAGGGCCTGGCCGCAGAATGAGAGAGGCTTCCACCATACAAATCTGGTTGTTTTTAATTGCAGCAACAGACTGAAACGAAGGATGATTTTCAAGCAAATCAACCTCTCTGGCAAATGTACCTAGAATAAGATCAGGATCCGCCTCGATCACATATTCTTCACTTAGTTCGGGCGAAGAGGAGTCCAGGCTTTCTGTAATGCTAAAGCCCCCTGCAATTTCTATAAGTTCATGCACATAACTGTCCTTCCCAAAGGTAAACAGTTTTTCGCTTCCGATCAGGATAAGTACTCTAGGCCTGGCTACCTCGTCGCGAATTTGTTCTTGAAGCGTTTCTACGCGTTGCTCTAGAGAATCTGCAGTAGCATCGGATTCCTCCAAATTTCCTGTAATCATCCCTACATATCGGATGACGCGAGGTACATCAGCCCATGAATTGAAAGAGAAATAAAGAACAGGCGTTCCTAATGATTCGAATAAATGAGCGTCACGCGGGTTGTTTATCTGATCGGTGCCCAGAATAATATCAGGTTGTATGCGGACCAATGCCTCATAATCCATTGGAAGAGAATTAAAGCGGGGCAAGGTTTTGATCTCTTCGGGAAAGTTATCTGCATGGCTTACAGCTGCGATATTTGGCCCAGCACCTGCAGCAAACAGGACTTCTGTCAGACTTGGAGCAATTGGAACGATACGGCTCACATAGCGAGTCAGCAGTACTCTCCGGCCCAGGTCATCGGTTACAAAAATGGAGTCCGTCGAAGGGGAGCTACTCAACGTAGCAATTTCAGATGCGTCAGGTGATTGAGGAGATGCCTGGCATCCCAAGATAAATAACGTGAGGAAGAGAGAATGCTTGAAGCGCATATCCAGGGGATAGGTAGAAATTCGAGACGAGGAAATCCAAGAAGTAAATAATCCGACTGCTCACTTCTGTTCCCGAACGCTTATTTTAAACAAATCTTCTTGCAGAAGAATTGAAAATGTTATTTATCAAAAAAACCTGCTAGAGTTGAAACGAAAGTTTGTATCGATGGGTTACGTAATTACCTGCTTTGCTAGAATGTAGTGGTGGCACAATATCTTGATGGGTAAAAACTAAACCTTTCTGCTTTTTGTCCGATAGGAAGCTTATCCGGGTAGGACAAAGTCCCATCAAAGTTGCAGACTTATCGACATTGCTTTTCTTCCAACCCGTTAACTCTCTAGCGTGAAAAAAAAGATCTATATCGTCGACGACGAACCCAAAATCGGTGAATTATTCGTTACTGTACTGAATCGAGACGGGTACGACGCTCAGGCATTCGTCAATCCTCAGGCATTATTGGACAAAATCGATCAGAAGAAATGTCCGGATCTTATCTTGACGGATCTAATGATGCCGGGCATGAATGGAATTGAACTGATAGAATCCCTACACCTTCGGGAAAAGATGCTACCTGTCATTATTATGACAGCGCATTCGTCTATTCAGACTGCTGTGGATGCCATGCGCCTTGGAGCCTTTCATTATCTCCAAAAGCCCGTTAACCTGGAGGAGATGAGAACCCTCATCTCAAAGGCATTCAATATGTATGAAGTCCGTCCAGAATTGGAGGTGCGGAAAAAGAAACAGCAACAAAAATACCCGATTCACGGGCTGTTGGGTGAGAGTGATGCCATTGCAAAAGTACGCGATACCATCGAATTATTGAGGGATGTGCCTAATACGACGGTGCTGATACGTGGTGAGACGGGAACTGGGAAAAACCTGGTTGCCAAAACCATTCATTTTAATTCTCTCTATAATGCAGGACGTTTTGTCGAGATAAATTGTGCTGCTTTACCTGACAATCTGCTAGAGGCAGAGTTGTTTGGATATGAAAAGGGCGCTTTTACAGACGCCCGAGATGCAAAGCCTGGTCTCTTGGAAGTAGCTGATGGAGGGACCCTTTTCCTGGATGAAATAGACTCAATGAGTCTGGCTCTGCAAGCCAAGCTATTATCTTTTCTGGAAAGCCGCATATTTCGCCGGCTAGGTGGAGTTGAAGAGATTCGGGTTACAACGCGCATTCTTTGCGCGACAAATGCCGGTCTTGAAGAACAGATTGCTAAGAAGGAGTTTCGAAGAGACTTATTTTATCGCATTAATGTAATCAATCTAATGCTTCCTCCGCTTCGTTCTATGGGGCGTGATTTATTAAAGATTGCCGAGAACTTACTTAAGCGCTACAATGAGGATCTCGGGCGTTCTTTAGAGGGATTTACTCCGGAAGCTACCGAGAAGCTCATTGAGCATAACTGGCCCGGAAATGTTCGAGAATTACGAAATGTATTAGAGCGTGCTGTCATTTTTGCCAAGAATAAGATGATTTCTGGTGCAGATCTCGCCATCATGGATATTATTGAAGCTGATCTGAGCTTGATTAGCGGCAACCACTTCCGGTTTGAAAGTGGAGGAACGCTCGAAGAACTGGAGTGCGCTTATATCCGCCATACTCTGGAGGCCAATAACGTGAGTTATGCCGAGGTTGCTCGAATTTTGGGGATCTCTAAAAAGACACTATGGGAGAAAAGGAAACGATACAATCTGGATGAAGCAAAGGAAAAGTTAGAGCTTGTGGAATAATCGAAATACGAAACTCGATACAATAAAACTTGTATGATTCAAGTTAATTCGGGAAATTACCACTGGCTGTTAGACACTCACGTTGCTTCTATGCGAATGCACACTTTTGTTACTGGAATTATCTTTTGTCTACTCTTCTTATCGGCATGTTCAGGTTCTCGTCCTACCACTGATATAGATACCCCACGCGAGGCAACCCTTGAGGATAAACTGAGAGTGCTACCGCAGTATGAGACGTTTGACCCGTCTCCTTATCCTTCAGATCTTGTGATAGAGGAAAGTGAGCCAGAACATCTCGTACCTGTTGAATTAATGGAGGGTCGTGCAAGCGATGGGTTGGGATCTAGGCAGACAGGGTTCCGTGTTCAGATTGCACTCGTAAGGGAAAAAAACAATGCGGATATTCTTGTAGACGAAGTAAGCCAGTTACTGCAGAAGAAAAAAGATGAAGAACCCCGAAATCCACTATTTCAAGGGGAACTCCCGATTCACAATATCTATGTGCAGCCCTACTTCAGAGTACGTCTTGGTGATTTTACAGATAGAGAAAAAGCCGAGCAATTGCGCTCACAGATTGTGGACGAATATCCTGGAGCACTCGTTGTCGTAGATAATATCGCTCTCGATTGATTCGAGTCTATCGAAGTGCACTTTCCAGAGAAGTAGACGCATCGGTCTTAGCATCTCTGTATTTGACGATGACAGGCGCATACAATGAAAGACCCTGCTGCTCACCGAATGATGTTGAGACTGAGCGAGATCCCGGTACAATAACCGCCCCCGCAGGTACCTCAAGAGGAGTTCCTGCATCTCTCTCTATGACTCGCTCATGCACCACATCATAAATACGAGTAGCACCTGTCAAGATAACGCCTGGGGCCAGAACGGCTCGTTCTCGGATAATGCAGCCTTCATAGATCCCACATCCACCTCCTATAAATACATCATCTTCCACAATTACGGGGAGGGCTCCAATGGGCTCAAGCACACCACCAACTTGGGCGGCAGCTGATAAATGAACCCTCTTGCCAATTTGTGCGCAACTGCCGACCAGTGCATGGGAGTCAATGAGTGTGCCTTCATCTACATACGCGCCTACGTTCACATACATGGGAGGCATGCAAACCACACCGGGAGAAAGATAGCTGCCTGTACGAATGGATGACCCTCCTGGAACGACCCTCACCTTGTCGGCTAGTGTCAACGGCTTTAAGGGATAGGTATCTTTGTCAAAGAAGGGGAGCGTTGAAGATGCGTAATCAATGAGCCCGCCTAGCTTAAATCCAAGCAGAATCCCTTGCTTTACCCAGCCGTGTGCTTCCCATTGTCCTTGATCGTTTCTTGAAGCCGACCGAATGACTCCAGTATTTAACCCCTCTAGAATCTCATTGAAACAAGCCAGTGCTTCCTGCCGATTTTCATTCGTAAGAGGTTGGGACGTTATTGATTGAATACGATCTGGGAGGGCCATGGGGGAGCGTGTTTTAAGGCTAGGGTCTAATTAATCGGAGGCTACAAGAAGTTGACGGGCTCGATACGCTGCGCCAATAATGCCGGCTTCGTTTTGCAACTCGGCAGTCATGAGGTCAGCATTGGTGTACAAGTCGTGCAAGTACTTTTCCCTCTTATTGGGTTTACTAACACCGCCTCCAATGATAATGAGGTCAGGGGCAAAGAGGAACTCTATAACATCGAGGTATTCTTGAACCCGCTGGGCCCATTCACCCCACTTGAGGTCATCCTTTTTCCTGGCGCTATCAGCGGCATAATGCTCTGCTGAACTACCATGGAGTTCTATATGTCCAAATTCTGTGTTTGGGACAAGCGTTTCATTTACGAATAGAGCACTACCGATGCCTGTTCCAAATGTGAGAAGCATGACAATGTCTTTTCGGTTCTTTCCAGCCCCGAAAGCCATTTCTGCTACTCCTGCTGCATCGGCGTCATTAATGACAACAGCCGGGCAATTGGTGCGTTCTTCGATAAGAGACTCCACATTCGTTCCAAGCCAAGACTTGTCAACATTTGCAGCGGTACGTGCAATGCCTTTCTTGATGCGCGCAGGAAAGGCACATCCAATGGCGTCTTTCCATTCAAAGTGTTCTACGATCTCTTGGACGACCCCTACAACCTTTTTGGGAGTTGCAGGTTTAGGGGTTGCTATTCGGTAGCGTTCTTTAGTGAGTTGGCCGGTTTGGGTGTCTACAGGGGCTCCCTTGATCCCCGATCCGCCGATGTCGATTCCTAAAATTTCCACGATATACCTGATTTCAAAATCTCTTCAACGATATTAGAGGAGGATGAGATTGGTTTTTGTTGCACTATCATGTTTGAGAAGCTTAGTTTACAAGATTCTTATAAAACATGATTCTCGTATCAAGTGAAAAAAGCTTAAAGTCTATGCGTAAATACTTTTTTATATGCTGTATTGTCCTCTGTTTTAGCTTAAATGCCTGCCAATGTTCAAACAAACCAGAAATTGGTCCGATTGAAGGAGCAGGTATAGTTGCATTGCCTTAACAGAAAAGATCGGCGTTTTTACTGAAAGAGTAAGAATTTACTTCCTCCAGTCCCAGCATTTCAAGCCCCAGTCGCTGCCCTCTACGGCCAGGGCAGCGGCATATTGGGTACCCATAGGAAGTGCCTGAAGTGTCCATTTGGTGGTATCTTTGGGATCGACTCTGGACTCTAACAATTCGGCCGGCTGTCCTGGGATCAGGGATACGTCAAATTGATTGAGGGGAATAGATAACCCTTCGCCTCGGGCTTTTATATACGCCTCTTTACGCGTCCAGCAATTAAAGAAGCCCTGCGGCTGTGCATGTATGGGCAAACTGCGAAGGACATTGACTTCATTTGGAGAAAAAAATCGTTCCGCAACGCCATCGTGCGCCGCTTCTGGGCGAATCCGTTCAATATCGACTCCAATTTCTCTATTGATTGAAAATCCGTAGATCACAAATCCATGAGCGTGAGAAAGATTGAACGTTATTCTATGATTCCCGTTGATAGTATAAAGAGCTGGTTTCCCAAATGGGTTGTAGAGAAACTTGAGGTCTTGTGGGTTTTGACCCGCATATGCACCCAATAAAAATCGCAAAAAACCTCGTGCAGTGATATATTCTCTACGATGTTCGTCAAAACGATACCGGCGAGCTTTTGCTTTTTCATCAACGGAGATGACTTCTTCGAACGACTCATAAAGAGCATTCAGTTGGTGAAAGGATGCCCGCCAAACGTGAACCTCACGCTCAGAGAGAGAAAGGTTTCTAGGAGGTACGCACCAGGTTGGAGCTGAGGGAACCATCTGTATTTCCACTGCAATACAAAAGATGTGTGACATGATAAGCCTTGTGATTTGCGTTCGTCACACGTGAGCAAGGATTCAGAACTATTCTAACATCCAAATACATTGTACATACCCGAAGAGTATATCGAAGATATCCGATCGCGGACTGATATTGTTGAGTTGGTAGGAGAGTATGTGCGGTTAAAACGACGTGGGACCAATTTCATAGGGTTGTGCCCGTTTCATACAGAGAAAACGCCCTCGTTTAATGTGAATCCATCGCTGGGCATATTTAAATGTTTTGGATGTGGGCAAGGGGGGAATGCATTTTCTTTCATGATGCAAATCGAAAACCTGTCCTACCCTGAATCCATTCGCCTGCTTGCAGAAAGAGCAGGAGTCACTCTGCCTGAGAACGAAGAGGACACGCAGAAATTCTCTGAAGCAGAGTCCGTTTATCATGCATTACGTTTTGCAGGGCGATTTTTCTACAATGAGCTTACCGCGAATGAACAGGGACGCCCTGCCCTGGAATACCTTTATGGGAGAGGGTTCTCAGATAAAACGATCAAGAAATATGGCGTTGGCTATGCTCCAGATGAATGGGACAGTCTGCTTAAAGCGGCACATCAAAAACATATTGCCCCTGAAACGCTTGAAAAAGCAGGCCTGGTAATACCTCGTAATGAATCGGAGGGGCATTACGATCGCTACCGAGGGCGCGTTACCTTTCCCATATTTTCTCACATCGGCAAAGTAGTAGGATTTGGAGGCCGCATATTAAAACCCTCTGATAACCAGGCTAAGTACATAAACTCTCCAGAAACGCAGGTTTATCACAAAAGTAAGGTGTTGTATGGGCTGTACCACGGAAAAAATGCCATCAGAAAAAAAGGCGAGGTGATTCTTGTTGAGGGCTATACGGACGTACTTGCTTTGCATCAAGCGGGTATCGAGCATGCCGTTGCATCCAGTGGAACAGCGCTTACTGAGGACCAGGTGAGCTTGATCAAGCGATATGCACAACGTGTTCTTGTACTTTATGACGCTGACTCTGCAGGGGCAAAAGCGGCTCTGAGAGGGATTGACTTATTGCTGTCGAACGGAGTAAGCGTGTATGGTCTTGGACTCCCAGACGGTGAGGATCCCGATTCTTATGTGCGAGAACATGGCGGGCCGGCTTTTGAGGACTATGCAGAGAATAATAAGATGGACTTTGTGAGTTTTCTGCATGCACAGGCTAAAGATCGAGGATCCTTAAATACGCCTGAAGGAGAAGCCCAGCTTACACGAAAGGTTATCGAAACCATTGCTAAAATGCCTGACCCTTCGATGTTTGATCCATTCATACGCAAAGCTAGTCATGTTCTCGATATCCCTGATATCCGGCTTTTCGAGATATTGGATCAAGTCCTTAGAGGAAAAAACGCTCGATCTAAAGGGCGAAAGAAGGCTTCCAGAGCCAAGAAATCGAATAGCGGATCTGAGCAGTCTTATCAAGCCCCTCCATCAACTGCTGCTGAGAATTTTTCCAGAGAAAGGCCCGATACCGTCTACTATTCTGAAGCTGATCAGGAATTTGAAGAAGCCAATAGTACGGATCAGCAGATGATATTTGAGGAGCCTCTTCCTCAAGAGAAGATGCTGCTACGCATTATGTTGGATCATGGAATTCCTATGGTTGAATATATCATGGGTAACATGGCACTAGATGAATTCACCAAAGGGCCGCTTCAAAATTCCATTAGTCATATTCTAGAGCTGTACGAAAAAGAGCAGGTTACTAAGCAGCCCTTTGTAGATGGTAGTTTTGGTGTTCGCATCCAACAATTGGCTACTGAAATACTCATGCTTCGCTACGAACCTTCCGAAAACTGGGAACGGCGGCAAAATATTTCCATCCCAAGATTTAACCAGGATCCGCATGAAGCGGCATACAGTGCGATGAAGCAATTGAAGCGAAGACGCATTGAGCAAGCCCTGTCTAACCTAAAATCGCGGATATTTCGTGCACAACGGCAAAATGAAGATGTGAAGCCGCTGTTAGAAGAACGCATGGCTTTGCTTCAGTTGCAGAAAAAAATTGAGGACCCCGATTTCCTGGCATGGAGTTAGTACATATAGACTGGTAACATTATGTTAACATAGGAGTACATTGAGAAGGAC
>JAHQVL010000225.1 GCA_019634345.1 Rhodothermaceae bacterium
CAATTCATTTCCAAATATCGCTCCCTGGTGCCTCTCTGCAATTTGTCCTTCGCGGAATGCAAGATGTTGGGTTTGCTAGGTGCATTCGAGACGGACAAGAGTGGAAGGTTGATATTGACTATTTGTACGGCCTCGAAGTCTTTGATCGGCTTCCTGTTTAATTCTGGTCAACCAAGAGCACAATCTTTGTGATTTCAGGGCAAATATTCCTGGAAACTAGGTCGTGTAGACAATTAACATTTGTTCTTTGATGTCGATTTCAGGATTAAAACCCTGAAGCGATGCACTATTACGAAATATCTGACGAACAGTGGTGCCGAATTGAGCACCTACTTCCTGGTAAAGCCAGTGATTGCGGCCAAACGGCCCATGATAATCGCGGCTTTATCAACGCCATTATATGGATGGCCCGAACCGGCGCACCCTGGCGTGCTTTGCCTGAACGCTTTGGCAAATGGTATTCGGTCCATAAGCGGTTTAATCGTTGGAGCAAAAAAGGGGTTTGGGGTCGCGTCTTCGAAGCGTTACAGGATCCAGATTTAGAATGGATGATGCTCGACTCGACGAGTGTTCGAGCTCATCAACATGCCGCTGGACAAAAAAAGCAACTGCAAAACTGAGGCCCTCGGGCGCAGCCGTGGCGGGTTTACCACAAAAGTACATGCAGCTGTTGATGCACTGGGAAATCCGCTTAAATTCACCCTTACGCAAGGACAGCGCTCTGATATCACACAAGCCAAGATGCTCTTGGAAGGCTATGAACCGCAAGCCTTTATCGGGGATAAAGGGTATGACAGCCAGCCCTTTCTCGATGAACTTAAAGAACGCGATATCGAGATCGTCGTGCCACCTCGTAAAAACCGAAAAGAACAACGCGACTATGATCGCAACCTGTACAAAGATCGTAATAAAGTTGAACGGTTTTTCAACCGGATTAAACACTATAGACGAATAGCTACACGCTATGATAAAACTGCGAGAAACTATCTCGCTTTTGTCCACGTCGCTGCTATCGTTACCTTATTGCTCTAATTGTCTACACGACCTAGTACATATAGACTGGTAACATTATGTTAACATAGGAGTACATTGAGAAGGACACGGTAACATAGTGCCTAGCTAGAGCTATTTACCAAAAAAAATGCGATCTTATTTTGACGAGGGAAGCCACCACATTTAACGCTTTCAACCCTCTCTGCCTCCTCCTCCAAACCCGTTCAATGCCTTATGCGTTACGAGCAAGTTAAAACTCCAGTGGATGTAACCAATGAGCATTTACCTGATAACATAGAAAAAATCTCAGTCCCATCCACTCCAATTCTTCGTCCAGAAGCTTCAGAGCTGAGTCAATTCCATGATGCAGCTGAGAAACTGCCCAAGGCCACAGATCCAGCCGAAATCACCAAAGTACTCGAAACTGACCATCCAGACTTGTACTTTAACAGGGAGCTCAGCTGGTTAGACTTTAATTGGCGAGTTCTCTTTCTATCAATGGATAAGCGGGTGCCTCTTCTTGAGCGTGTCCGTTTTTTGTCTATAGCTTCTTCAAACCTGGACGAGTTTTTTCGTAAGCGAGTTGGAGGACTAAAGCGGCAGATAGCTGCTGGGGTTCGTCGGCTCTCGCCAGACGGGCGTACACCAGAAGATCAAATTCTATTAATAGCTCGGGCTGTACCTAGCATGTATAAAGCAATGGGAGCAGTCTGGAATAATGATCTGAAACCTGCATTAAAAAATGATGCTGACGTTTGGATCAAGAAATTCAGTGAGCTAGAACCATCAGAAAGGCATCGGGTCAATAAGTATTTTCATGAGCAGCTATTTCCCATACTAACCCCTTTAGCTGTAGATCCAGGGCATCCATTTCCTTTTATATCAAACTTAAGTTTGTCACTGGCCGTCAACTTACGGCATCCCGTAAAAGGGTCTGAGCACTTTGCACGAATCAAAGTTCCTACTGGAAGAGGGCGATGGATCCGGGTGAATGAGCATCATCACTACGTTCCTGTAGAGCAAGTAATTGCTCACAACGTGCAAGAGTTGTTTCGTGGCATGGATGTACTGGGTGTATATCCATTTCGCATTACGAGGAATGCAGATCTAAGCAGGAACGAAGAAGTAGCTGAAGATCTCCTAGAAATGATTTCCGAAGAGCTCAGGGCTCGCCGGTACGCTACAATTGTGCGGCTAGAAGTACAAAATGATATGCCGGCGCATATACGATTGCTTCTTAGAAAGGAATTGGGTTTACAATCGGAAGATGTATATGAGACTATGAATGGCATGGTGGACCATTCAGATTGTGCAGATCTAGCAAATCTAAATCTACCAGAACACCAATATATTTCCTGGGAGCCGGTCATTCCCGATGAGTTCAAACCAGAGGTTGACGCTGAAAATCCGCATGATATCTTTGCTACAATCAAACACAAAGATATCCTTGTTCATCATCCCTACGAATCGTTCCATGCAAGCACACTTCAATTTATAAAAGCCGCTGCTGAAGATCCTCAAGTGCTTTCGATCAAACAAACGATCTATAGAACCTCTGATGAATCGCCCATTATTAAAGCCTTAGTCCGGGCTGCTGAACGTGGGAAAAGTGTAGCAGTCCTTGTCGAAGTGAAAGCTCGATTCGATGAAGAGAACAACATCGAATGGGCCAAAATGCTCGAAAAATCTGAGGTGCATGTTACCTATGGTGTTGTTGGTCTCAAAACGCACTCAAAGGTCACCCTCGTTATCCGAGAAGAGGACGGGCGCCTTCAAACATATTGCCATATAGGGACGGGGAATTATAACCCGAGTACAGCGCGATTGTATACAGATCTTGGGTTATTTACTGCTGATCTGGATAAGGGGTACGATGTAATCAACTTGTTTAATGCACTCACTGGCAGATCGAATGAATACGAACAGGAGTACAGAAAGCTCTTGGTAGCTCCTCGGGACATGCGAAATACGTTTATCCAGCATATTCAAGAGGAAGTTAAAAACCATAAAGCGCATGGTAATGGGCATGTAATTGCGATCATGAATGCGCTCGATGACCTGATTCTTATTCAAGAAATGTACAAGGCTTCCCAAGTTGGAGTGCGGATTGATTTGATCGTACGTGGGCACTGCCGCCTCCGTCCCGGTCTGCCTGGTATTTCTGAGAATATTCAGGTCGTTAGTATATTAGGACGCTTCCTGGAGCATAGCCGCATATTCTATTTCCACAAGAACAACAATCCTCTCGTGCAAATAGGAAGTGCTGATTGGATGCGACGTAATTTGGATGACCGCGTTGAAGTTGTAACCGAATTAGAAGATCTGGATATTAAAGAACGTGCCATTCAGATTCTTCATGCTGCCCTATCTGATCGAAGGTCATCTTGGGTTCTAGGCAGCAATGGACGTTATTCGCTGTATAAGGGAGAAGGTGAAGACGAACACACAAGTTTTCAGGATGTGATGATGGAACGGATTATACAACGTCGATCCGATACCTGATCAACACAACTTCTAAAACGATTCTTCCTCAATCAGTTCGATCTCTGCTACTGAAATGCGTTTAGTCAACCCAATAGGCGCTGGAGGCGGTGCATTAACGGTCAACTCAACCTGGCCAGACAAGGCGGCCGTTTTGTTCGCGAGATCATTCCAGTATCGAGTGCGCCATAAGCCTTGATGCAGCTTGATAATTTTCAGTTGCAAGCTTCTGAAGTTTGATGGCTGGGTGTTCGCGAGTTTCTCGAATCGATCTACCAACACATTCAACTGATCCCTGTTTTCTCTGGTAAACCCAAAGAATTTAACGTCTTCCACCAGTTTCGCATACTGCCGATCCCAAATGGTGATATCTTCCTCTGAAATAGCAAAGGTTTGATGATCAAACTTGAATGTGTGCTCATCCGAAAATCGATCAAATCCGTGCTCTTTAAGCAACTCCGAGGCACCAAGAGGTAGAAAGAAACGCACAGGCCGATTCAGATTTCTGGTAGCCAGGAATACGTCTGCTCCCTTTGGCACCCGTGTTGTGTCTGATTCTTTTTCTTGGGGAAGATTAATGTGCGGATTAAACGATCTGAATTGCATGTACAGCGATGAATCCGCAGGTGCAAAGCTCCAATCTAATTGATTCCGGATGGATTCAAGCGCCTCAAGAAGTTCACTAAGATAAAGGTCTTCTCCCAGCTGTGTTTGTACACGTTCGGTCAGGTGGGTTTGTGTAGTGTCTACAGGAAGGTCTTCAGTACCTTTGAAAGAACCGTAAGCAGTCGCAACATAGCTTCTGGAATAATGCCGGAAACCGGTGTCTTCTGAAACATCATCGAACCCTTCCGTTAAGGCCCATAGATACGCATCCATGACTGTGGAAGCCGCTGAAAAGTTGTTTTTTTGCTGCTCCAGGTACATGTCATAGATAAAAAAGATATTGAACGGCCCTGTATGGTAGGCTGAGATACCTGGAATTTCATGACCTACAGCATTGCTGTAACCTCGGATAATTGAAAAGGCAGGCTCCATGGTAAGTAGCGGGTGCCACTCTTCTTTAACTTCAATCGTGTTGCCTCCCTTTGCCCAAAGGGTATAGGTATGAATATCAAACTTCCGAAGCATATATGGCATCATTTGATACCGGCCTCTTGCCCCAACCGTAGAAACCATTTTGTCAGAATTGAATGTTTCGACAGTACCAAGCTCTGTTGCCAACAGGCTAAGCCCGAGCGTTTGAGATAACTGGACCTCGTATTCGATAAAAGGAATGTCTCGTTCTCTAGCTCTTTTTACTTGATCGAGCCGGCCCCACTTGATCATAATGTCCTCTAAAGGAACGCCACGCCGTCTATATTTTCCGATAAGCCGGCTGCTTTCTCTGCTACGAATTTCATCGATGAGTTCCCAGTCTGGAGATGGTGAAGCGAGAAATTGCTCACGGATGTTCTCCATGGTGTATTTTTCTAACAAACCGTTCGTTCTACGGTCAATGACACGCACCGTGAAATTGTCGTCCTCAGCTTGCCTGGATTCATAGATATTGAGAAGCTCCCTGAATTGCTTCAAATGGTCTCTGTTTACCTGGTGGTTCTCGTGTAATGAGACAAATGGATCTGAGATATATTCTCCATGAATCCGTTCGGGGTGATTTTTTAAATCATGTGCCGTAAAAGAAGCCTGAGGAATAGTCGCCTCAAGGGGAAGAAATCGGTCTGGTTCCGGTTCGAAGTCACCATTAGACGAGAGCGCCGGCCCATCGTCAATCATTTGAGTTGTGAGCGTTTGAACAGGACCTGTCCAAACAAATCCACCAACGACCACCAGGGTCGCCGCGAGTACAATAAAAGTAAGATGGCGGATGCGTTGCCAGTAGGAAGAGTTCACTGTTGGGATTACCGTGTCAGACATTTTTCCTTACTATCGGCTAAAAAGTTGAGGACCTTAAGAGAGTTGGCGCGTAGTGCGCTTGATGAGGTATTTGAAGAGCGGAATCATAGAATCGCCCATACGCTCAGGATGAAATTGAACACCTAGGACGGATCCATCCTCATTCTCGATCGCTTCAGGGATTCCGTCTGGTGCTGTAGCCGTGATATGAAACGAGGCTCCTACATCGGCAATTGCCTGGACATGCCTCGAATTAACAGAAATGGATCGAGTACGTAGTACATCGAACAGTACAGAATCTTCGGCAATTTCAATAGGATGATCGGGGGCTCCGCGAACCGAACTGTGCACCAAAGCATTCTGAACCTGAGACTGTGCGTCAGAAAAAATGGTGCCACCGTCTCTTGCATTAAGGAGTTGCATTCCATAACAAATTCCCAGGATAGGTTTATGTGTCTGCTCGAAGGCATCGAGCAACAGCTTGTCTGCCTGGATGCGCTGCTCGGCGGTTAGATCGATATCTGTTGGTAGCTCTCCAATTAGCCCGTCGGTAATTGCGGGTCCACCGGTAATGATAAGCCCATCTATGGTATCGACAACATGATCTACGATGCTTTCCGATTCCACCATAGGAATGATATATGGAATACCGCCAGCGCGTTCAACAGCCTGGATATAAGTATGCTGTAGGCGTTGCTGACCATCCTCAAAAGAGGTAGTTATGCCGATAATAGAGGCCATTATCAAAAATTACCGAGAATTAAAGGTGTATGGGTGAAGGCCGGTTCTGAAGTTCAGTCAGGAGTCACTTCAAGGAAAAAGCATCTTGTGTGGTGGCAAGATTTTCCATCAACCCGCCTCGTGCATGCGCTTTGGTCTGTGCATTTTCAGGTCAATGCATCAGGTCAATTTTCCAGCCGGGAATCAAACCCAATTACTATTTCATTATCCATCATTGTGAGGCTGAAAAATCACATGCCCGTCTGTAATAGGTAGCGAATTATTACGGACGACTTGTCACAAAAGAGTTGCGTAACTTCTGGTATTTAACGACAATAAAATTGAGGAAATGATAACTTGCTCCACGGGGAGTAGTAAGGGGTAGACAAGGGTAGTAGTTCTACGTGTATTGCTTCTTTTTTACAGCTAGGGTTGAACGGTTATAGCGCGGCTATGATGCCCCCCTGGGGTGAAGGCACGAAGCTGAACAGGCCCCTGTATTTGAACTGGCTCCGTATACAAAGGAGAATCTATTGTTGGAGCGGTGCCATCAGGAGTATATCGTATCTGAAGACCAGGAAATGCTGTATTTGCGTACAACGTGCCCTGAACGATGCGTGCACCGGGAGAAGGGACTCGGTATTGAAAACCTCCACTAAGCCCATCTAGACGGGGAAGCTCTCGTTGTCCCAACTGGTTTGCGAATTGATTCCAGGCTTGCGATAATTGAGCTTCTCGGATTACATCATCCTCTGTATTTTCCCATGAGGATTCCGGCGCCCAGGCCCGCTCTGCAAGACCCAATAATTTAGGGAAAATGAGGTATTCCATTGTTGCAGCATCGTATGTCCGTTCGGACCACAATTGTCCCTGCAAACCCAGTATATTTTGTTCGCCAAGTGTGGTCAACGTTTCACGATTTGGATACGCTGTATTGCGATCGATCGGGTTGCCGAAGTTATCCTGGCTGGCAGTTTTGAAGATATCAAGGGGCGCGAGCGAAAACGCTTTGTAGGTATCAACAAAGCTAGCCCAGTAGTAACCAGGCTCTTCGGGAGACTTATCGTAAGAGAGGTCAAAATACAGGTTGGTTGCATTCGATAAGACTACTGGATAACCTGCATTGGCCAGTTTGTATGCCATATCTTCCATGCCCCAACCCCAGACGTTATTCCATACATACGGTTGAAATTTGTAGGGGACGAAAACAGGATTAGGGACTTTGGGGGCTCCTGCCGACTCTTTGAGAACGATCTCTTCCCAACCGGCCAACCTGATATCATGTTTATTCAATAACTGGTACACATTTTCGAGGAAGTAATCGTGGAGGTTATCTGTACCCACGCTTTCACAGGCTGGAGACCCCGCCCACACACCATGGGGTACCTCATCGCCACCGGTGTGCAAGGTCGTCAAAGGAGCTTCCGCCTCTTCATGCATGAACCGTATCTCATCAAAGACCTTCTCGAGGAATGCATACGTGGAAGGCATGCAGACATCAATAACATTGTCATTCCAAAGTTGAACGGATAGATAAGTAGAACTGTCCTCCGGGTGGGTTAATAGATAGGCATTGGCTTCCTCCTCTTGTCCCTGCATGCTTAAAGAATGATGCCGTGCCTTCATCGCAACAATGGCCGCTCTCGCATGACCGGGTACATCAATCTCCGGGATCACTTCGATATGACGCTCTTTGGCATATTTTAAGATATCAATATACTCCTCACGGCTATAGTATCCGCTTCCTGGGAGCTGATCTACTAGATGACCAGAGCCCAGTGAAGGATAGAGATGGTCGAGTTCGTCTTCCGTGTGACCTCTCCGGCCTCCTACACGAGTTAGTTCGGGTAACCCGGGAATCTCAATGCGCCAGCCTTCATCGTCGGTGAGATGAAAGTGAAACTTATTAAGCTTATAAAACGCCATAGCGTCCAATAACTTCTTCACGGATTGGATTGTGTGGAAGTTTCTAGATACATCCAGGTGCATTCCGCGGTAAGAAAAACGCGGTTGATCCTGGACAAGGACTCCGGGTACCGCTATAGAAGTGGTCGGATTTGCATAATAGGCGGGAGGGATCAAGGCTCGAAGCGTTTGAATGCCGTAAAATATACCCTGTGGTGTAGTCCCAGAGATCGATATGCTCCCTGGAGTTACATTCAACTCATAACCCTCTTCGTGAGTGGTCTGAACCTGGTCGGTTAGAATGATGCCTTCAGCTTCAGAATCCACCAAGGGTTGTGCATCGAGCTCGGTACCTAAGACGGCGGACAGAGCCTGTTGTAGAACAGAGGCCTGTTGTTGTAATCCCTCCTGGTAGTAGATAGGGGTCTGACTATTGATCGTAAAACGTCCTTCTTGAGGGGTTAGGCGTTGTGGAGCGGGAAGGATTGGAGGGACCTGGTCAGAGTCCAGTGTAGTCAATCGCTGGTTGGCCTCGTATACAGATTCAGGGGTTGGTACAGGGAGATTGTCTGAGGCCATCCTTGACGTTTGTTCTACAGACGTAAAAGGATGTATGTGTACGTTTGTGACAGGGACAATTTCATCTCCTGGAGAATACGCTAGATAAAATCCAGAAGGAGCATCGGACTTTTTTATTGCCCATGCGCTAGCACTAATAGAGATGGTGAGTTGTTCTTGCGGTGCTAAAGCAGGAGCGGTCGCAACTGGATTCAGGCGGTAAAAATCCCCATTAATATGTGTGATTTGAACTCGATCTGTTTCTGAGTGATCTTCCAAGAGCCGGATAAAATTAAAATATAACGTCCAGCCGGAGGAGGGGAGGGTGTCCTGAGAAATGTTAGTTAGCGTGAGTTCAGAGGTAAAGGAATTTGGGGTATCCACATTGGAGATGACGCCCCATGACACTGCTAATGGAGCCTCTTCATTGGTCATGTTCTGTTCTGTTGATGTGGAGGGAGATGATGTACAACCGGCAGCGAAAACAAGAAGTACCAGGAGGAATCGAGTATACACAATAGCGCTAAATAAGAATGAAAAAAGAAGGTGAAGCCGGCCGGCTAGATCGCATTACTCTCAAGCGTTACATTTTTTTGACCGAACAACTTGTTGATGCCATTCATAAGGTCTGGGGTAGGCTCGACCACATATTTTCGGCTATGTATCCGCTGGCGGCCCCCTGGAAGGTCAGGAGCAGATACGTCAAAATACAATTTACACGTACCTCTGTTGGCGTCACACAAATCTTTAAGTGCAGCGATAGCCTCCACTTCAACATACCGGGTATCTACATGAAGAACAATGCCCTGGATCAGTTCACGCACCTTCCACATGGGGAGAATTTCCGTTGCTTTGACTTTGACACTGCCTCCACGCACTTCCGCTGTACCTCGAACGAAAATAATCGAATCTACCTTCAGGTATTGTTGATAACGATCAAACTCTGAGGAAAAACAAACCATCTCAGCCTGCCCCGTGAAATCCTCAATGGTGGCAAACACGATGGGTTTGCCGCTTCGCGTTGTCCGGTGCTGAATTTCAGTTACGATCCCACAGAACCGATGCAGAGGACCCTGATTACGATTACCATACCCATTCCTAAAACCGTTCCCCTCCTCATCTTTAGGCATGGATCGCACGATGGCTTCTGTATCTCCAAGAGAAATCGTTGAGAAGGCTTTAGCTTCAGCAGCAAATTCATCAAGGGGATGGCCAGATACATAGAACCCGATCAGTTCTCGTTCTCCCTTAAGTTTTCGAGAGATAGGCCATGGATCCGTCATAACAAGGTTCGGTTCCATACTGAACCCTGAGTTTGAATCGTTGCCGAACAACGAACTTTGTCCAGCCGCTCGATCTGCTTGGAGACGTTGGGCATACCGGGTGGCTTGTTCAACAGAAGCAACAAGCTGTGCTCTATGCCCCTCAAACTCATCAAATGCACCCGACTCGGCCATGCACTCAAGGGTTTTTTTACCAACCTGGCGCATGTCCAGGTATTCAACCAGTTTGAAAAGAGAAGTGAAGGGGCCTCTTTGGTCGCGCGTACCGATGAGCGATTGAATCGCTCCCAGGCCGACTCCTTTAATGGCACCCAAACCGAGTCGGACTTTACTATCTTCAACGGTGAAGTGCGCATCACTTTTGTTAACAGAAGGGGGGAGGACGGGAATGCCCATTTTTCGGGCCTCTTCCAATACAATAGCCAGTTTCTTATTGTCTCCCATCTCGTTCGTCATCGCAGCGGCCATAAACTCGGGCGGGTAGTGGGCCTTGAGATAAGCCGTGTGGTAGGCTACCACCGAGTAGGCAGCAGAGTGACTCTTGTTGAATCCATAGCCTGCGAACTTGGCCATCATATCAAAAACCTCGTTCGCTTTTTCGGGAGTCACACCCTTCTTGCCTGCCCCTTCCACAAAGATAAGCCGCTGCTTGTCCATCTCGGATTGCTTCTTCTTACCCATTGCCCTTCGAAGGAGGTCAGCCTGACCGAGCGAATAATCGGCCATTTCCTGGGCCATCTGCATAACCTGTTCCTGGTAGATAGGGATACCAAACGTAGGCTCCAGGATTTCTTGAAGAATGGGATGGGGGTACGAGACTTCTTCTCGTCCGTGCTTACGGTCGATATAGTTCGGAATGAGGTCCATCGGGCCCGGCCTGTAAAGCGCATTCATCGCGATCAGGTCATTAATACTGGTAGGCTTCAGCTTCCGCATCCACTCACGCATCCCCTCGGATTCAAACTGAAATATCGCTACTGTATCCCCTCGTTGAAATAACTCATACGTCTTTGGATCATCAAGGGGAAGTGCATCTACATCAATAGTGACTCCGTGGTTTTCCTCAATGAGCCTCAGGGCATCTGAAATGATGGTGAGCGTTTTGAGGCCGAGAAAGTCCATTTTGAGGAGGCCAAACTCCTCAATCCACTTCCCATCGTATTGGGTAGTGACAACCTCTTCACCCTTACTCTTTGCTACAGACACTGGCACGTAATCGCTCACTTTGCCAGGGGCGATGATTACGCCTGCCGCGTGTACCCCTGTATGCCGCGCTGAACCTTCCAAAACCGTTGCATAGTGCATGAGGTTACGGATCTGTGGGTTGCTGTCTTTTTGCAGGGCCTTGAATTCTGAGACCGTATCCAATGCAAGCTTAAGGTCCACTTTCGGGCCTTCAGGGATCAACTTGGCGATGCGATCGGCTTCGGAGAGAGGCACACCAAGTACCCTGGATACATCCCTAATAACGGATCGGGCACCCATAGTACCAAACGTGATAATCTGGCACACATTGTCTCGCCCGTATTTCTGAACAACGTAATCGATGACCTTCCCTCGACCGCGGTCGTCGAAATCAATGTCAATATCTGGCATTGACACACGTTCAGGATTCAGAAACCGTTCGAAGAGCAAGTTATATTCTAGGGGATCGATGTTGGTGATCCCCAGGCAAAAAGCAACTGCACTACCCGCTGCAGATCCACGTCCCGGGCCTACACTGACGGATAGGTTTCGAGCTGCGGTTGTGAAATCCTGGACGATCAAAAAGTACCCGGCATACCCCATCTGTTTGATGATGCCCAACTCATGATTAAGCCGCTCCTCAACCAGGATAGAGAGCTCGCCATACCGATGTGCTGCCCGTTCAAAAACCATGTGCCGCAGATAGGCATCCATGTCATTATTGAACTCCTCAGGGATGGGATAATGAGGCATCAATAACGTCCCCATTGGAAGGTCGAATACACACTTATCTGCAATCTCTCGAGTGTTATCGAGCATGGCCTCACACAGCGCCAGTTCAATGTCTGTGCTAAGGGCCGCAATCATCTCCTC
>JAHQVL010000226.1 GCA_019634345.1 Rhodothermaceae bacterium
ATATAGCACCGGCTGTACATTTTCACAAGCCAGAGGGGTTTTGGTGGGGATAAATAGTTCAATAGCAGGGCCATCAGTAGGGCCGCAAGCAGGAAAATAATAGGCCTCCACAATCTCCTCAGGGTCCTCATTTTCAATAATTGCGCAGCCTGTAAGGCCAACAAAGAAGAAAACCAAAATCAGTTTCAGGAAAGTACTCATTGTTGCAGTAGAAGGTCGAATGTATTTGAAGAGACTCACTTATAATAAGACAACCTAAGTGGCAGGGTAATTCCTTTCAGCATACCCATTACAAAAAGCTATTTTACTCGAAGACTTTTTAAATGACTAACTTTCGAGATGCCATTTATGCCTACATAACCGAGCCTTTCATAAAACAGTGCGGCCGGCGCTGTATCTGTAAACAAATGGAGTTTATGGAAATGGTTACGCCCATGATCTTCAATCGCCATTAGAAGCACCCTGCCTATGCCCAAACGCCTTTTCTGCGGGTGTATATAAAATCGGCGTACTCGTCCTATTCTCTTCTCGCTTGAGTAGGGATCACAATTTACCCCTCCAATTCCGGCCAATGTCGTTCCAAGGTAAACGGCAAACAATGCTTCACCCGGTTTATCAAAACAATTGGCCCTGCTTAAAAACTCTTCATGCAATCTATTGAGGAATCTATACCCTTCTTGTTCTGCCAATAGCGCCAGGCCCTCAACATCATCTGGTAGTTGGTTTATTCTAGAGACGTGCATGTATTTCACTTATGCCTGACAATAGCACCCTTGAAAACCACCTTATATGATGTGTACGCATTTGGAAATCGTGTTACCACAACCTGGGACTCTTCCAGCACGACGTTAGAATGGATGAAGTTCCTCCTTCAGATTCCAACTGCGACGAATTATATTATGTAAGCTCTGTATCTCAATTCATACTTTGAATAGAAGCTCTAAGTAATCTCCTTCGTAAAGCATTATTTTAACTATGAAATCTTCAATCCTTTCCAAACTAGGCATCGGCTTCATTGCCCTTTTTGCTTTTCTGATTTTAGCAGTAGCCTGGTTAAAAGTCCCCACCCCAACCGATAAAAACACAGAACTCATCTCAGGCCAAATTGAATACATTGGCTCCCCGTGCTGCAAAGATATCGGCATTCGCTTAAAGGGGGATTCTCATTTTTACTACATCAACCGCGGAACAGAGCAAGGCTTAGATGCTGATGACTTGAGTTATCGATTGAGCGGAGAGCGGATCAGTATGCGGATTATTGAAACCCGCTGGTCCCCCCTAAACCCAGGGAACCGCACTGTCCCAGTTGCTGAGTTGAGCTTTAATGATGAAGTGATCTTCTCTTCGATGGTGAATTGAGGGGTTTATGACTCGCCAGCATAACCACAATTAGATACTATCAACGTACACTGGCAGGAATGGAATCAAGGGTTAATGAGAACATAAATGGCTGATCTTCTCATTCCTATTCTGCTTGGATTGCTCTGGTGGCCAGCTGCTATCCCAGGATTTCTTCTTCTTGCGGCCCTACTTTGGGACCCAGAGTCTGTCAATCCGATTTTATTCTACTTTGTTTGGATAGTAAATTTCCTTGTCACGTTCTTAACGCCCTCACTCGTTTCTTATCTATTAGGCTACTCCCTTTTCCACGTAGCTATCACATTCATTTCAACCATCTCATTCTGGTTGACTCCAAGTCTAATTGGTTTGTTAAAAGAGAAGTTGAAACGACGCTAACTAAGACTGCTTGAGATCTTCAGCCCTCTCCCCAAATGCCCGGTGAACAGCTTCACCAGCCTTTCCT
The DNA here is from genome assembly GCA_019634345.1 of Rhodothermaceae bacterium. Taxonomy (GTDB): domain Bacteria; phylum Bacteroidota; class Rhodothermia; order Rhodothermales; family JAHQVL01; genus JAHQVL01. Next base: position 1,805 of record JAHQVL010000226.1, read on the forward strand.
CTTAGCAGAATTGTTGGCGCTAACGACCTATCAATTACCAATCGATGGTAATTCCAGAAAAGGATTCGCTCGCACTCAACGTCTTTTATATCCTTCCATGGGACTAAAATTGAGGGATGCCCTGACCGAAAATACAAGACTGTCCCCAGATACACCCCCTCTTTCAAGACACTAACCGTTAAGAGGTTATTGTACGTAACAGAGTCAACAGATCCTGAAACCCATCTAAATTGCTTTCCCTTCGGAAGTACTTGAGTCCTGTATAATCTTGCCAGCTTTTTCCATCCGAACTGCGCAAAAAGAAGCGCAAAACCTTGAGAAGCAATAATTATAAAGAGTAGAAACAGGAAAAGAATAAGTATGATTTCCATCTAATTGTGCTACAGATCTAATAGATATGACTTTACCCAAAACCACAAACCACAAACCAACCTACGCTATCAACCGCAACTCCCGCGCCTTCTGTACCGCCTGCGTCCTGCGGGACACCTCCAACTTCGAATACAGGTTATTGAGATGCGTCTTGACTGTATTCAATGAGACAAACAGGGACTCAGCAATCTCTTTATTCGACAGCCCTTCAGCCAACAACAACAACACATCGTATTCCCTCTCGCTAATACCTAGATACGACAGCGCCTCCTCATTCCTCTGAAACTCGGCTACCTGTTTCTTGGGCGTCAACTTGTTACCTACCCACACCCCCAACACGGTAAACAGGATCGCTATCAGGATAATGTAGATCTCCGTTGAGAAGAATCGAACGGTGTACTGGAATTCAAGCCATTGCAAAAGAAGTGCCGCGAGAGCAATGGCTGCGCCGTAGAGTATTGTTGATCTGTTCAAGGTTCAAAGTTCAAGGTTCAAAGTTGCTACACATTAAATATACATACAGAACATCAACTTTGAACCTTGAACCTTGAACTTTAAACTTATCGAATAATCCTATCCAACATCTCCCCTTCAACGTCAAACTGGATGCGGACCTGGCCGCGGGAGGTGGAGATATCGATTTCGTCTAGCATGGCGAGGTGCTCGTCGTCCATTTCTGGGCTTGAGCGCATGGCTGAGCGTAAGCCTTTAATCAAGTCTTCGAGGTCACCGGCGTCAACGGATGCGTTGGGTTGTAGGAAAATCTGGCTTTCTACGTCATCATAATCAACATTCATGGCAACAACCAGGTGATCCACCGCTGTGAAAATCTGCCGGGCGGTTTCGTCCATGCTGTTTCCTGAGTGCTTCTCAGCAGACATGTCGATGTCAGGCTTCTCTGCAATAAACCAGGCGCTTTTGCCAGTAGACGCTTGAGCGAGCAGGTCCATCCATTCGGTATTTGAACTTAAGGCGTCTCCTTCATCAATCAATCGATCGACCATACCCTCAAGCAAATCAATTCTACTGGCTGCCAGAATCATATCGTCATTTGCGATGCTGAAGCCAAACGCTTCTCTGCCTTTTTCAAGTATATACAGTTCGACGCCTCTGTAAGAACGATTTTGTAATTCGTCCCCAGCACGCTCCTCAATGTATTCTGACATACTGTTTGCATCTAGAGAAGCATAAGCGACCATACTGACCCCCGGGTTATCCTCTGCTCCAATCTCTTCCATAGCCATATATACTTCCTTAAGGTCTTCTTTAGGATTAAATCCGGTAGCCTCCATCAAATCATTGAGTTCGTCCATCTTCCCGCCATGCATACCTTCTTCAATCATAGCGCCCATCTCAGAGTCGCTCAGATCCTGTATATTCATCATGCCAACAAAAGCCGGCGAGGAGGGCAATACATCTACCGCATTTTTTGCCTGCAGACTGATCTCATCGTCTGAATATTCAACCTGAGATTCACAGCTAGAAAAAACTACGAGCAAACTGAGGGCTAAGAGGAGCGGAGAGGAAAGGATTCGTTTCATTGGGATGCCTAAAGCTATTTAGAAATCTCGGCGAGCAAATCGGATCGCAGCTAATACATACATAACCGCACCAAATAGAGCCGAGGAAATAAGTGCGTACCAGGATCCTACGGGTTCCCCACCGGCTAGTTGCACAACAGGTTGTGTCACCTCCGCGAAGTTCGGTAGGACGTGATAAAACCCAAGGAAGACTTGCCGCCAGGGCATATTGATCTGCGGAGCAATGGTATCTTTGCCCAGGAAGATCAGCGAGCAGAAAATGAGGCCGTACGTGACTATCAGTGAGAGCGCAGTACTCTTTGTGGAGACACCAATAAACAACACCACGCTGTACATGATCGTAAACATCACCATCACCATTACGATGCACGTCAAGAAATGAAAATTCCAGATGCCGGTTTTGATGGACATAATCAACCAGACCATCCCCATTAAATACACGGCCAGCGCAAAGACGACGGTTAATACCCCGAGCAGATGACTCCCAAGCAATGTCATGCGGCCAATGGGTTTTGACAAGACAAGGTCTACCCGTCCCCGTTCCAGGAGACTACCGATCAGAGGCGCTGTCGCGAACAGTGTCAGCAGAATACCCATCCAATAACTGGCCCCTGCTACCACCTTCTCGATACCCAACACAAATTCTTGCAACATGGGCAACGCCGGCGTTCCCTCTTCCCCGTTATTCGTCCGAACATCCGCATCTTGCCCAAAAATACGCATCCCTGCCAGAGATCCGTCCACAATATCCAGGTTCATAGCAAACCCAAGCATCACCCACACAAGGGTAGCGACGAGAAAAAGGCCCAGCGTCACCTTTTTGGCGGTCAGTTCGCGTAATGTAAGGAGGATGACTCCGATCATGATTTTTTAAGTTCAAAGTTCAATGTTCAATGTTCAAAGTTCTCCCGGTTCAGGTCCAAATAACGTTGAACATTGAACATTGAACTTTGAACATTGAACTCTAGTTGTTCACAACTTCTACGAAGCGCTCTTCCAATGATTTTCGGAAGGGGCGGACTTCGTCGATTTCGATGTTTGATTGCCTGAGGGTATCGATTAAGGCGTTTAAATCGGCTCGGTCGGGACTTAATAGGCGGTAGTGGGCGATGTCGTCTTTACGCTCGTCGGCATTCATCAAGGAGAAGGCGTATTGCATCTCTAGTTCATGCATCAGCGGCGCGGGAATGGGGGTCGTGTAGAGTTCAAAGTGGGTTTCTGTCCGGGTCAGGTCGTCGACAGTCCCCTCTTGTACCTTTTCCCCTTTATTAAGAATGACCACCTTCGAGCACATTTGCTCAACTTCTGACAGCAAGTGGGAATTGAGGAAAATGGTTTTTCCTTCTTTTTTGAGAACGAGTAGGATATCGCGAATCTCCCTCCTCCCTATAGGATCAACCCCGTCCGTTGGCTCGTCCAGGAAAATCAAGTCAGGATCACTGATCAAGGCCTGCGCAATACCAACCCGCTGCATCATTCCCTTAGAAAACTTTCGAATCTTCGTCGTCCCCCACTCAGACATGTTTACCAGTTCCAATAGCCTC
>JAHQVL010000227.1 GCA_019634345.1 Rhodothermaceae bacterium
AGATGGGGCTTTTCAGGTGGTCTTTAACTAAGCAGGGTCGGTTTATTTGAGGAGGGTCATCCTACGCGTTTCGGTAAATTGCCCGGATTCCATCACATAGAGATAGACGCCGGCCGTTAGACTGGTCGCATCAAACGACACCGAGTGCGTCCCGGCATCCATAACCCCATCTACGACGCGGGCTACCTCCTGGCCAAGCACGTTAACTACACGAACTGTCACATGACCTGATTCAGGCATGTTGAAGTTGATCATAGTCGTTGGGTTGAATGGGTTTGGATAGTTTTGATCCAGAGCAAACTCTGTCGGCACATCAGACTGAATCTGTGCGTCTTCGTTTGCAAGGTTAGCTTTGTTCGCTCCAGAACCATCGAGATCAAACGAAGCGATTCGTGTTGAGAAGTCGAAGGAGCCCGTGCTGGCATAGTATTCTTGCGTGTACCAGAACGTCTCATCATCGGAAGGATCTACAGACATCATGCTGTAGTCACCCCATCGATTGGCGCTACCTTCCTGGGATCCTCCACCAGCAACAACGAGCGTTTCTCTCACATTCATCACACCAGAGCCGCTAGCGCTAGCTGTTTGTCCGGTGACATAGATCGAAGGGTTTTCACTGCTGCCCGTCAACGAGTAGCCAAGCCCAATATCGCCATTACCGTTCATGGCAATAGATGCCATCCAGCGGTCGTTGGCATTTTTAGGGCTGTATGTACCTGCCTGGTACAGCGACCAACCGCTTCCATAGTCTCGCATTTCGTACCATCGAACGCCGGCTGCATCTGCTTTCGCTACAACAGTATGGTTAGCCACCATGGACCGGTGCGTACCAAAATCCCGTACCTGTGCACGATGCATCGTGAAGGTCTCGAGATCTGCTAGTGATTCACCATTAGGTTGAATCACATAGGCTGGGCCTTTTATTTCGTAATCCGGAATATCAATGGAAGGCAACGTTGTCAACGAAGCCGCTCCAGGGTTATTCCAATCTACATCGAGTGCGTACAGGCGGAAGACCTGGTTTCTATCTCCTTTAGCTACACCGAATGCAGTGTGTCCGCCAAATAAAGCGGGTCCGCTGATATTTGGGCTATCGGAATCCATGGGCAACAATCCATCTTCGAAGAAGAAACGAGGCAACCTGAAAGAAACCGCTTGTAAAGGATCGCCATTCAGCATAGCGTGACGGTCCATCGCGATAGCTGATTGATTGAAGCCTGTAGGATCACCGAAGTTACGAGTCGTCATGGTATATGAATCGCCCCAAATACCCAACTTGGGATAATCAGGGAAGATGGTACCAAAGTTCAGCTCATACTGATGGTAGCTTCCTGTTGGATCAGGGGTTGTGGAAATTGCGATACACATGGCAAAGTTATTGGCAGCAAAATCCAGTGCGAACTGAGACACCAGGAAGCGGTCAGCGCCTTCGTCGTAAAGCACAATGGGGTCACCATTGTTTGTATTCTCACAGATACCGCCTAAACCGGCAAAATAGAGATTACCGGGGAACGGCCCCATGATGGTGTTGCCATTTTTGTCAAAGATCTCAGAGACACTGTTTATCCACTGGACGTAGTGATTTGGGCCTACATCCCCTTGTGTATCAGGCGGGACGAGCCGGAAACCAAGCACAGCAGCGTTATCTGCATCGCTTGATCCGTCAAAGTTTTCAAGAACGGTAAGCGTGCGATTCCCGTCTTGCGTTTGAAGGACGGGATCGGTTGTACCAGAGTTGAGCGTCACTGCGGCATTTTTCATCGACTCGAACCGCATGAGTTTATTCGGAACAGCAAAGGGTGCTATAAAATCCGATGTACCGGTCGGTACACTCATAGACCTCAGGGATTGCGACGTATTGCTCCGCGTTTGCTGCATGAAGGTTGGCTGTTGAGCAAGGGCAATAGCCGGCATAAGCATGACTGCACATAACAGACATGCAAAACTAGTAGATAGTTTTTTCATATTTGAGTAAGGATTAAAAAGCCCACCACCAATGCGCTGATCAATAGCACATCGGCACAAATAAATAAGGGGGCTCAATGAGTAGGGAACATGGAATTAATTCAGCCAGAAACCATTAAGGATGGAAAGAAAAGCTGGCACATCCAAATACTACAACGTGCACTACACAAGCGTTTTCTGGCAAGAATTTCTACTTGACAGATATTAGGAAAGGAAATGCGAAATAACAACCCCTCCTTCACAGAAAGTGCATAATTCATATGGCTTCGCGTTTGGTGTTCGTTGTTCGGCGTTCAGTGTTCGTTGTTTGGCGTTCAGTGTTCACCCTGCTCCGCCCAACGAACGACAAACACTGAACCCCGAACAACAAACCCTCAACAATTAACAGAATCACCATTTTAGGTTTCTTAGATTCCATAACCACCAATCTTGGACTCTAGACCCATGAAGCTCAACATTGACGAACTGGATGCACAATTAGTAGCGACGCTCACCAGAAAAACGCTCCAGGCCGGTGACACCCTCTTCCAACAGGGGGACGTTGGCAATAGTATGTACATTGTTCGCGAGGGCCGCTTAGAAGCCCGTGTTCGCCAGGCGAATGGGGCGGAGATGAAAGTCGGCGAAATTTCGGACGGTGACCCTGTTGGAGAGATTCAACTTCTTACCGGTGGCAGGCGCACAGCCACGGTGCGGGCTATTGCCAACACCATACTCCTTGAGTTTCCCTCCGATCGTATCAAGGAGATATCGCAAACCTTCCCCGACTCCTATCAGCAACTCAAACAGAAAATTCTCCAGCGCCTTCGTCGAAATCAATTGATGGCCCTGATGCCCAACTTGATGGACGACTTCAATGAGCACCAGCTCCAAGATCTAGAAGCACAACTGGACTGGCTGCGAGCGAAAAAAGGCGACCAGCTGATCCGCCAGGGAGATCCCGGCGACGCCATGTACATCGTTGTGAGCGGGCGATTACGCGTTGTCCACGAAAACCCCGATGGCACCCAGGAGCCTTTGCTTGAAATCGCGAGGGGAGAGACGGTCGGTGAGATGTCGTTTTTCACGAACGACAGCCGATCGGCCAGTGTGTATGCCATGAGGGATTCCGTCCTCGTTAAACTGTCGCAGTCTGTATTCTACGAACTCATCGGCCGGCATCCTTCGTTCCACAATCACATCACACGGGGGATCGTTCGAAGGCTGCAGACCAACTCAAGGGCGAAAAAGACCCAACAAGGCGTCACAAATTTTGCTATCGTGCCTCTCGAAGACCATCCTACCGTTCATAGTTTTATCCGTGCATTTGTTCGCACGATGGGGCATTTCGGGTCCACGCTGTACTTGAATCGTGAACAACTGAACATCTCCCTCGGCTTCAGTGAATCAGGTGATAACCCAGATCCGTCCAGTGCGTTGCGGATATCTACCTGGCTCGATGAGCAAGAGCGGAAGTATAAATATGTATTTCTTGAGACTACCCCTTCAATGATCCCCTGGACGCGCCGAGCGATTCAACGAGCGGATCATATAATTTTTGTTGCAAGAGGCGGCGCTGAGACGTTTGTCCACGATATTGAAAAACACATTCTTCGGGAAGCAGGGGCAACGACCAAGTCGCTCGCCTTGCTTTACCAAGACGGCTCATCCCCTCCAACAACAACGAGATACTGGCTTGGAAATCGAGAAATCGATCAACATTTTAACATTCGAGTCAACACATCAAAAGACATTGATCGGCTTTGCAGAACGCTTACAGGTCATTCAATTGGCCTCGTTTTAAGCGGTGGTGGTGCCCGGGGATTTGCTCATATGGGCGTTATTAAAGCGCTTCAAGAATCCAACATACCGATCGATGTGGTTGGGGGAACGAGTATGGGGGCAGTCATCGCAGCGCATGTGGCGATGAACAGGGACTACGAGGAGATGTATTCTCGAACCAAAGAAGCGTTTGTTGAAGCCAAACCCTTTAAAAAACAGATTCCCTTATTTTCGTTTTATAAGGGCAAAAAGCTAGATGAAGTAACCTACCAGATTCTGTATCAAGATCACTTTATCGAGGACACCTGGCTCCCCTGTTATTTTATATCGTCCTCCTTGACATCTTCCGATGTAGCCGTACATGATTCTGGTCTCATTTGGAATGCTATCCGTGCCAGTACGGCATTACCGGGGATCATTACCCCCGTTCTCCTGAATGATCAGTTACACGTTGATGGAGGTCTGTTAAACAATCTGCCGGTAGATATCATGAAGGAACGGTTTCAAGGCAAGATTATCGCCGTCGATGTAACGCAGATGCAAACCGTGACTCCTCAGACCCCTAAGGCCCCTAACCTCCTTGATTTTGTAATGAACCGAGGCGGTTCGGGAAGCAAAAATGCTGACTTCCCCAGCATTCTTGAAGTCCTGATGCGATCTATGTTATTGGGCAGTGTTAAAAAAACACGCACTTCTCTTAACGAAGCAGATTATGCTATTTGCCCTCCGGTTGATGAGTATGGGCTCCTGGAGTTTCCAATGATTGATGAGATCGTTGAAGCCGCGTACCAGCATACTAAAGGCAAACTGGCGATGGGTGTTATTCAGGAGAAGCTTGGGATTTAGGCAAGCAGAATGTGTGTTTCGGGCGTATTGCCTCACCATCAAGTACTCCGGGGCTGAGCTTTTCGTTAGTCATTGAGGCGCTCATGGCTTCCTTGAGTACGGGGATACACTTACACAAGCTTGTACAATACTTGCTTATTTACACGGCCGCGAATCTCAACACCTTCCAGGCGCTCAGGGTTTAATTGGGAGGTGTCCACGAGGTCAAACACGTCCTCCGAAATCAACAGTTGGCTCCCAAACTGTTTATTGAGTTGCTCAATCCGGGCCGCCAGGTTCACTACATCGCCATTGATTTGAAACTCCTTTCGGTCCTTAGAGCCAACATTTCCAACTACAATAGGTCCAATATGCAGCCCGATACCAACGCGGGTGGCCTCCAACTCTCCTGATGCGCACTTCGCCTCAAGCCGGCGAATAATCTCCAGCGAAGCATCAACTGCATTTTGGCAATCGTTTCCATAAGAAACGGGAGCGCCAAACAGGGCAACAAAACTGTCTCCCAGGAGCCGGTGAACAATGCCCTTATGCTCCTGCACACATTCGATCATGAAATCAAAGAC
>JAHQVL010000228.1 GCA_019634345.1 Rhodothermaceae bacterium
GGTACCTTGATCGGATTGGTCAAGACCAGTTTTTTTCGCGGGTATGTACGCACTGTTCCACCAAACTCAGACTCCTTTTCGATCGTAATAACGTGCAGGTTGTGGTGCCTGGCATGCAGGGAGGCAGAGAGCCCGGCTGGGCCGCATCCAATGATGAGGGCGTCATACGCACCTTCAGGTGCTGGGCGGTTTTCCTTCATGATGCCCTCGATACATTGCCGGCCTTGTTCAAAGGCATTCCAGATCAGCCCCATTCCTCCAAGTTCACCTACGATGTAGATGCCGTCGACATTGGTTTCAAAGTTACCTTTGACGCGGGGAATATCGACACCGCGTGTTTCAGTGCCAAAGACGAGTTCAATAGCGTCCATGGGACAGGCTCGCTCACACAGTCCATGTCCGATACATCGAGCCGGTGCAATGGCCACCGCACGGCCGTCTTGAATGCCCAGTACAATTTCTTCGGGGCATACTTCTACGCAATTCCCTGTACAAATACAGGCCATTGGATCTACGACGGGGTGGATGGTAGCCGGTTCTTTGAGTCCGTACTTGAGGGCCATGAGGTCGGCTTCCTGGGTTTTAATCTCCTTTTTGCGCAACATGCGGATGTAGGGAATAAAGACTAGAAGCGAAAGCACGATGGCTGTACCGATAATGATAAGAGTATCCATGCTAGATGCGAGTCCAGAGAGTGGTGTACACCCGGAATGTATTATTAAAATCGCCCCAACGAGACTGTATGCGCACACTGGATCGAACGCGTTTGCCAATTGGGAAGTTGAGCACCCCTTCCAACGTATGATTAGACGAACCGATTACGTCGTAAGTACTCTCCTGATAGTGGTATTGCAATTGCGCGAGCATCGGTCCGAAATGGCGGGAAATTGAGGGGACGATGTAAATCACATCGGCACTGTCGTCCCTGCGCCAATAGTGGACCATGGTGCTTACCCCGAGATCCCAGAAATTAATCCGGGGGATCGAGGCGAATCCAGTGTACGTGAAGCTGCGGTCGGTAATTTCGCTTGTGTTTGCAGAGACGTCGGCGCTAAACGTTCCTGTGAATGCTCGGACTGAAAAGCCCCCACTGAGGCGTTCGCGTTTGTACCCGAATACATCCTCCGTCAATAAAATATTGTAGGGCTTGCGTAGGATGTATCTGCCGCGTAAAGAGAAGGTGGTATTAACGGGAATGATGCCATGCACTTGAAAGCGGGAGATCGTCCATGAATCACTGAACGGATCCTGGTCGAGTTGCAACAGATTCCGAAGTCTGAGCTTTTTCGCGTTGAGCGTGTGTGTGACGCCAAGAAACGAATGGGTAGAGAACGGGGATTCGGGAAATACCTGGTGGAACGAAACATTGGCATTGTATCGGGTAGACCCATCATCATTGCGATACGCGTACGATCCAAATACCGAGTATTTTGGGAAGTCGGTTGTGAATTGTTCGTTTGCTCTCCTTGGTTGGAAACCGCCCAGAATACCCGCTCCTAATCCGTAGTCAGGTGCATAAAAAAGCCCGAGACCATCCCAGTAGCCACTGAACGTTTCAGCCGGGTTAAAGAATCGACCGAGCCGTGCCTCAAAGGGAGAATCGGGCGTTGCATATTCCAGGTTGAGTTGATACATCCGAAACGAGTTGAGGGGCGAAATACCTAACCTCGACTGGTTGTTTCTGTGGGCATACCGTGTGTTGATATTGAATCGTAGATTTCCAGGCAGTTCTTCAATGCTGGCACGAAGGTTTAAGACGGGTATCCTGTACATGCGCTCTCGTTCAAAAAAAGAACGAAGGCCTTTGGTATTTGCCGTATTCAGGTCCATGCTCAAGCTGAGCCGGCCAGTAACTCGGATGCCCCCTTCAACTGGTGGTAATTGGACGCCGGTTCGTCCTCCCTCAAAAACCGACTGCCGGGCAGGCTCAGTACCTGATGTGTCGGCCGGAGGGGGTGCAATGGGTTCGCTATTTTGTAAGCCAGAGAGAATAGCAATCGAAAGGATATCACCTCGTGTGACAGGAAAAGGCGTACCGGCAAAAGTGGCCACTGTTCTGGATTCAGTGACACCGACTAACCGGAGGATTCCTACCTGTTGCCCTTCGCGGTAGGCCATCAGTGAGTCCGTTTCATTGATACCATCTGACAACCCTACATTAAGGTAGATATTTTGCCCTGCTATAAACTCGACGAGTGCATCGATTCGGGTTTCCTGTGCAAAAGCGATAGAACCCATGAAGCCATAGATGCACAGAAGGACACATAGCGCTACAAGCCGAAGATTCATCGGTCGAGTTTCGGATCGAACAGGCATCATCGGTTCCATGAGGTCGTGTTGTGGCAGTCTAAACAGTTGGTGGAAAATCCGGAGCCCCCGTGCCGGCGTTCGTATGCCGCTTCGTGGCAGCTAAAGCAGTCGTTCTGGTTTGCGGGGAAGAATAAGGGTTCAAAATTTGGCCCGGCATGGCAGCTGCTACAAGGAGCATCCTGGTGGGCGCCAACGAGAGCAAATCCTTGAGAGACCACAGCATGATTGAACTGAGCACCTACCCAGGTATCCGTATTGTGACAGTCCATGCATGTCGTAGGAAATCCTGAGCCGGCATGTACGCGATCAAAAGCGCCTTCATGGCAACTAAAGCAATCGTTCTGATCAGTGGGCGTAAACAGCGGCTCGAAATTCCCTGCATCGTTATGGCAGCTGCTGCATGGGGCCTGGCTGTGTGCCCCAACGAGCGTAAATCCTTGTGCAACGATGGCGTGGTTGAACAGCCCGTCTGTCCATGAAAATGTTGTGTGACACTGTTCACATTCGAGAGGGAAATTGCGTTCGGTATGGCTGGGCGCCTCGTTGAGAATCACTTCATGGCAGCCAAAGCAGTCGGTATCAATCGGAGTGTATCCGCCGGCGTGATCATCAAAATGACACGATTGACACGTAGCGTCTCTATGGGCTCCAGTCAGAGGAAAGGATGTCTGATTGTGGAGTGGGTCTGCACTTACTTCCTCGAACGATTCCATGTCGTGACAGGTATCACAGGTTTCAATGAAGCGACCCTGGTGAATATCGACATGGCATATGCCGCAAGGATCACCATCGAGTTTGGGTTGATCGAGTCGTAATTCCAGATGGCACCCTCTGCACGGAGTGGCTGCATGCGTCCCGGTTAGTGGATAGGCCGTTTGGGTGTTGTGATCAAACGCGAGGTTTTCACGGACAGGTCGCCAGGCAGTCGATGTGTGGCAATCCTGACAGGGTACCTGGATGGATCCATGAGGGCTCAGTGATTCAGCCGTTTGAGCGAAGACCATTGGGTTCGACCCACTGATCAGGAGCCATACCAGACTAATACAACAAATCCGGAGGGGGGAGTTCATTGGCTTTTTACTTCGTTCCGTTAACGGGGGTTATTGTTTTCAAGGTCGCCGTGGCAATCCTGGCATTCCATGCCAAGTGGTTTATAGCGAATAAATTCGATACCCTGAGGATTTTGTTCGGCACCATGGCATGATCCACAAGCTACCCCTTCGTGGGCTCCATCTAGTGAGAATCGGGTAGTATTATGGTCGAACGTCTCGATGAAGAACGACTGCGAATCGTGGCAGGAATCACAAGTTTGTCCTTCGAACTGCTGCTCATGGGGGGCATCTTGCTGGTGGCAGGAAGCACAGTCTAGGGGAATATCGGTAAACTGTTGTATTGCTAGTCCTGAGGAAGTCTCATTCACAGGATGGCATCCGTCACACGAGGCGGTTGCGTGCTTGCCGATGAGAGCAAAGCGGGTATCGGCGTGGTCGAACGTGCCATCCATGCTCCACGAATTCGTCCCATGGCATGTAGCGCAAGAGACCTGCCCGTTGTCTTGCTGAAATTGGTCGCCGTGTGGATTGGCTCCCGTGTGGCAGGATTCACATCGCTGGTCCTCAAAATGAAAGACTAGCTCGGGTGGGTTTTCTGTTTGATGACAAGTAAAACAAGGTGCGACCAGGTGAGCACCTGTGAGAGCAAAAGAAGTCTCTTCATTGTGTCGCGCCAGGTCGTATGTTGCTGGCGACCAGCCTTGCTCTGTATGGCAGTTATTGCAGGTAGCACCCCCGGGCGCATCTTCAAACACGCCACCATGAAATGAATCCGTGTGGCAAGAGATGCATTGGTCGGAAACCGGGTCTGGGAACGTCGACTCCAGGGAGGCGGATGCATAGGTGATTTGAATATCCGTGGTTTGCGGTGCTGGTTTGGCGTGGCAACTAGAGCAGGTTACCTCCGCATGCCTGCCCACAAGATCAAAGCCGGTTAGGCTGTGATCGAACGCCTCGGTCGGGAAGTCAGCAGTAAATAGATCCCATCCATCCGTATTGTGACACGTACCACAATTGGGGTCCAGAGCGCCTTGATGTACATCGGTATGGCAGGAGGCACAGGTTTGAGCAGGTAGGTCGGCAAAATGAATGATGTCTGGCTGATCTTCATAAGGTGTGTGGCACCCTTCGCAAGAGACTGCTTGATGGCGACCGGTGAGAGGGAAGGACGTTGCTGCGTGGTCGAAGTCAGGTATGCCTTCCCATTCCGACTCGCCGTGGCACGTCCCGCAATCCTGATCTACAAATTGAGTACCGTGTATATTGTCGCTTGAATGGCAGTATGAGCATTGAGCAGACACGCCAAGCCATGTTTTTTCCAGGGCATCGTGCGCACTTTTAAACGTGCGTACATCGGCAGAAGTGATAAATTCGGGTTGATGGCAGGATCTGCATTCTATGGTTGTATGTGCTCCAACCAGATCAAATCCACTAAGATCGTGATCAAACGTTTCTGGTTGGAATCGAAGTACGTCGAAGTCGAGACCAAAATGATCTTTATGGCAATCGCCGCAGTTCTGGTCAGCTATTGTAGCATGGTATCCTTTTTCTTCTTCGAGTCTGCTTGCTATCGGCGTATGGCAACTCAAGCATTTGTCATTACTGATCCCAACCTGCCCGAGTTGATGGCATTGTGTACAGTTGTTCACCCCTTCCAGGTTGGTGTGGACGGTGGATAGATCGCCCGGTGAGATGAGTTGGGCGTGAAGAGGAATGCTACTAAGAGCGAACAGAATACCGATGATGAGGCAACGTAGAATAGGAAAGTTACGGCCTCTCTTGTCATCCCGTTGGAGCGTAGCGATCGAGGGATCTACCCAAGTAGCCTGCACTACCATTTTATGTGCCAGCAGTCCTTTTCGGTAGATCCCTTCACAAGGTCGGGATGACAAGAATGCTAGATCAAAAAGTGTAGTTGACATCATAATCTTGTTGTGACTTCAACGTCTAAAAGGAGGGTGTAGGTTGAATTCGAAGCAGGTTCTGTTCTGCTTGTTGAGCCAGGTCTGCGTCTTCGTTTTGGTCGCGTACTTGTGTCCACCAGAAAGTGGCTTCTTCCAGATTGGACAAGTTAGCATGGATCGCACCCATATTATACATGGCAGAGGGATGGTGAGGAACGAAGTCCAATAAAGATTGAGATGCCTCTAGGGCGTTGTCCCAATCCTGCAAGGCTGCATACACATTGGCGAGATCAAGCCACCCTTGAACATTTCTTGGGGCAAGCGCAAGGAATTGATTGTAATAAACAGCCGCTTCCTCATATCGACTGTCATCATGTAGGACCTGTGCCAGGTGGTTGATAAGAGATGTATCGTTTGGTGCTTCCTGAACTCGTGCTTTCAGGACGTCGATCGTGAGGTGCTCTGAAGCTATAGCACCCTGGCTTTGCATGGTTGCAGAAGCAGGAGATGAGGATACTGAAGCTGCGGCTTGTGTGGGTGATGATGTAGACCGCGCATTCCAGTAGACGATGGCAAAAAGAAGGAGTGCTGCCAGCAGCAGGCTGTTTACGTGGGAGGGTTTCATGTCAAAATTCCAGGATGTATCCGAATGCAAACGCTACGCCAATATGGAGTAAAACGATAATGCCCATAATGATGGTTAAGGGGACATGGATGGTGATCCACCTGCTAAAGAGTTTTTGGAAGGGAGTGAGTAGGGCTACTTGCCGTTCCATACGAAATTGGTCACGCATCAATCGGACAAATGAAGGTTGCATGGCCTGTGGAATGTTGTGCGAACGTGCCTGTTCAAGGATCCATTTTTTGCTCTTTCGTTTGTCAAATTGAAAGGCGAGCGAGGCTTTCATTGCCGGCCAGAGGCCACGAATTTTAGGACGGTTTTCTGAAGGGAATAATGTGTTGAGTGCTTCTTTTGTGATGCCAGTTTCTGTGTGCAACGAATCTAGCAATTCCGATTGCTCCTCTCGCAAGACTTTTAGATTTCGGAGTTGCCCATTCAGTGTTCGAGGGACGTGGATATAAAGATACCGGCCTGTAATTCCGCTTATTACAACTACAACCATGCTCACGAAAGAAATAGCCACAAGGCCATTCACTTTGAAGCTGGTGTGTAATAAAATTAAGAACGGCCCCAGGGTGCAGAGGAAAATGTGAAAAGAAAGCCAATCCCTGAGTTTGCCGACTTTATTGAATCGAAGTACTCGTTTGCGTACAGAGTAGGTTAGTACACCGATAGCCATACAGAGCGTACCCCAAATGCCCAGGTCCAAACCAAGAGCGCCCCCGGGTTTATACGTATCGTACATATCCGTGAAGGGGCGCTCCTGAAGAGGCAAACTGTAGTAGGGCCACCCGATCGCCAAAAAATACCCGGCGATTAAAACCCATGTGGTAAACAGTGCAATATGAAAAGGGCGAATTTTATGTCTCGCTCGAGCCTGTTTGCCAGGGGGTGTTATTGATCGAGGGGCAGCGTTTGATTCCATCCGATTTGGTAAGGGCATCCTTAAACGAGAATTTAAGATAAGCGCCTGAAAGGATGATTTCTACTTGATAATAATCTGTTTATGTTTATGAGTGCTTGCTTTACACCTATGCGATTATTTTGAAGTGGCCGTTGCAGCAAGCCCGCGGAGGACACCCGTAACAGCTGCTACTCGTCCGTCTTCTCCCGTTATACTGTGACGTTGGCGAGCGAGCCAGCCAATGCTGTTAAAAGCAATATACACGCGCCCGTGCTCGTCTTCTACGACCAGCATTTTTTGTGGCAGATCGATTCCGATGCTCTGTGTGGCTTGCATAAATGGCGTACCTACGAGAGGGTTACCGAACACGATCAATCGGGTTGGATGTAGATCAAGCCCCGCATTGGCGGCATTGGCGGCATGGTCAATTTCAGTGACAATTCGGAGATTGGGAT
This sequence comes from Rhodothermaceae bacterium, assembly GCA_019634345.1. Lineage (GTDB taxonomy): Bacteria > Bacteroidota > Rhodothermia > Rhodothermales > JAHQVL01 > JAHQVL01. Next base: position 7,248 of record JAHQVL010000228.1, read on the forward strand.
TCTCGTCAATAGCAGCTCTGAGCCGGCTGTACGTTTCTTCAAACGAATAGGGCGAACTTCGCTTTTCTATGCCTTCTCTAAACGCGACATAGTTTGGATGGGCTTCCTCAACCTCGCCACCAGTCGCCCCTTCGGTCAGCCCTTTTAAGGCGCCACGGATGATATCGAGTTGGGGAGCTCCATGCAGTGCATGACGGGACGCAAGGTATTCAACACTATTGTATCGCGCGAGAACAGTGCCGTCTTCTTGTTCATAGAAAAGGACTTTTTGAGGTAGATCGAGGCCGGCAAACTGGTTGCGTTGCATGAGTGGCGTTCCCAGGTTGGGATTACCGAAAACAAGCAACTTCGTCGGGCGCAAATCCAGCCCATTCGCTGCGGCATTTCCGCTATGATCGATTCTGAGAATAACACGAAGATTCGGATTCCCTGTAACGATCGCATCGAGATTATCGAATGATTGATCTACAGAAAAATGACTCTCGGTCGTTGTAAGGCCTGGTACCGCACTGTAAGAGCTGGTTGCAGCAGAAGAAGGAACAGCAAGTTCTGTTTCTGATGTATTGGCGTTCTCTGTAAGTTCCGAACAGGAAAAGAGGAATACGATCACGAATAAGGAAAGATATTTTAGCATAGGGACGATGAGTAGAAAGGTAAGTGAACGTTGAATTGTTGGGTGTAACCTAAATACACTCAAATCGAGACGTATGATGAGGTGCAGTGTGATACTCGTTCAGAATAGCAAAAATATGGCTTCGATATGATATAGAAATGGTTTGTTGGGCGTTTATAAGAGGTGTGGTTTATATTGATGCAATTGAATCACAGTATGCGTCTAATTCTATGAAAATCGTTCTTTTGCGAAGCCTGTTGGTTTGCCTTTTTCTCGGCTTTTGGTCACCTCTAGCTCATGCGCAGCAAAAGAAAGAGCTGGATCACGATATCATATATGACGAATCACGCATTCCGTCATACGTGCTTCCAGAACTGTTACTAACAGCTGAGGGAAAGGAGGTTACGTCGAAAGAGGCGTGGTTAACGGTTCGCCGCCCCCAAATCCTTTCTTTATTCAGTACGCTGGTGTATGGAAAGACCCCGTCACCGGCAAGCCCTATCGAGACAACGTATGAAGTCGTAAAGACTAACCCTCAATTTATGAGCGGCAAAGCTACTCGAAAAGATATCAGGATTCGATTTGAGAATGATCAGGGGAGTGCCGAGATGGTGATCCTGGTCTTTATTCCAAACCAGGCAGAGGAGCCTGCACCGGCATTTATGATACATAGCTTTGATGAAACGACCTCATCACGGTTTGACGAGCATCCTGCGGAAGAAGGCCGGCTTAAAAACAATTGGCCACTGGGTGAACTGCTTGATCGAGGGTATGCGTTTGTTGCTGTGCATCAGACCGATCTGGTAGGTCATAACGAGGTATCCTTTGAAGAGGGAATCCACCCGTTGTTCTTTAAGGCAGGACAGAGTTTTCCGAATGCAGACGAATGGGGTGTCCTTTCTGCTGTTGCCTGGGGAGGTATGAGAGCCCTGGATTATCTTGAGGAAGAACCTCTCGTTGATCACAATCGCGTTGCGCTTATGGGGCACTCTAAGATGGGAAAAGCAGCGCTGTGGACTGCTGCTCAGGACGAGCGGTTTGCTCTTGTAATATCTGCTCAATCTGGTTGCGCAGGCGCAGCCCTCTGGAGAAGACGATCAGGGGAGACTCTTGAGAAAATGGTCACACGTTTTCCGTATTGGCTAAGTCGAAATGCCTGGAAATTTGTAGATCAGGAGGATGATTTGCCCGTAGATCAGCACATGCTACTTGCCCTTATTGCACCACGGCCCTTGTATGTTGCAAGTGGATCAGAGGATGGATGGGCCGACCCGCGAGGTGAATACCTCTCGGCCTATCACGCGAGTGAAGTATATCGACTACTAGGGAAAACAGGACTCTCCTCAGAGGAGTTACCGAACCTAAACGAAGCCTTGCTTGAAAGCGATGTTGGTTACCACATCAAAGACGGCGGCCATTCTGTTGAAATGTACGACTGGTTACGGTTTATGGATTTTGCTGATTATCATTTTAAGAGATAACAAATCCTCCTGAACTTTCACTTACCGGGTGCAAGTAGGAAAGAAAAAAACACAAGTACAATGGTGGGGGTGTAGGCTTTCATGTTTCTCTTAACGAGATTATTTGTGATCGTCTGCAGATACTGCTTCGGTCTCTGAGATATCCAGTTCGAGTCCGAGCGTTTTTCCTTTCTGGATAGCGGGTACGCCTTCACTCATCCAGATTGGTGCAGGTGCCCCTTTGAGGTAGTGATCGAAAAACTGCTGCATACGAATAGCCCAGTCTCGCCTATTATGGTATTGCCTGAGACCGTGTGCTTCATCGTTATAGTTGAGCATCCAGGTTGGTTTTCCTAGCCGCCGCAAGGCAACAAACAACTCGATACCCTGATACCAGGGCACTGCCCCGTCGGCATCATTGTGCATCATGAGTAGCGGGGTTTCTATTTTGTCTGCCTGGAAGAGGGGCGAGTTATCGATGTACCTGAGAGGGTATTCCCAGAGCGTACCACCGATGCGGCTCTGTGTCTCTTCATACTGAAACATGCGGCTCATTCCTGACGCCCAACGAATACCGCCATAGGCGCTTGTCATATTCGACACCGGTGCCCCAGCTTCAGCTGCTTTAAAGATGTTGGACTCTGTAACCATGTAGGCAATCTGGTATCCACCCCAACTGTGGCCCTGTACGCCGATATTGTTTTCATCCACAAACCCTTCTCTGATCAATTCGGTTACGCCAGGGACTACAGCGTTCAGGGCGCTTTCTCCAGGGTAACCAATTTTATAAGGGATATCGGGGACGAAGACGAGATATCCTCGGCTTGTGTAGAACGAAAAGCTTATGCTAGATCGGGCGGTTGCTGGCGGGCGATGTTGGTGCAGCGAGTTCGACATCTTCTCATAAAAATACACCATCATCGGGTATTTCTTGGACGGGTCAAAATTATCTGGTTTGTACAAGATGCCGTCCAGCGAAATACCGTCTAAAGAGGTCCAGTGGAAAAGTTCGGCAGTGCCCCATAAATAGTCAGCCTGCTGAGGATTTGCATCGCTCTGCTTTTTCACGTTTTTGACGTCTAGATTGCTGGTGATCAGGTTTGGGAAATCTTGGAAGGTTTCCCTGGTGAGCAGTAACCTATCAGCATCTTTGGCTTTCTGTGGACGCGAAAATGCAGCAGCTTCCTGAATAAGAAGTTCTGGAGATTCGGAGCGCTGAATACGATCTCTGTAAAAGCCTTGGCTCTTTGTCGTGTAGTTAAGGCTATGGAGCAGCATAGGCTCTTTGGGATCAATGGCCGTCTGCTCAGGGTCAAGTGACGCATAACGAAACCGAATATTTTTTTCTCGGCCAACGCCTTCTGTAAGGTTGATCGGTTCGCGGTTTCCAGTTGGGTCGACAGACCAAAGGTCGTGGCGGTCGTAAACGATAAATGCTGCATCGTTTTTTGTCCAGCCGGCAGAACCATATGGGTTTGCTTTGTAGGGGCGATCATGAATCTCATCGTAAACAGGGAAGGGGATAGATGCAGTCAGGTTAACAGCATCTCCGCCACTGGTAGATTGGGCATACCACGCTTCTGCATTACGATCCCACCAGGTCAGATATCGCGAATCGGGCGAAAGCCAAGCCTGTGACTCAACAGCTTCTTGAGCGAGATGTCGTTCTCCAGTATTAACGTCGATGGCATATACATCATACACGCGGGCTGCCTTCCAGGATATCCACTGCCTGTATGGCATATTTGAGTTGCCAACAGCAACGTCTGCTTCGCCTTTTGTGCCGATAGTTACCTCTGGGATAGCTTCATTTGCGAGCTGCACAACACGACCATCACTCAGATGCACGACTGCCAGGTACGATCGGTTTTGTTCATTCTTCAGTTGGACCAACTGCATTGGTTGAAGCAGCGGGTCCTTCCAGTTCCATATATCTAATTTTACTTTCTCATCGTCGGGCGTTGTTTCTTCTTCGTCTTCGTGAGGGGGGCGAGGCGCGGTGCCAAACTGTAGGCGATGACCCTTTTCAGAAAAGGATACGTCACTGTGTTCGCTGATCCACCATCCATCGGGTAATGCCGGAGTCGTTACGTCTGCCAGGATAGTTGGTGAGTCGGCATTTGGAGTCCAATGATAGAGGGAATATGCCGGTTGGTCGGCTTCGTAGTCCGAGGTATTCGATATAAAAGCGAGCTGCGTGCCGGCCTTGTCGAATGCCGGTTTTTTGTAAACCCCCTCTCCTGCAAGCACAGTCATCGTTTCACCAGAGCCTGTACGAACGGCAAATACACCGTCAGCATCTCCCTCCTTACTTGAAGCCGTGAAAGCCAGCCATTCTCCATTTTCGGAGAGGGTATATTCAAGTACGGATTCAAATGTCCATTCTTCCTCTGAGTCCAGGTTTCTTAGAACCAGGGGAGTGCCTTCTTCTTTATCCTTTTTCTTTTTGTCGTCTTCTTCTTTAGGTGCTTCTGCGTTTTCGTTCTCCGGTTCATTCTCTTCGGACTCTTCCTCTTCAGCCTCTTCGTTTGCATCGTCTTTCTCCTCCTCGAGCGGCTTTTCGAGGTGATAGGCTAGCCATCCGCCTGCTTCTTTAGGAAGCTTGTAGGATTTGATGCGAGGAATATGAGTGATGGCTCCGGAGGCGAGGTCAAGGATAGCCAGAGAGTCCTTGGGCATGTTGTCCTTTTTTACCTTATCCAGCTTGGCTTGCCGTACGCTATCCACGGCGGGCTTGATGTGCGCAACAACATGTTTTGAGTCTCTTGTAAATGCTGCTGTAACACCTCGAGGGATACTATACACTTCAGATGAAGTCGTCTTCTTTACGTTCAGCAGAGCATCTCCATACTCGGGACTCATGGAATAAAGGACCCAATCCCCATCAGAGGAAATGGCTTCTTCGTTTATGCGTTGCCAAACATCATACGCATCATGATCCAGTGTCTTTTTATTGGATTGGGCATATGACGCAACAGGTATGAAAAGTATAAAGAGTAGGCAGAAAATAAATGGGCTTCTTCGCATCGTAGTAGTTCCGAATCTGAATTTCCTTGATCCTGAATAATACGATATACGAGAAAAATAACCGCAAGAATTTCCGAAATAACAGGTCCAGCTACCAGTACCCCGGTCAAACTACATCGAATGAAGCTGTAATCGTGGTTTGTATACTGCCTCTTGCAACAGGGATAGATACGGTATAGCTATCGGTAGTGGCGTCGTCATCAATGGAGATGGTTAAGAGTACGCCATCGGTGCCTAGGAAATTCCGTAGTTCCGGTGGCGCTGGCGTACTGGCGTCGATGGTTATGCCGACGTCCGCTGGAATAGGGACAGCGGTGCCTCCCCGGGTGAGTGTGAATACGCTGGCAGATGTCGTGTCCAACTGGGTTGGAACCAGGAGAAAACCCTGACTGCCCTGTGCCAGGTTGGTTGTCAGGTTCGCGTTGACATTGCCGGATAATGTGACGGGGTCGGGGATGGCGTCCCGAACGGGGATGGTATTCACGACTTGAATCTGGAAAGAGCGCACAGGGATGTAGATGTCGCTGGGCAAGTGCACGCCATGGGTGCCAAGGCGGCTGCTGTTGTAGGATCCGCCCATTGCCGCGGCGAGTCCATCGCCGTCGTCTGGGGAGTCATCAGGCGTGAATGGATAATGCCGGGAGATTTCTGCGGGTTCAGTATCTGGTGTGTCTTGTGCGATGATGACGCGGTCGTCATCGGCCCGGAGAACGGTGCCGGTATCCGGACGAAGCAGCGACACGACGTGGCTGGTGTTCTCATGGTCTACCGTGAACACAGCGCGTTGAGTAACAACAAGCGTCAACGTGTTGGATGGAGAGGCTGGGTCTCGGACGATGGCCTGGCCGGCAGCGGATATACTTACGTCGCCGACTTCGATGTCGAAGTAGATAGGTTGTTGTTTAAGAATAACACCCACCGTAAATCCTTCTTGTGCCTCTCTGGCTGCCGTCGCGCCTCCTCCTCCGTTTCGTACACTGAGCCGATGGTTTCCACCTGCTGGGCTGGGTGTTGAAAAGGCGACATACGAGCCATTGAGGCGTTCCATGCGTGATGAGCAAGGAATGATGCCCTGATGACCGGAGAAAAAGCTGGGCGTATTTGCAAAAGTTGGATCTGTGGGGCTGTTAGGGTTCTTGAAAAACAGCATATCGGGAAGCTGATCGCCTGAAGCAGCACCTGCCTCTGTACCACGGTTAGGATCGATCGTGGCATCTGTCGAATCAGCGGCAGGGGCAACGAACGTGGTAGAGGGCATGATTGCAGGAAGGTCCGCCGGGTCAACATAAGATGTGCCTTCGATGTCTCCGGCAAAATCGCGCCGGTTTCCAGCCCATACTGTTGATGTGCGCCGTGGAATCATTTGGCTCCAATACCAGAATAGCCCAATATCGCCTACGCGTTGAATGGCTTCTGTAGTAGGTCGTAGCCGGCTAAGCGGGCTATATAAATCCCCGCTTTCTTCAGACGCATCCTGCTCGATACGGGACCTGTGGCCCGCACCTCCAATCTGGGGAATCATGTTGTCGTAGAAGTAATAACCCAGCAAAGGCAGTAAGCTCCATTGTTGGGTACTCAGCAAGCTTTTTGCAATGGCGACCAACGCTTTGGCCCAATCGGAATCTGTGGGGATTTCCCGGAGCAATTCACCCCAGGGATCAAAAAAGATCCGAACAACATCCCGTTCTGCAAGATCAAACGTGAGCCGGTCGATAGAGCTTGATGCAGCGGCACGCAACTGCGAGCCGGCATCGTCAGAAGGCGGTTCTTCCTCGAGCTCGATGACCCCGCCCTCATCAACGGCTGTTACGCGAACAGTTTTGCTTTCTTCGCCTGCACGCAGATGAATGCGATCAAAAGGGGCAAAGTCGGGTGCGCCATCACCTGTGGATTCAAGCTGAATGGCTGAAGGCCTTGTAGGGTCTGGGATGGTCGCGTTGTAATACTCGTGCCAATCCCAGGCATTGATCCCTGCTTGCGAGGGATACGGCGATAGGGTGACGGTACCTGTAAACGCTACTGCGCTGTTGAGGAAGAGTTCATTGTTTTCGATGCGATTAACAGTTCTGATGACAGAGTCGTCACCAGATTGAATCAGGATTTGATTGCCGGCTTCGAACGAGGGTGAGCTGCTGTTGTTTTCAACGCTAATTGCCTGGCTGTTTTCTTCGCTAACGGTACCGGTTTTTGAAGAATCGTTGGCGAGCCTGCTGAACCAGAAGCCAAGCCGTCCGAAGAATTCGATCATGCCGCCATAGGTCAGGCTGAATAAGAATTTGGAAAGCCCCCCCGCAGTGAATGTATTAAGGACGTCATGGAATCGTTGCAAGTGGGGATCGTCCGGTTCAGCCCTTCGAATGAGCACCTGGCCATCGGGAACGATTGTACTATAGGGAATGGCGAACCGGTTTTCGCTATTGAATTGGAGTGTAAATGTGACGGGTGGACCTAATTGATAGAGGTTAACCGTATCACCGGCCCCGATCAGGTTGTTGGGAATATCGAAGACAAACAGGCGGACACCACCTGCCCATGATTCGACCCGACCTGCAAGGTGCGAGTTTGTGCCGGCCCGGTTGACGAGTACGTGACCGAGAGGCGGTGTAGGGCTTCCCTGTGGCAAAAAAGCATTGCCGTCTTCGGATTCGACCAATGTATACTGCCCGATCGATTCGCCTCTTCCTTGTGAAACCTGTACAAGGTCCTCGGACTCAAATTCTACTTCAGTACCTTCGGGTATGACCAGGATTTTGACGTTATCTTCGTTGCGCTCTATGGTTGCTTCAACATACGGGGAATACTGAAGGCGAGGTGTATCAGCGATGTCAAAAATGGATCGGGATGTCGTATCGATCGAAGGGAAAAACTCAAAGAAGGCCATTGGAAAGAATCCGAAAAACCAGGGTCCTATTAAGGCTTCTTGTTCTGTATGGCGAAGCTCATGATCGATCAGAGCCTGCCTCCGATCCAATTCCATCGGCCTGATCTCATCGTCATCTACATCGTTCGGTACATAGGTAGTGCCTGGGCTCAGTGCGCCAGTAGTGTCCGTGTCTTCAAGATTCTCAAAGGCCATTGCGACAACAGGGTTGTCGCTGGGTACAATGGTGTCGTTGACAACAACAAGCTCGTCTGTATCAGGTGTAGTTTGTGCGCCGGATGCATAAGCTACGACTTCCTGATCGGGAAGAAATACGTTTATAGTTCCCCCAGAAGCCTGGAGTGTGGGAGGATCGAAAAAGGTAACTCGAACTTCAGATACATTGGTCACCATAGCTGGCTGGGCGATGGACCCATCGGCTTTTATGACTGCGACCAGTGGGAAAACAGTCATTGCAGGAGGTACTGGTGTGAAGTTGTCTACATTCCAGACGTCAAAGGTACCCGAAGTACTGCTTGAAGCATTTGTGGAAATGGATCTTCCCCGAATCGCATTACGGATGGTCCCGTTACCGGGGTTGACGGGGCGTAAGCGTTGTATGCTGAGCGGGGAAGGTAGTGGTGCCGGTAATGGCGTGGCCAAGGGGATTCCGCTATTTAGTTCGATGGTTGAACCGTGGCCCTCTACGCCTGTGATCCGAAATATATGGCTCGGGTCAAGGCCAGCCCCCTGCAATTGAACAAGCTCTCCTTCTCGAAAATGAGGCAATTGAACAGGTGTCGTTCCGTCAGAAAGTAACGGGCGTATGGTAAAGACATTGCCTCCCTGGTTAATGGCATCGTACGCAAATCCGTAAGTCTGTAGAGAGACGATAGAAGCCCCTTCTTCGCCATCCATATCCAGGTCCCTATCGAATTCGAGGTCGGCGGTGACCGTATTGATCAGAGCCGGTTCACGGTCTGCACCCTGTTGCAAAACAACGTACTGTGAGGGGCGAACGGATGTAGGTGTCGTGGTAACTCCAGTCGCCTCTGCTCCACTCGAAGTTGCATAGCTCCAAATCTGAGTTGTAGGTGCGTCGAACGTTGCCTGGTCGTACTGCACCAGGCGAATAACATCTTCTGTAACGGTTATGCCATCAGGAATAGGTGTAGTCAGGATGGTTTCGAGAGAAACACCTTCTACATCCATATGACCGGTGCTGTCCTCTGAAAGGATGGTGTATCTTTCAGCAGTTACGGTAGCACCTATGCCTCCAGGAATAGGGTCCGTGAACACAAGGACATCGTGTAGAACGGATTGTACCTGGAATACGGCTTCATTTGCATTATCTCTGTCTCTGATTAAAACAAAGTCGTTTGCTGCTGGAGCAGATTGAAACGCATTCGATGCATACGTGAGCGTAGTGGGTGTAGCCGTGTTAAAGGGATTGGCCCGTGTGCCCAGCGTTTGATTGGTTGTACAGAGGACATCTACGTTCGCCGTTTCGGTTGGTGCCTGGGTACCGCCCAGTGAGGAAAGGTCGGGATTGAGCGTTACCACAGCTCCGCTTCTATTAACTACAGTGGCAATGAGCGTATTGCCGTTGTATTGAATATTGAGATAACATCCAGGTGCAGGCGTTGCAATTTCTGAGGCAAACTCAAGTTCATCTGGCTGACCCGTAAAGTTTGGCGTATCTGAGAAGATGAGGTTGAGTTGCTGTATTTCGAAGGGCTCAGTGGTCAGGGGACCAGGTAGAGGCATCGTTAACTGGAGGCTTACTTCAAAGCCAGTTACAATCCCTGCCCCCACAATGTCACCTCCGGGATCTAAGAAGCGGATGGGTTGTCCTTCATCATAGTCTTCTGGGTCAGCAACTCCTGTTACATTGAGAAAGTTATTTTGAGGGCCAATTGTAAGATTTTCTGACGAAGCGACGGTACCCGAGAGCATACGGGCTCGCCGGTTTACCTCAGAAAGCAGCGTGGGCGATTCGGTGATCACAAATGAAATTTCATTGTTATCCCGCTGAACGCTGCTAACGTTAAAAATGGCGACATGTCCAAGTCCGTCCGTAACCAGGATGAGGAATCCACCAAGGTTCTGATCGCTGTTCTTGATCGCGTCTTCTGATACAGTCAGTTGGGTTGAACGTGTGAAGTTGCCTGTGAAGAACGTGCCTGATGGCACCATTTCCTGAATGGCACATGCAATATCGTCATAGGCTCTAAGGCCCTCAATATGATCATCCAGGTGTAGGCCTCCTCCGGCAAAAAGTGGTGTGTTGCTTCCTGGATAGAGAGGTTCTCCAATCCCACCAGCACGCGTCCAACCCCGATGTTCTATAGGCGATGTACCGTCGAGGCTTGCATCCCCATGCAGCAAGAAGGCTTTATCGCCATCGGGATCGACGTGAATGATAGAACCGTAAAGGCCCGGTATCCATTTTCCTGACGGTTCAACCACATTCACATCTGCTACTTCATCTATATGATCCGCTTCGTTCCAGATAATATGCTGCAGCGTCCAGGCGCGATCGGTAGAGAGGAGGCCGGCCCTTCGTACTGCAAAGGTTTTTTGGCGCTCGCCGGTAAAGCCCTGGAAATCAAAGAAGGGCCCCAGTGGACCGAACTGCCAGAAGCCTGTGATAAACGTTGCCCAGAAATTTAACGTCCAGTCCATGCCGAGCCAACCGGCGACGTTATTCTGCATGCCCCACGTAAAACTGCTGAGATTGGTCAGGACGGCCAGACCAGTGGAAGACTCTCCGGTAGGATCAATGCGACTCACAGGGTCGTGCTGACACACTGCATACGGATGCTGGTCCTCTACAGGGAGCGGGCCGCGATACCCTTCGAAGCGCCGTGGATCTTCTTCGAGTCCATGCCAGGGATCGGGGCGATCGTAAAGGCCAAGGGTTGGATCAAGGTTTCTGGATCGATAATGAACCTGGTTCCGATACTGGCACCCGCCATGCAAGCCGGGAGCCAGTGGGTGATCCAATAAGGCTTCTCCGAAAGCATCTCTGGATACTACCGTGACACGGTCTCTTTCGATGAGGCGAACGGGTGTACTCGATGGATCGAGCGAGAAAGTCATTGCCATGGGAGCGCCAACGGGTCCGTCGATGCGTCCGAGGCAGGCAAACCCGAACCAGAGAAACGTATGAAGGATGACGCCGTCCGTATCGCAGATGGTCCAAAGCCGTCCGATATCGTCGCGGTGCCATTGAGCAGGTAAGCAAGAACCTGGCAAGCGGCGGCCGTCTTTATCGTGCGCAACCACCTGGTACCTGTGATTTTTATACAGTCCCCTCAGCGCATCATTGTGCCAGTCCAGTTGCCGGTACCTTTTCTTAGGGCCACGAATTTCAAGCAACCGGTTATGGTCATCGTAGGCATAACGCCAAGAAGCGTCCGGGCTGGTACAAGCCGTTATGCGGCCCGAAGCGTCTCGTTCGATGTCTACACCATCGACGTGGGTGAGCCTCTGTAGTTCATCAGAGCGGTATGTTTCCGTCCAACGCGTGCCGGCTGCTTCTACGTGACGAAGCCGTGTATTGCCGGCCGTAATTTCCTCGACGCGCGCCAGGTCCTGATCGATGATCCGGGTATGCCTCTCATACGACAGATAACATCGCCCACCGCCCTCTGCATGAATTAATTCGTTATGTTCATTGAGGGTGTAGGTGAGGGTGGAGCCTTCTGCTCCAGGAATGGGAACGGTTACGGTACGATGTGTTTGATTCATGACGTGGAAACCTCAACGGAAACAGATGCTTCGACGCCAGATGCGTATTGAATGGCGCGGAGCAGTGCGATAATTTCTTGTTGGATAGCGAGGACAATTTCGCCAAATACTTCAGCTATGCGTGGGGCGAGCCCGTTTAGCGAATCAAGAACTCCCCTCGGATCGAGTTCCATGAGTTCGGTGCCTACAGCGCTGATGGAATCGCCGATGCCACCTAGTAAAGCAGCCGGATCGAGCGCTTCCAGGCGGGTGCGAAGTGTATCAAAAATATCCAGGTTGCCCAGTAGGGCGGTAGGATCCAACCCCTCGATGGTTGTTGCCAGGCCTTGAACCACGTCACCGATTTCCTGCGCAAATATATCGGGGTCATAGACCGCGATGGATTGGCGGATAGCAGCATGGATTTCGCCCAGTTCATTGGCCAGGATTCGCGGGTTTAGAAGATCTAACTCTTCCCGCAATACATCCAGAATACCGAGGAGCCGGACGGCCTGGTTTGCCGGGTTAAGCTCTCTCATCAGGTTAAGGACACGGTCAGCCAGGCTGCGCAGTACGTCTCCCGAAAGTTCGATAGTAGAAGAAGCAGCATCAACAACGCTCGCAATCAGCGCGTCCATTTCTGCTGCAATGGGTTCTGGGTCCAGGGCATCGAGGATAGCTTCCAGGTTGGTGCCCAATTGGCCTACAAGGCATCCTTCCAGGATACCTGCCGTTTGGTCAAGCCGGCCAGCCAGGCTGCCGCTTAACAGGTTGATGGATTGCGTCGTTGCTTGCTTGCTTTCGGCGCAAATAGCGATTAGTGAAGATCGAATGGGCCCTGAGTCTGAACGAGCAACTATAGAACCAGCAGCCTGGGCGTCAAATCCATTGGTTGAAACGTGTGCGTTCACGGCGAGCCGGGCCTGCAGGTTTGCCTGCCCCAAGGGGGTCAGGTTCTCTTCCAGCCAGGCGTCAACGAGTGTGCCCATGGTGCTGAGTTCTCCGGAGATGGAACGAATATCCCGCGCAAGGCCGCCACAGAGCGCATCCAGCGATTCAAGCATTTCGCCTGCTGCAGACTCTTCAACGGATTCAAGTGCTTCTCTAATTTTGCTTGGGACGTACCCGAATATCATGCGTACGATATCACCTGGCTTAAACCGGTCTATATAAGGAATCCCATTTTCATCCTGGTCGATGTTTGTAGGTGCAAACGACGGAGGTGTTGAAGCCGGCGTGTCAGCGGGTGTGCCGGAAGATGATCCTTGAGAAGCTGTTTGCGGGATCGCCTCCTGGGCTGCTGAATCTGCCCCGGGGACGACACTGGATGCCTGCCCCATCATCGCACTGCCCGCGGATTCCAAGGCGTTGTTAAACAGCCCGGACAATCCCTCGGCCAGGGCTTCCGGTTCAGTAAGAGATATGCTGCCAAGGGCACTTTCATACGCTTCAATCACGGGCGCCATGAGGCGGACTGGATGCAGTTGATCCAGGCCTTGTAAAACAGTATCGAACGGTGCAGTAATCGAGTCAGGCAGTGGATTGGGGTCGAGCTGACGGATAAATTCGGCTGCATCGGTGAGAAAACTGGTAACTTCGCTCAGCAGGGTTGAAGGATCAAAACTCAGCAGGGTCTCAATAGCCTGGTTCATTTCTGTGCTGATTTCTTCGATCAACTGGTCCGGAATCAAGTTACTCAATACCTCACTCACCGATTCGAGGACATCCTCCAGAAAATCTGCGGCACTGTCAGGAATCTGAATGTGTGCAGCAGCCGATTCAACCGGCTCAAGGATAACGGCATCGAGATCAATGCCTTCGATTTGCGCGATGAGTTGTTCAATGATGGGCCGCAGCGAATCCGGTAAGGGAGCGATGGACAACAAATCCTCGGCTGTTGACCGGAGTTCGGTGAGGGTGCTGATTATATCATCGCCTGCAGCTTCAATGCCCAGGTTGTCAATGGTAGACTGCACCTGTTCGAGCGCTGTTTTGAATGCTTGAATAGCAGCCACGGCTTCACCTAACACGCGGTTGATCTCTTCAGCAGCTGTGAGCAACGTGTTTTCGATGGTGTCAATAATGGTGGTGAGCTGGGTTTCAAAGGTGCCTACCACACTGTCAATTTGTGAAAAGACATCGCCCAGATTGGCCTGAATATCTGCGATTAAGGTAGGAGAAGAGACTACCTGTTCAATTTCATTGAGTACGTCCTGTACCTCACGAGCAAAGCGACCAATATCTGCTTCTCGGATCTTGTTCGCGACGGAGAGAAAGAAGTCAGAAATTTCGGCTCTTAGCTTACGCAAACCCAACTGGCGGAGCAGGTTACGCACCCAGGATTCCAGGCGGGCATAGGCTTCGTCCATGGCGCCCAGCATGCGGTCCCGTGCGATGGCCTCAACAATGTCCATCCCGTCTTCCAGCCCTTCAATGACTTCTTCGAAGTTGCGGTTGTCAAACTGATTGCGGATATCAACGATGAACAGGCGCCAGCGGTCAAGGAATTCCAAGAATCCTAAATCTTTCGTTTGAATAGAGAGGGATGCTGAGGATAAGCGGTCCAATACGCGCACTAGTGGTAGCTCATTAACCTGGCCAATAAATGCCTGTATGTGCCCTTCAATAGACTGGACGGTGTCTGCATGGACACGCTCAAGATCTCTCAGTGCTGATTCTAATGCAGCCGTGTCGTTCCCCGCAGCCAGCGTGGCGACAGTGTTTAATGCCTCTACCAGGGCTGCTGTGGGGGACTCGGGAAGGCTAAGAGAGCTGCATGATTGGATCGCAACGTCTACATTTTCCCGCAGCATGTTAATGTCATCTATCGGGAAAGGAACGAGGGCTTCAACGGCAAGCTGGGCAAATTGAAAAGGATCTCTAGAGACGCCATTTTCTACCTGCTCAATCAGGCCAATGAACCCATCGCTATCCTCAAGACTAACGAATCGCTGGCTCCCCAGGGCAGACGTAGCCTGTTCGAAGGCGCTGGAAAAGGAGATACCCAGGGGGGCTCCGATACGCCCGGTTCGTCCGTCAAATCCTTCCAGTAAGTCACCAATGATCCGGATGCCTTCCCGAACGGCGTCTACATACGGCTCTAGCGAGACACCGTCTATGCTGATGTCATCCAGTAACTCCAACAGGGTATTGATTAAGGGCTCCAGGAGAACTTCTGGGTTTTCAATGGCTTCTTCGAGTTGCCCGATCAACGTTCCGATTTGGCCCAGTGCAGCCTGGGCTGCACCTGAGTCGATAAGGCCCTGAACATCATCGGAAGAAACGGTTACACTCAGTGTACCGCGCGCTTCGACGATGGCAGATAGGTCAATATTTTGTAGGTCTTCGAGCAGGCTCATCGGTTGTAGCGTAAGGTTAATGCGGTGAAGTCAACAGTGAGAAAGAGGGAGCTGGATAAGTGTGGACGGGCGCCGGGTGTTGATCCTGTAAATGCATGAACAGGCAGTGAAAGGCCAGGGATGTCGATGCCTTCTGCTGGTACCTGTGCGATGAAGGTGTCGTCTATGAAAAGGTCGTGCGGATCCGGGTTTGGGTCACGAATGACGATACGAAGCAACGGGTGATCCTGGCTGACCCAGAAGAATTGCCCGCTCCTGGCCGATACCTGTATATGTACCGCCTGGTCCAGCCGGTTGCGGGGTGGCATGTCAACCCAATGGATAGCGGGTGTGGCTTCAGCAATCAATGTGACTCTTCCGGCTTCTCCTATCAGCTGTCCATCCCGCGACGTAAACTGTACATCCAGTTCACACCCTTCATGGCTCCAACCAATGAGGCCTATTTTTGCGACATCGTGATTCATCAACCCCTCAGCAGGCAATTCTCGGGTGACGGGTGTAGTACGTACAACCTGTCCTGAGGTGGATGTACCGACGATGGGGGCCATGTCGGACAGTTCTTCAAGAATGCGTAACCCGTCATAGCGTACGTATAGATCAGCAACAACGCTATCGGGCATTTCTACATCGAAATCGTCTTCTATTTCAAAAGGTTCGTCTTCGCCCTCGATTACCGTGCGAAGCACGTCCGGGTGCTCGCGGAGTACAGCGCCAGAGGGCTGGGCAAAGCTGAAAATGACACTGCTGTTGGCGCCTCCGGTTAAGGTCAGTGCCGTTTCGATATCTCTATTCTCGTCTATCGCTGCTTGCAGATCGTTTTTCAGTGCCAGTTCGATAGGCACACGGACGCCCACACTGCCGGCAGGCATGGATAATGCAAAAGAGCCTGGCATCTCCCAGAGCAATTGGCTTTCGCCAAGGGTAAGCTGCACATCTGTTGGGACATAATTCAGCTTGCCGGATACTTGCCCGAGAAACATGTTTACAGCGTCAAAATCTTCAAGCGTTTCTTGGGTAACCAGTGAGATCCGAATCTGGCTGTTGAGCGTGTAGGGGAAGGACAGAATCCGATTCGAAAAGGTGGCGCCCTCTAACATGGGCGGGATTTCTCCTTTCTTTTCTACACGGGGAACGGAGAACAGGGGGACCCATTCGTCCTGATTGGTCTCTCGTGTCGCAACGAGGAGTCGTATACTTGCGTCTCTGAGATCGTTGAAGGATGTAAGCTCTGGGTTGTCGGGATTATCTCTTCTTAGATTGCGAAGGGTCAGCTGTTTATACGGCTTCTTTTCAAGATTTTTGATGACCGCTCGTTTGTCGAAATGGTCAACAGAGACCGTGTTTATGTCTTCAATGATAATGGCCGGCGCAATGGAAGCAGTTTCTCCTGTTTGTCCATCCAAAACGACGGAAGTTGCTCCTCTTACTGGGGCCCACTGGACCGTTCGAGTCAGTCCCTCTGGAGGTACCGGTTCGCCGCCCTGGTAGGTAACCGTCCATTCCAGGTCCTCAACGATGAGGGTTTCGGTTTGCGGGACTCCGTATTCAAGTGCTAACGTTTGATCGATCAAAGCCATGGAGTTACTCCGGAGCGTTTACGTTAAGAGTAAAGCGAGCGAGCTCCATCCCTGGGTTTTCCTCGTTATCATCGAGGGAAACGACCAGTGTTTCAGTAGCCGGGCCGGCAGGCGGGGTGTACGTTATGTTGAGTTGCTCACCAGTAATAGCAGTGATGAGCAGGCCGTTAACAGCACCCTGCAAGGCATCGGTGCGGACGGCAAACGATTCGTCCAGTACCTGTAGGGCCATCGATGTAAACGTGCCTGAAGTCGCACCCTCTTGCATTTGAAGGAAGGGCCGGACGTTCAGGGTGAGATCCGTTGCTCCGGCATTTGCGACGAGGCGGACGGGTGCGAGTGCCATCGGCATCAGGACACCGCGAAGGAATACATTGGCAATCTGGATGCCTGCTTCACCCACTTCACCAGCAGGCCAAAGAACGCCTTCACTGTGGATCAAGAGGTCCGTATTTGGGTCGTTGCCATCGACGCCGTCGAACGGGGCCTCCAGGGCAGTGATTGAAAGTGCGTCGACGTGAAAGCCGGGATCTGGCGGTCCCCCGTCTAATAGTGCCTGGCCGTTTCTGAAATCGGGCGCATCGAGTTCGTACAGGCACACATCGAGTACCTCTCGTGCTTCGCCAAGCCCTCCCTGGTTGGTTGGGATGACGCGTAAGCGGGTATTCCAACTTGCACGAACGACTCGGCGAGGATTGGCATCTCCAGGGACCACCATGTCTTGCCGGTCGCCCAGGCGTGCCGGGGTCATTTCGAGGTGCTCTGTGGAGAGAAGCACCCTGGGCCTGTTGTTGATATTAGGACCAGGCGCGACCGCCACGCGAGCGTTTGAGGAGCCCTGGATACGGCTTCCCAGAACAAATTCCAATCTATTTAGGAAATCTACGATCATGGCCGGTTATCAAGAATCTAATTGGCTTTCGGCAGCCTTGATGATGCGAGTCGCTCGATTCGGAGTCGTGTTGAGAATTTCAGCTAGTTTATCTGGGGTTGCTGTAGCCAATTGCTCAAAGGAGGAAAAGCCGGCTTGAACAAGGCGCCGGTTCAAGACGGGGCCAATTCCGGAGATCGTTTGGAAGTTGACGGGTTGTACTGAGGCGGTTGGTGATACCACGTTTCCTTCTCGTATTCCGCTAAACGATGGACTGTCGAGCCGGAGCTCTTTTTCAACCATAACCATTCGGTCGTTGAATCCAGTGAGTGCGGTGTCGATGGTTGTGAATCCCTTGTTCAACTGAGCCACCTGGCCCTCAACGCCCGAGAATGATTTGGTTAGCACTTCGTAATCCGATGAGAGCGTACTCAGGTTTGCCTCGAACGATGAGATATTTGTGGCCTGAATGTCGAGTGATCGTTCAACAGTGACTACCCGGTTGTCGATAGCACC
>JAHQVL010000229.1 GCA_019634345.1 Rhodothermaceae bacterium
CAAAATAATAATACCAGATGCCATCATTGCTGCAACATCTCTAACTTATGATCTGATTCTAGTAACGAGAAATACAAAAGACTTTGTGGTATTGAGTCCCTGAAAATTGTGAATTCGCACAGTTAATACAATGACCTAGAGCCCAATACCCTACTTGGATCCTAAATCAAGTTTGGGACGACCGATCGAACACATTTCAGGCAATCTATTAAAAGCCGTTTTTATTTTGATTCTGAGTTTTACTTCAGCAACAGCATCTTCTGAGTAAAACTCCGCGCCGGTGTATCGAGTTTGTAGAGGTACGTACCACTGGGTAGCCCGCTGGCATCAAAGACAACCTCATGGGTTCCGGCGTTAAGTACTCCCTGTACCAGATTTGCAACCTCCCGGCCCATCATGTCATAAATTGCCAACTGTACCGGAGCTTGTTCTGGCAATGCAAATCCGATGGTTGTTGTGGGGTTGAATGGATTGGGGTAGCTTTCGAAGAGTTCAAAAGCACCGGGTAGTTCGTTCGCTTTGATCATATCCCCCATACCCTCTGAGGCTTCTGCTATTGAAGCAGACAGTCCGGCTAGATCATAGTTATAGACAGCGCCGGCGTTTAATCCTGCCTCGTCATTATGGGAAGCTCCAATCAAGGCTCTAGATTCATCTACGGCTAGTACTGTTGCACCAAAAGAGGTTGTGCCAAAGTTTGTATCATTGTTGTAATCGCTCGCCAGTAAGCGACTCACCTCTTGCCACCGGCCATTTGATGCCAGTCTGTAAAGATAAACAGCAGGCTCAAACTTCTTTGGGCTCATAAGTTGGTTACCTGCATAGATCAAAGCTACCTCTCCATTCAAGGCCACATTCCTTCCGAATCGGGCATTTTCTCGCACATCTCGATTGATTATTTTTTGATCCAACTGCCACTCCCCTTTACCCTCTTTCTTGAACATGTATGCCAGGCCTGTTGTCAGCATCCCATTTACATTAGCGTCTGCGGCTCCTATCAGTGCCCGATCACCAGAAAGGCTAACCGCTTGGCTGAAATTCCCTTGCCCGCCCTCAACATCGGGTGCTTCAAGAATCGTTATTTCCTCCCAGGCCCCACCCGGCTGTCTCTCATATACAAACCCGCCTCCCGTCCGCACACCATCTACGGTTCTGCCAGGAGAACCAACAAGTGCGCGATATCCATCGATAGAAACAGATCGTCCGAAATTACCGAATGCTTCAGCGTCACTTGCGGTTAACTTCGCCACCTGGACCCACTCGCCAGCTCCCTTTCGTTCATAGACATAGGCAGCGCCGCCTTGGGCATACAGTGCATCGTCAAAATGAGCCCCAACAATCGCCGTCCGGCCAGAAATGGCTACCGTTCTTGCGTATCCATCGCCAAACGGATCTCCATCGGACAAAAACGTAGCTACTTGCTCCCAGGTCCCATCTTTTCGCCGCTCAAAAATATAAGCTGCACCTGGCGTATCTGTTGCTGTTGTACCACGGGCACCTATAATCGCATAGTTTCCATCCAGGGCGGCTGAGGTTCCAAAGAAATTGGTGACGTCAGAATCATCAGCGACCAACTTGGCTGTTTCAAGCCAACTGCCATCCGATTGAAGTTCGAAAATATAAGCGGCTCCTGGCTTACCAGGAGTAGTACTTAAAACAGGCGCGCTAACAAGCAAACGATGCCCTGACAAAGACACCGCTACACCAAAACCATCCGTTGGTTCGATGTCGCTCCCAAAAAACTTCGTTTCAACCTGAGCCTGAAGCTCAGTTGTAAAGAGTAAAGCAAAAAGACATACGCCCATCCAGCAAAGTCCTGAACGAAGGGTGCTTGTTGTATGATATGTATGAGCCATGGCAGAAAGAAAAGAAACCGGTTTGTGCTGCAATTTGACTTGGATTCCGGGGCAACATAGACCGGTTCAATGAATGACGGTGTTAGGCCAACTAACAAGCATCATTGGCGCAAATATCAAGCAGGGTATCAACCAGAAGATTGAGCCTGGGCTAATTCAAACACACAATATTGATGGATTCATTTAATCGCACTTAACCTACTTCGCAATAATTAACTTCCGAGTCTCGCTAAACTGCTCTCCCCGTACACGGTACATGTAGACGCCACTTGCCAGCTCTCCGGCATTCCATTCAAAATAGTGCCGGCCGGCAGTCATGTATTGATCAGCAAGAATCGCCACTTGCTGCCCTTCGAGGGAGTAAACAGAAATGGATACCTGGCCAGGCTGGCTTACATCGAGATGTATGGTGGTCGTGTGCGTGAATGGGTTCGGGTAGTTTTGATGAAGGATATACCTTGATGAAACAGCTTCAGGGATTCCCTCAACCGCAGTCTCTACGGGTGCATTGGGGCCTGCAAACCGTAGCACCTGGTCTCGAGCACCCGTGAAGATTCGCTCAGAAAAGTTGGCTACGTACAATCGACCTTCTGCATCAAAAATGATCCTCGTTGGGGCAAAGAGGCCTCCCTCCTCCTCCGCAATAAATACATCCATAAAGGCACCCGAAGCTCCATCAAAACGAACCACGGAATGATTGAGGTTATCGGCTACATAGAGATGATCATCGGGACCAAAAGTAAAAGTAGTTGGCACGCCTAGTTCTCCCGGTCTGGAGGCTACGAATACATCAATAAAATCACCGGTGACGCCGTCGTAGCGAACAATCTGTTGGCGAAACTGGCTAAGGACATACAGATGACCATCGGGACCGAACTCAAGATGAGCAGGCGTGATCAGGTGCATCGTGTTTTCTTCTACAAACACATCGATAAAATCACCCGTTTCCGCATCATAGCGAAACACCTTATTCTCGGACGTATCCGTAATGTATAAATGACCGTCCGGACCAAAGGTCAACCCAAAGGGCCTGGTGATGCCTCCTGGTTCGTCGGGAATGAATACCTCCATTGAAGCACCTCCATCCCCATCATATCGAAGAATCTCAGATTTACCGAAGTTGCTTATATAAAGGGCCCCCTCATCATCAAAGGTGATACTGGTCGGCGTGTCGAGTTCACCGCCTTCATTGGATACCATGATTTCGACAAATGCACCTGTTGATCCATCAAAACGAAAGATCTGATTATTTTCGCGGCTCAGGACCAGCAGAGAGCTGTCAGGACTAAATTGTACGTCTGATGGCCCAAGCAGCCTCCCCTCATTAGAGGGTCCAACTTCACCGATGAAGGTACCGGTTGATCCATCATATTCAAGAATACGATTGTATCGCCGATCAGCAACGAGTAGCCGTCCATCTGGAGAAAAGATCAAGTCCGTCGGTATGCCCGACGTGAATCCGGGGGCCTCTAAATTGGGACTATCGGCAGTTACAAATGCATCTAGAAAGTCGCCCGTCATCCCACTAAAGCGCAAGACTTCGTCCGTTGCAGAACTGGTCACATACAACGAACTATCAGGGCCGAAAACAAGATCTGCAGGGTCATCCAATCCACCACTGCCTGCACTGACGAAGGTATCGATAAAATCGCCTGTCGCCCCATCAAAGCGAAGGATTTCATTCGTTTCCGTGCTAGTCGCATAGAGCCGCCCCTGCGCATCAAAGACCAGATTGCCGGGATTATCCAGGGTGGTTGTGCCTTCCTGGACAAATACATCCAAAAAAGCGCCGCTCGCGCCATCGTATCGCAATATCTCATCCGTTAAAAAGCTCGTCACATACAAGGCATTATCTGGCCCAAAGACGATACCCGTCGGACGTGAAAGCCCTCCACTGTTCGCGGCGACAAAGATATCTATAAACGCACCCGTTTCTCCATCGTATCGATACACCTCGCTCGTCTCGGCGCTAGAGATATACAGGTTATCATCGGGCCCCACCAAAATATCTGAGGGCAAAAAAAGCCCGCCGCTATTTTGCTCCACAAAGACATCGATCAACTCTCCATTCTCCGGATCATAGCGAGAGACGGCCCACGAACCGAATCCAGCTACATACAATGCCCCATCCACGCCAAAAACCATACTCCCCGCCTCCCTCGGTCCAGGTAAGCCAGTGTCAGCAAAAGCATCAATGAAGGACCCTGGTCCAGATTGCGCAATGGATTGAAGGGCAGTGCATAGGGATATGCAGATAAGAAGGGGAATAAGATAGGTCGGTTTCATTACTGGTTTGCTCGAGGATGGCAGAGATTATCTACTTCACTTCGAGTGTATTGCTGAATCTATTAATATTATTCTAGTCGTTACAGCAACACCGAAGCGAGATTTCGTGGAAAAGAAGATGCAAAGATGCCTTTTTTTCGTGATAATGATCAAGACATCACCAGAATGAAAAAAAGCCATTCAAGAGGGATGTGAGCAGATCGACAAAAATGAATGGTAGATGCCTGCTTGACACAAATAGTGTTACCGCTCTATCAAAGGTGGACCCATTCCAGAAAATAAACACCTTGGAAGTTTACAAACCAATCGATCAGAACGTTGTATATTAAGAAGTAGAATTTGTATTTAGAACAAGCATTAAATCTATGTCTAAAAGGACTGCTTCTGTACTCATGCTTTCTGCAATATTGGCACAGCTTAAGTCAAAAGGAGCGAAAGTAGTGGCCCCTTTAGTTGTCATTATAGGTCTACTGTCTGGTTTGACGGGTATCTTAGGAATCAACCTTATGGATTTGATAAAATCCACTGGCATACTAGGGGCTGGTCAATCGAACACCGTAACGGTGTTAGTCCATGGAGTTGGAGGGAAAGATCAATTGGTATTACCAAGCCGTGGATTTGTAAAGCTTATCTACGGCGATGCAATTGTGAGTGAACAAATCAATAACGAAGGTGAAGCCACTTTCAAACAAATACCCGACGACTTTTTCCAGGCACACTCCAATGTCGAAATCATTTTTGAGGACCCTGAGGGAGAACCCTACCGAGCGGTCCATATTGATTCAACGTACAAACTTAACAAAGGAGAGTATCTTTCACTTCCAGTTAAATTACACGGCCTGGACAGAATCTATGGTGTAATCAGAGACTTTGAGACGAGTGATCCTATCGACAGCGTGCGTGTTAGCGTCCAGGGTACTGCTTCCTACTCCAACCAGTTTGGTGAATTCGAACTCATTATACCACCTGACAAGCAACAACAATTTCAAACAATCCATGCACTCAAGGAAGGGTATGAGACGTACCAGTATAGTAACCTTCCTGTCCAGACTGGTAGAGAAACACCTATCTTATTGAAGCCCAAAACGAATTAATATGAGGACGCTATTAGTAGTACTTGTTTTCCTTCCCATCACTGCTTTTGCCCAACAAATCCAACTCACCGGTCAAATTTCTATTCACAATAGCCTGTATAACACAGGCACGATAGAATACGTCTCAAATGCCTACGTGAGTGCTCCTTTCACGACGCCAGACGACTCGGACCAGAACGGGCAATTTGCACTTGAGTTTGTGGGCCTGGATAGTGGAACGCAAATCGACCTTGTTGTGGAAAAAGCCGGTCTGGAGGTGGTTAATACGCGCGATTTGCAGTACGTGATCATTGGACGAAAACTTCCTCTCAATGTATTCCTGGCAAACAAAGGCGAATTGGCCCACGCCCAGACAGAGCTATACAACATTAGCAGGGCTGCGTTATTTGCCAGCCGCGATTCGATCATCGCACGCCTGGAGAACGATACAGAGACCGTGATAACTGAGCTGGAGGCCCAATTTGGACAGGAGATCACTTATATCTATGAAGCGCGAGATTTGCTCAATAACAAAATAGAATCCCTTCAAAGCCAACTCCCGAAAACAGCCCAAAAACTAGCGGCCATCAACCTAGACT
Organism: Rhodothermaceae bacterium; assembly: GCA_019634345.1. Taxonomy (GTDB): domain Bacteria; phylum Bacteroidota; class Rhodothermia; order Rhodothermales; family JAHQVL01; genus JAHQVL01. Next base: position 5,815 of record JAHQVL010000229.1, read on the forward strand.
TTGCTTCTGAATTGTACCGGAACGCTTATGAGTATTTCAAAAATGG
>JAHQVL010000230.1 GCA_019634345.1 Rhodothermaceae bacterium
TATAATAATGGCAAAGAAAAAAACTAATAAAACCGCGACACGATTTATGACCACGGCGCCCGCAGGACCGATGAAAGCAATCTTAGAAGCTACGTCATCCAGTCAACAACGTTGTAAAGAGCTTGAGGAAGCACTCAATGCAGCCATTCAGAAAGAATGCGCATCGAAAGCATTCGAGCAATCCAAAGGAGGGTGTGCCCCGTCCGTAAGTCCGACAACCCCGGTTGATCTGGTAATTGTCATCGACACAAGCGGCTCGATGAGCGACGAAGCCACCCAACTCAGTGCTGCTGCCGATGCTGCAATCAGCGCTGCTCAAAAAAGCTGCCCCTCGGATCTCAAGGTGGCCTGGTTTGGCATTGAAGGCACCTGGCCAGGAACGAATTTCGACACAACGTATCGCAACTACTTAACCGGACTCGGTATCCCCGATGCCTCTCTAGTAGGAATACCTGGCGACACCGAAGAAGGCGCTGCAGCAATCATTGACCTGGCGAATCATTACGACTGGAGGCCTGGCGCCTCTCGTAAAGTGTTCTACCTTGGCGACGAAGGATTGCTAGGGGGTAATCCAGATAATGCAGATGATGAGATTGCAGCCAATACCGCCATCGCTACAGCAAATAGACAGGGCGTCAATGTGTATACATACTTTGGTACACAACATTCTAGAGATTCAACCGGTCCTGCTAGAGCGGAAATATATGAACGTGTTGCCAACCAGACAGGAGGCGAAGCTTTTGAAGCACCGGTTAGTAATATGGGCGGGTTTCAAGTTGTCCTGGAGAAGGTCATCTGCGCGACCGTAGGGGCTACCTGTCAACCTGTAGAAGAGCCCACACTGGTACCATGTATCAAACTAAAATGGGGAGATGGACCAAAAGACTGCCTCGAAACGGATGACGTAGAAGTAATCTGCATTACCGTCTGCAATCCCTATTCGAACGTTACGTTGAAAGACTTCATGTTACACCTCACGGTAACGGATGCAGTTGGCGGCCCCGTACCGATGCTGCCTGATGGTACGCCATCCGTCTTTATCAAACCGGACTACATGATATGCTTTGGAGACATTCCTCCGTGTGATCCTGCTTCGGGTGAATCCTCGTGCGTATCGAGGGAAGCCGTACTGGTAAGCCGGGGAGCAGCCGAAGGCAATTACCAGGTGTTTACCGCCCATTGCTTCGAGGCCAGCTTCACGAAGATTGACTTCGGAACTACGTTTGATCTGGAGTTAGTACGAAGCTAAATCATCAGAAAGGTAGAACTGATAACCAGGGCCTCTTTATATAATGAAGGGGCCCTGTTGTGTATTTGGGGTCTGTACACGAGGGAAATACAATTCGAATATTTTGCGTGCAACCCATAATGTAGATCAGTATACTAAATGCTGTGTTATTTGAGTTTTTTGAAAGACGTATTCGTTCTATACCCCTCAGTCTCTACGCTAAGCACCCTATTATATGTATTCATCTCGACTCGCTTTTTTTCTTGCTCTACTTCTTTTGGTATTTGGTAATACATACGGACAGTCCGATCCGGGAAGTGACCTCACTCTTGTCAACGCCTTCCCAAACCTTTCCTTTAACCAGCCTCTCTTATTAACTCATGCCGGAGATAGTAGTGATCGGGTCTTTGTAGTTGAGAAACCAGGATTCATTCACGTCTTTGACAACAATGAAGATGTAACCAGTACGCAGCTTTTCCTGGATATCTCAGATAAAATCCTTCCACCAGGGCATCGCGATCTCGGCGAGACGGGCCTTCTTTCACTTGCCTTCCACCCAGACTATGGATCGAATGGGCTCTTGTACATCTCCTACGTGGATGAGAACCTGGTGTCTATCGTATCCGAGCTCCAGATTTCAGACGACCCCAATGTAGCTGACAAAGAGTCGGAGCGCATCCTGTTGAGTATGCAACAGCCTCAACGAAATCATAACGGCGGGCATATCGCCTTTGGACTTGATGGCTATCTATATATCGCCTTCGGAGACGGCTTTTCGGAATCCTCAAGAGATGGTATCGATAGTGGAGATCCACTCGGCCATGGGCAAAATCTGGAAACCTGGTTTTCCTCCATGCTTCGCATCGACATAAACAATCAGCAGGATGACCTTGAGTATAGCATTCCCTCTGACAATCCCTTTGTGGGTAATCAGGAAGGGTGGCTTGAAGAAATCTATGCCTACGGCTTTCGAAATCCCTGGCGCTTCAGCTTCGACCGCGAGGAAGGGACGCTCTGGCTGGCCGATGTAGGGGACAAAAAGGCGGAGGAAGTCAACCACATCAAATCCGGCGACAATTATGGCTGGAGCTTAAAAGAAGCCTCTCATTGTTTTGAAGATGTCCCTTGCGACACCACGCTCTGGGTAGATCTCACCGACCCGGTATTTGAGTATCTTCGAGACGTCGGCGAAAGCGTTACGGGCGGCTATGTATACCGCGGCACCACTTTCCCTGAGTTGCAGGGTACATATATCTTTGGCGACTTTGACTTTGGAACGGTGTGGGCCCTGTCTGCAGCCGATGACAGCACGTTTATCAGTAAAACCTTGATTCCAGATGCTGGCTTTATTTCGTCCTTCGGGGAAGATGAGGCAGGAGAAATTTATATCGTCGATTTCGGGGGAGACATCTGGACGTTTGAAGAACCATCAAGAACATCCGTCGAGGTACCCCCGGATATACCGGGACCCTTTACATTGATTCAAAATTACCCCAACCCGTTCAGCAGAGCAACTCAACTTCTGTTCGACGTATCAGAGCCGGGTACTTTTACCTTACAAATCTATGATGTAACCGGTAGAACCGTGCGCACTATTACGAAGCTGTACAGTACATCCGGGCAATACTCGATTGAGTGGGATGGGCAAGATGATTCCGGGAAAGACGTTGCCTCAGGGATCTATATGTCTGTTCTTGAAGCAGGCAGCTACCAGGCAAGTCAGAAAATGGTATTGGCTAGATGATATTTAACGCAAGTTGTGCGATATCTTAATTTAAGCTTTCAATCTTGTCATTCCGAGCGTGTCGAGGAATCTATGCTTTACGCGAGCACCTTGGCTAGAGTAAAGCATAGACCCTTCGGCAAGCTCAGGGTGACAAGGTTTTACCACATCGCCCTTTCCCGTTAAAGCTGCGCTGTATTGGAATTCTCGGGATAACAATACTTGGACGTCGATAGCTATTTGGATTAATATTTACCTCAGCAGCCGGCCAGTCAGGCGATGAAGTTCTACTTCTGCCTGTTTGGCTTCATACTGAGCGAACAAGAGCAGGCTCCTGGCGCGCGTCAGGGCTTCTTGTACTTCCCTGAGTTCGATCGACGTGATGTCGCCCAGTTCAAACCGTTCTAAGGCCGTATTTACGTTTTGAAGGGCCAGTACCACACTTTCCTGTTCAATAGAAACAGTCTGCCGGCTGTTTAGAAAGTTCTGGTATGTTCGAGATACATTGGATTCAATCTGGGTGCGAATGCTTTCAATGACGAGGTCAGCATTGCTTTGGCGGATCATAGCATTGCTGAGCCGGCGGCGGCGATTAAACCCATCGAACAACCCAAGATTTAGGGAAAGGCCATACGTGAAATCCGTACTCTGATTGCTCAACAGAAAGCCCGATTCAGCCGAGAGGTCCGAATAATTATAGCCCGTTGAAGCAGATAAAGAGGGCAACCATTCCGATTTGATTTCGCGAATCTGTATCCCCGCTATCATCCGGTCCTTTTCCGAAATACGCAGCAATGAGTTTTGCGCAAGAGCCTGGTTGTTGAGCACATCAAGGGCTTCGATGGGCCCGACGGGAATGGTGTCCTCTACTGCATAGTCCAGATTAAGGGGGCGAACCAGTAATTGATTAAAACTCGCTTTTGCATTCGAAAGGGTCGTTTCCTGGCGGAGAAGGTTTACACGATCGGTATTCAGATCGAGTTGTGCCTGACGCACTTCCAACTCGGATGCAGAACCCAGGTCCCGCCTCAGTTCTGCAATCCGAAGCCGTTCCTCAGAGAGGGTCACCGCCTCCTCAAAAACAGCCCGTTGCTCTTGTTGCCGGACGAGATCATAATACAGGAGAATGACATCCCCGATAACGGCCTCTTTCGTACTCTGCTCCGTTTGTTCTTGCTGCTCAAATTCTTGCTTCAACCGATCCAGGGTTGCGTTTCGCCCGAGCCCTTCGAAAAGGGACCAATTCATATTCACCCCCGCAGAGGTTCGGGTAGTGAGTGCCCCGTCTACCTCGTTGGTCTGGCCACTTAAGAAGCTCTGTTCTGTATTGGACAGCGTACCGGTGTATCCGGCTGAGGCATCTACAGTAGGGAGAAAACCCGCATTCCCGATGCTATAGTCCGCACGTGCGATCGCTACATCATTTCGTGCGATGCGAATGTCATAGTTTTGTTCTTCAGCCTGTTGTAAAGCTTCCTCAAGAGTAAATACTTGCTGGGCGAACACCACAGATGTGCATACAAACGACAGCAAGAGCCAGCAACTAAGCAATGTGATTATTCGATTCATGTAGTCAGGGTGGGCTGTTCTTCCTCCGTGGACGATGAGCCCCGCTTGTTGATCTGTTCGATCACAGCGTCAATCGTATCTCTGCGGCCACTTTTTGTACTGGACAGGTAAGAGTACATCGAGGGAATAACGTAAAGAGTGAAGATGGTACCCACCAGCAAGCCGCCTATGACGGCAATGCCCATTGGGACGCGGCTTTCAGAACCTGCCCCTAACGCAAGGGCTATTGGGAGGATACCTAGGATTGTAGAAATACTCGTCATGATTACAGGCCTGAAACGAGATACAGCCGCATCTTGTGCTGCATCAAATCGGTCGAGGCCTTGCTCTTTCCGCTGGTTTGCAAATTCTACGATGAGAATCCCGTTCTTGGTCACCAGGCCGATGAGCATAATCATGCCGATCTGGCTGAAGATGTTCAGCGTCTGATTGAAGTACCACAACCAGAACAGGGCGCCTGCCAGAGCGAGGGGAACGGTGAGCATGATCGTAAACGGATCTCGGAAGCTTTCGAATTGCGCAGCCAACACGAGGTAGATCAGTGCCAGGGCCAGCAAGAATACAAACAGCAAACTGGATGAGCTCTCAGCAAAATCGCGAGAGGGGCCGGCGAGATCGGTCGAGAAGGTTTCATCGAGCGTCCGGCCTGCGACGTCTCGCATGGCGTCAATACCGTCTCCAATCGTATATCCCGGAGCCAGCCCTCCCGATACGGTTGCAGATACAAACCGGTTGAACCGGAATAGCTGCGGCGGACTGCTTTCTTCCCGAATCTCCACAAGGTTATCAAGCTGAATGGGTTCACCAGCAGCGTTTCGAACAAAAAGAGATTGCAAGTCCAGCGTCTCGTTGCGATTCTGGCGCTCCACTTGTCCGATGACCTGGTACTGTTTGCCATCCATGATGTAATACCCGAGCCGCTGTTCGCTGAGCGCTAACTGAAGCGTCTGTGCGATATCGAGCGCAGAGACGCCAAGGTTGCGCGCCCGCTCGCGGTCGATAGAGATTTGCAACTCCGGTTTGTTGAACTTCAGATTGACATCGGTAAAGAGAAAGATGGGCTCCTTTTGCACTTCCTCCATAAATCGAGGGAGTGCTTCTGTAAGCTTCTCGAAGCTTGGAGCTTGAATGACAAACTGGACCGGTAGCCCCAGGCTGCGCTGGCCAATTGTTTCAGGCTGGCCCACAAAGGTCCGGGCTCCAGTCAGTTGTTGAACCTGTACGGTAAGCACCTGCGCAATCTCTTGCTGTGAACGGTCGCGTTCTTCGGGTTCTACCAGAAGCGCAAAAACGAACCCGCTGTTTACCGAGGATGAGGCACCAAACCCAGGAGAAGTAACCGAGATGATGGCTCTTGTCCCGCTAATTTCTTCTTGCACGAGGTTCACTACCTGGTCGACATAAGCATCCATGTATTCGAAGGTTGCCCCTTCTGGTGCGGATGCAAACATCTGGATTGCATTACGATCTTCCAAGGGCGCCAACTCAGACGGAAGGAGCACCCCTATGAAATAGATCAACAAGCCACTTCCAGCCAGAATCGGAAGCGACATCCAGCGCCTCTTCATAAACCCTTCCAGGGAGTTGCGGTAACTTTTCGTGAGCCAGACAAAGAAGGGCTCTGTTTTATTGTACAGCCAGTTGTGCGTCTCGCGTTTTTTCAACAAGCGTGTACTCAGCATGGGCGTTAGTGTAAGCGCCACGAACGAGGATATGATCACCGAACCGCCAATGACCATCCCAAACTCCCGGAATAACCGTCCTGTGACCCCTCCCAAAAACAAAATGGGCAAGAATACACAGACGAGAGCCAACGTGGTGGCAATCACCGCGAGGAAAATTTCCTTGGTCCCTTCAATACCTGCCTCAATGGGTGGTTTGCCGGCTTCAATTTTCGCGTAGATGTTCTCCAGAACCACAATCGCATCGTCTACCACCATCCCGATGGCCAGTACGATTCCAAGCATGGTTAACACATTAATCGAGAAGCCCAAAATGTACATGATAAAGAAGGCTCCGATGAGGGATATCGGAATCACTAACGCCGGAATGAGGGTCGTGCGCCAATCTCTGAGGAAGAGAAAAATGACGACCACTACGAGTAGCAAAGCAATAAGGATCGTCTGCTGTACTTCAGAAACCGATTCACGGATATAGCGCGTGTTGTCGAACCCAATCGCCAGCTCAATGTCGGCCGGGAGTTCTCGCTCGATCTGTTCAACCCGTTTGTAGAACTCGTCCATGATCGCGATGTTATTGGCACCGGGCAGTGGACGCACCACAACCCCAACCATAGGAATACCGTCGCGCTTCAGGACCGTGCGTTGGTTGAGGGGACCCAGTTCGGCATAACCAATATCGCGCAAGCGGACAACTTGCCCCTGGTTTTCCTTTACGATCAGGTTATTGAACTCCTCTACATTGGCTAGCCGGCTCATGGTACGCACTGTCAGCTCTACGTCCTGCCCCTCAATGCGCCCGGAAGGCAGTTCTACATTTTCCCTCGTCAGGGCATTCCGCACATCCAGCGGTGAGAGCCTGTAGGCGGCTAGTTTAGCGGGGTCGATCCATATACGCATGGAGTATTCTTTAGCGCCCCAGATGCCAATCGCACTCACACCGCTGATGGTTTGCAAGCGCTCTTTAAACAAATCATCGGCAATCCGTGTCAACTCCAGCAAATCCCGCTGATCGCTTTTGATATTGAGGAATGCGATCGGAAATGCGTCGGCGTCTGCTTTGACCACGATGGGAGGATCGACATCGGGAGGCAAAATGCCCTGTGCTCGCGATACGCGGTCGCGGACGTCGTTTGCTGCGTCCTCAAGATCAACATCCAGATCGAATTCGACGGTGACTGTGCTTCGCCCCTCACGGCTAACCGAAGTAAGGGTGCGGATACCGGCAATGCCATTGACCGACTCCTCGATGGGCTCCGTTACCTGCGACTCAATAACATCTGCATTCGCACCTCTGTAGTTGGTAGACACGGAAATGATCGGAGGATCCACCGCAGGGTACTCTCTCACGCCGAGCTCGGTAAAGCCAATGATGCCAAATAAAATAATGACCGTAGACATCACAATGGACAGCACAGGCCGGCGAATACTAATAGAAGACAAACTCATGAAATCACCTGTATGGGCTGGCTAGGAGCTCGCGCTGGGCAAGGCATTTACCGTGTCCTCGGTATAACCAATGATGGTGGCATTCACATTGGCCATGGGCCTAATCAACTGAAGGCCGGTTACGATTACTGTATCCTGGGGAGAAAGGCCGCTTGTGACATGTACTCGTTCATCGGTGCGGATACCTGTTTCAACGTCACGAGGCACCGCTTTACCGTTTTGAAGTACATACACTTTTTTACCCCCTAGCTCAGGTATGATGGCGATGGAAGGGACGGTCAACGCATCATCGATTTCATCAAAGATGAGGTCTATATCCGCAAAGGCACCAGGGAGCAGTTTTTTGTCTGGGTTCGGGCATCGGGCACGAATCAATAACGTCCGGGTATTCGCATCGATCTCAGGCTCGATTGCATAGATGATCCCACGTTGCGTTTCCTGTAAACCTTCAACAGAAAACACGATCTCATCGCCCACCGTAACGCGCTGAGCATAGCGCTCTGGAATAGAGAAATCGATTTTTACAGGATCAACGTTCTGGATATTGGCAATAACCGTAGTTGTTGAAATGTAGCTTCCTTCACTCACTTGCCGAAGCCCAATCGTCCCATCAAAGGGTGCTTTAACCTGTGTTTTTTCTATCTGAGCCTGTATCAGTTCGATGTCAGCCCTTAACACATTTACTTCATTTTGTGTCGCTTCATAGTCTTCCAGGCTGATCCCCCCATTATCGAGGATTTGTTTCTCGCGTTGCTCCCGGTTTTGCGCAAGAGTAAGCCTAAACTCTGCCTTGCGTAATTGGGCCTGAAGCTCACTATCATTCGTCTTCACCAGCATAGTCCCTTTTCGAACACGCTGGCCTTCCTGAAAATAGATCCTGGTAATTTTGCCCGCCGTTTCGCTCCGTAGTTCTACTTCCTCGTTAGCACGAAGGGTGCCGGTCGTCTCAATTCGATCAAGTAACGTAGTGGCATTTACAACAGTAGCTTCTACAGAAACCGCACGCTGGGCAGCTGCAGGTGGAGGGCCGGCAGCCGATCGATCCAACTGCTTAATTTTGGGCCAGGCGATAGCTGCGATCACCACCAGGATAAATATCCCTGTTAGGATACGTTTTACCGTTTTGCTCATGAACTACTACATTTTTACAAATGTGACTCACAACAGAACGATATAGCACGTATTTATGGAGTAGGTTGTTGCTTTTATGTTAGCCAATTGTTCTGAGGTAGAATGATTTTACAATTAGCTAACAAATTTTACTTTCCTGTACCTACCCTTTCACTGGGAAGTAAATGCTGGTTTTAAGTTCTTCGGGAGAGACTTCTTTTGGGCTGTTCCAGTACTTCTCGTAGGGAGATGCTGAGTTCTTTATCTTCTTTGCACGAAGATACATGGATCCCATCGTCCACGCATTTCCAATAAAATCGTACGGGCCATCGTGTTTTACTTCCAGGGCTTTACTGGGCTTTACTGTACCCCGAACGAATTGTGACGCGGGTGTGGCATCGTTCAGCCCTTCATCTGAAACTGCTGCGATGTATGTCATTTTGCGGTTCTTCATATCCATCTTGGTATACACCGATACCCATTGATCCGGGTTGAGATCGTGTTTGTGGACCAGGTCCTCCACCAGGGTATTAAAATCCTTCTCCATTGCAGGGCCAATATCATCAATCGATACCGTACGTTCGATGCCGACATAGGAGAACCCTTCGATATGTACCATTCCCTCATTCGTTGTCGAAGCATTAATATGCCCTTTTTCGACAATTTCTTTGAGCATGCGTAAGCCACGATCGTAATCCATGCCAATCATGGTTTTCATCGTTGGTACCATGAAAAAAAGGAAGAATGGCATTTTAGAGTCCATAGTCCACGTGACAAGGGTACCTCCATCCTTCTCCTTCATATGAAATGCGGTTTTCGCCTGGGATTTAAAGGGCTTCAGAAAAACTAAGTCGTAATTCAGGCTATTACCATTGTTTGCAACAAGTGTGTTAATACCCGACCCGATAATTTGCCCGTCCCAACTCATGGAATGCCCCGACCCTCCGGGATTACCCTTCACCTCAACCGGACAACCCGGCTCTGCGATGGTCCACGGAGACCAGCTATTCCAGTGGTTAAAATCTTCAATAAACGGCTTTACAGTTTCTTTGGGAGCATTGATGTGAATGCTACGCTCTACGTGGTATTTCATTAGCGTATGTGTCTTGCTAGTAGGGATACACCTAGTATAAAACACACTCTTCAAAATATCTATTCCCGGATGGGGTAGAAGTAAATACATCACAGATGTCCTTTTAAGAGGAAAACCAAAATAATTGCCTGCTCATCAAAAAAGCCCTTCCAGGTGTCTTTCAAAATTCATATGCTTAAGGATCCAGCATTTATAGGATACCTTCAAGAACCTGATTTTTTATGCTCGGCAGTAGTCCCTTTTCGATAAAGGCTTTCAATTTTCGTACAGTCCTGGAGACAATCAGGATGCAGGGCCCTATATCTCGTGCAGAAATAGCCCGAATTACTGACCTTACTGCTCAATCCATCTCAAACATTACAAAGCGGCTTCTTGAACACGAACTCATCAAGGAGACTACTAAAGTTCAAGAAGGCCGAGGAGCCCCCTCGATGAGCCTGGTGGTCAATCCTCAAGGCGCTTATTCAATTGGCCTGGATATTGACCAGGACCAACTCACGGGAATATTGATGGACTTTTCCGGCCATGTTCTAGAGCGAATATCCTATCCGTTGTCTGATCCAAAGCCCGACGAAACCATTCAACTCATGCTGGACACCATCGAATCTCTCTGTCAACAAGAGAAGTTAGACAGAAATCGCATATGGGGTGTTGGCGTAGGCGTTCCAGGCCCCCTTGAAGCGACAAGAGGTAGTATCGCGACGAATGTCGTTCATCCGATCGCTTTTCAAGGCTGGGACCAGGTGCCCATCGTAAACATCATTAATAAAGAAACTTCGCTCCCCGTCTATCTTGAGAACAACGCAACTGCGGCTGCAGTCGGTGAACGGTGGTTTGGATACGGGCGAAATTTTGAGAACTATTTTTACCTTTTTTTGGGCCTTGGGCTGGGTGGCGGTTTAATTCTGAATAGATTGCCCTACAGAGGGTTTTCGGGGAACGCTGGAGAAATTGGTTTTTTGCCAAAAAGCTTCTATCCAAATGGGAAGGAAAGCGTACATACAAACCATGTAGGTATTCATTTTGATATTCCCAAGCTGATCCATCGATTACATCAGAAACATCGTGTGCAGCATGTTAATGACCTGGCGCATCTCTATGAGGCACAAGAACCGCTACTCCTCGAATGGATTCAAAAAGGCGCGCAGATCCTAACGCCTCTTATCCTGGCTGTAGAATATTTGATTGACCCGGATGCCATCTTGATTGGAGGCCGTTTACCCACTCCCATCATACAAGCGTTGGTGCAACAATCCGAGCTTGAACTTCCAGCCATGCGAATCCAGGAAAAAGCGTCGTTCCCCACTGTATTAGCATCAAGAGTAACCGAAGATGCAGCTGCCCTGGGTGTAGCAACCATTCCACTCTATGAGGTACTCACTCCACTCGCCTCCATGTTTGCATCCCATAATTCCACGGCAACGTCGCAGCCCTATACAAGCGTCAATCACCCGGTACGGCAAATTTTCTAAAGAGGCCAACGGTGATGATAAACCTAAATATCCAATAGTTGGAGGATCAACCCGGAGTCAGTGACCGATTGTGCCAATGCACTGAAGCCAGCATTCTGGAGGATGTCCAGTTTAGCCAGTTCAACTTGCTCTCGTGCAAAATCGGAGTCTTCAATTCTGCTCTTGGATTGTGAAGAGCTAATCATTCGTCGGTTCAGCAATTCATTCTTGAGCGACAGAATTTGCTGATAGCCTCCTAGCTCCTGGATTTCTGAACTGACGGTCTCGAGGGCTGTTTCAACACTGCCAATCAGTGCTTGAGCCAATGAAGCCGTGGATACGTCGAGCTCAGACGTAGAGAAGGTTAGTTCGTCCGCTAATGTCGATGGAGGAACTACCACACTGGTGCCTTGCACGTAAAAATCATCCGGAGATGCAGCAGGTGGGTTGCCAAACTGATTGGGTGTAACAACCAGGTCACCGCTTTCATACCCCGCTCCTATCCCCTCGATTTCAGTATCTACGCCTTCAAGATTCTGCGCCGTGTCCGCATCAAAATCTACTTCTGCCAATAGCCGATCCGAACTGGTAGGCGTGAAAGCGGTTAATCCACCCCAGGCACTCCAATACCACTGCCCGCCCTGATTTACGACGGCAACCAGATTGTCGGCCGTATTAAATCCTGGATTTGCGCCAAAACGTGAGTAGATATCTTCCTCGGTATACATGATATACCCGGTACCGGTCGCAGAATCCCAGGATGCAATACCCTCATTAAGCGTACCAAATTCCAGCGTTTGAGGGCCACTATCGCTGTTTTCAACGATGTAAGTGCTCGTAGATCCTTCATCAACTTGAAAGCTGAAGGCGGTTGATGTATCCAGTGATACATCACCATAGGTAGCTGTTGTCAAAACAGTGGTAATCTCACCAGCGAGCGACTGTAGTTCCTGGTTAATGAGTCCTCGTGCTTGTGAATCCAGGGTATCGTTCGCTCCCTGGGTTGCTTTCTCCCGCATCTTTAGCAAGAGTTCTTGCACAGTAGAGAGGTTTTGCTCTTTAATTGTCAACATCCCTTGAGCGCTCTCAATATTAGCAAGGGCCTGGGCTTGCCCACGAATCCGTGATTCCAGCTTTGTTGCAATACTTAAGCTCGCAGAATCGTCCTCAGCACGGTTGATCTCTTTCCCTGTGGATAACCGGTTTAGCCGCACTCCTTTTTCATCATTCACCTTCAATACAGCCTGCAGCATCGTCAAGCTTCGGCTATATTCTCCCACATTTATCATGGCTAAATAAAAGTGTATGAATTACGAGTGGCGTGCCAGGAATACAACGTTGTTGTTCCAAGGCACAGTTGAATCGGGCATTCCGGGACTGGAGGTATAATCGTCCCTTCTTTGGGCAAATAAAGTGGAACGAGTCTGTTATCCTATAAACAATTAATCAGCGTCTCTTATTAATACCTTTTTTGCGGCGATACATCTCCCAACACGGCACCTACCCAGTTGCCTTCCATCGTTATAAATCGCTTTATCCTTACCACACTCATGCGAGCACTCCGTGTTTTTGCAGGTCTATTCGTTATTGCTCTGCTCGGGATTCTTTATATACGCCATCAAGATGCCCCTCCGCCATTGCCGGAAGCACCCACGAATACACCAGAAGCGCGCGCGCGATGGGAATTCGAGCGAACCAAGGATCCTGTAACTGGAAAGATGCCGCCAGGCATCAAGAGCGGAGAACTGGCCTTTGCAAGGGAGTTGGCAAAGCAATCCATTGCCTCAAAAACACAGGCCACGCTTACCTGGTCGCAAATGGGCCCAGATACACTGGGAGGGCGTACTCGGGCCCTCGCTATCGATGTAACTGATGGTAATACGATATTGGCCGGGGCCGTCTCGGGAGGCATCTGGAAGTCTACCGATGGGGGCGCAAGCTGGAGCCAAACAATGACGCCCACTCAACTCCTGAGCGTCACGACCATTGCACAAGACACCCGCACGGGCCAAGAAGACACCTGGTATGCGGGGACCGGCGAGTATACGGGCAACAGTACGTCCGCTACTGGAGCGACGTTCTTCGGAGATGGGATCTATAAATCGACAGACGGAGGGGATTCCTGGACGCTGCTTTCAAGCACATCGACAGGCGTTCCTCAATCGTTTGATAACTTGTATGATTTTGTATGGAGAGTTGCTACCGATCCTTCCAACGGATCCCAGGAAGAGGTTTATGCTGCCGCCATTTGGGGTATTTTCCGAAGTGTAGATGGGGGCTCTTCCTGGACGCAGGTCCTCTCTAGCACAAACACGTACCACACGGACGTTGTTGTATCTTCAACGGGGGTCGTCTATGCAGCACTTGGTGAGCCGGGTACAAATGCGGGTATATGGCGCTCTGCAGATGGAGTTACCTGGACCGATATCACACCCGGCGGTTGGTCATCCAATACAACGCGTACGGCACTGGCCCTTGCGCCTTCGAATGAAGACATCCTGTATACCATTTCCTATACGTCTGGCGATGGTACTCACGACACCTCTATCTGGAAATACACACACTCGACAACTACATGGGAAGACAGGTCGGCAAATGTCCCTAGTTTTGGTGGCTTCCAGGATGGGAATTTTGATTCTCAGGGTGGATATGACCTCCATGTCGCAGTAAAACCGGATAACCAAAACACGGTCTACATTGGGGGCACATCGCTGTATCGCTCAACCGATGGATTTGCTTCGACCTCAAATATCGACTGGATCGCCGGCTACTCGTTTGGCACAGACAACTGGTCCGGCACCCATCACGCAGATCAACACATTGCCATCTTCTCTAATTCCGACGCCGACGTGATGTATACAGGCAGTGACGGTGGTGTGCATCGCACAGATGATGTGACCGCAGCAACCGTGCACTGGGTATCCCTAAACCGCGGTTATCTCAGCGGGCAGTTTTACTCAGTGGGCATCGATCATACGTCCACCACCAACATGGCTCTCATGGGAGGCACGCAGGACAACGGGACCTGGTACGTTGGAGACCCCGGGTCATCCACCCTTGGCGAGGAAATATGGGGTGGTGATGGTGCTTTTGTAGCCAATCTTAATGATGGAGATCTCAGGTATGCCTCGTTCCAGAATGGCCAAATCTACCGGCTCACCTACTCCTCGAATGTTCGAACCTCCTGGGCGTACGTCAGCACGAGCATGGCTTCAAGTTATTCGTTCATTCATCCATACACGCTGGACCCGAACGACAGCGACATCATGTACTTACCAGGCGGGGATCGGATGTATAGAAATTCGAGCCTGACCAGTATTCCTAACTATACAAGCTCAGCACATACGATTGGGTGGCAGGAGCTTTCGAATACCGTCATTTCAGGGGGCGGTGTAATTAGTGCTGTTATGGCCTCGGAGTCCAATCCCGATCATCGGATGTATTACGGGACATCCACCGGCAGAGTGTACGTCCTTGATAATGCAGATACCGGAGATCCATCACCGACTGACATAACAGGTGGATCGTTTCCGAGTAACGCGAACGTGAGTAGCATCACCGTGCACCCGGACGATGCCGATCGTGTCATGGTCACGTTCTCGAATTACTTTGTTCAAAGCATCTGGTACTCTGATGATGGTGGCTCAAGCTGGACCGATGTAAGCGGATCTCTTGAAGAAAACACAGACGGTAGCGGCAACGGTCCTTCCGTGCGATGGGCGAAGATGGGAGTCATTTCTGGATCCAGCACCCAATACTTTGTCGGTACCAGCACCGGCCTGTATTCCACGACAACCCTCAACGGGACATCTACTTCATGGACCCAGGAAGGCGCGTCCACGATCGGAAATGTGGTCATCGATATGATCGATATTCGAGATAGCGACGGGTATATAGCCGTGGGAACGCATGGAAATGGATTTTATACATCTACTCTCAATAGGCCAACCCCTACAGCCGGGCCCGGTGGGGTTACCGACAACTTGGAACTATGGCTCAAGGCAGACACAGGAATCACAGAATCCTCAAACGACGTCACTGCCTGGGCCGATCAAAGCGGTAACAACTACAACTTCTCCGATGCCGGTACGGCCGAGTATACCTACGATGACGACGGACTCAACTACAACCCCGAAATCATCAATTCAGACGGGTCAAATCGACGCCTACAAAACACAACCTCCATTACACTACAAACCGTTGTACTTGTAACCGATCCTGACAACCCGGACGTATCCGACAACGCCTTCAGTGAAGTAGGAGCTAATGATGAAGGCATCCGCGCCGATGCCTCTACCTCCACCAACTGGGACGTCCCGGGAGCCTCTGAAGACTTCACAGCCACATCAGGGCAGGGGTGGCTTAATGGCACCTCAGGTACAGACCCTGCCCACGCGAACAGCCCCAATATTCTAGTCGTCGAAGCCCCCTCTGCAGCAACCCTTTCTGGTGGTATCGAATTGGGTGATACGGAGAGTAACCGGTTCTGGCACGGAAGCATCGCTGAGGTTATTGGATATAACGGCACCCTCTCCACGTCTGATCGAGAGATGGTCCAAACGTACCTGGCCATTAAATATGGCATTCATCTGAGTAGCAATTACGTAGCCTCTGATGCCACAACCCTCTGGAACGCAACCACAAACTCAACCTACCACAATGATGTGACCGGCATTGGCCGAGACGACAATTCCGAGCTGGACCAAAAACAATCCACGAGTCAATCAGGCGGTATCGTTGAAATAGGCCTTGGTGCTTTAGCAGTTGATAATGCCTCCAACGCAAACTCATTCAGTGCCGATGGCTCCTTCCTCATGTGGGGGCACGACAACGCCAGTAGTTCTGTAGGCACTTCGTTCAGTGGCACAAATGTTCTGACTCGCATGGCTCGAATATGGACGGTAGAAGAAACAGGAACGGTGGGTACCGTTGAGGTGCAAATCCCCTCTTCATATGGCGCAACATACCTTGTTGTAAGCAACAACAGCAGCCTGACTTCTCCGACTGAATACGCACTGACCAACAACGGAGACGGCACACACAGCACAACGGTGAATTTCTCTGATGGTCAGTTTTTTACGTTTGGTTCTGATACCGCTCCTGGTGGAGTTGCAGCTAACCTGGTTATGTGGTTTAAATCAGACGAGGGTGTTTATAGTAATTCGTCCTGCACAACTGCACTAACAAACTCGGACACCGCAGATGCCCTTGGATGCTGGGTAGATCAATCTGCAAATGCAACCGTTACCACTCAATCCTCATCGGGTCCTCGCCCCGATCACAATACGGCTGGACAAAACTACAATCCTACGTTTGCCTTCGATGAGTCAGAAGATGACCTGTTGGACTTTTCCAGCTTCCCAATTTCATCTCCTACGGATATACACGCCTACTACGTAATCGATGAGAACGATGGAGATGGAGATGAATATATCATTAGCAGTACTGCTGGAAGCAACAATCGATTTTACCTGAAATCTACGACAGCAGGATTTGGCGCCGCTCCATCAAATACAGCAACCCCGGCCTCCAGCTTCTACCTGGCCACAGCCGACTACGACCTCGGAACCACAACCATGAATTTCAGTGTGGATGCAGGCACTCCGATAAGTGCGTCTCAAACCTGGTCGAATACGCTTTCTAGTCCGTATAAGCTTGGTGCTTACGGCAGTTCAGATGGTAGGAACAACCATCAATTCAATGGTCACATCGCTGAGATCATTATTTATAATGCTGATCATTCAGGCGGAAGCGACGAACAGAAAATACAATCCTACCTCGGCCTAAAATGGGGTTTATCTCTTCCCATAGACTACCTGGCTAGTGACGGTACAACTCTTTGGAACGCCACTACGAATTCGACCTACCACAACGGTGTTGCTGGCATAGGCCGAGACGATGCGTCGACGCTTTACCAGAAACAATCGGATTCAGATAGACTGACGCTGGCACTCGGCTCACTCGCCGCCAATAATGCCTCTAATAGCAACACGTTTAGTACCGACCTGTCTTTTCTCATCCTCGGCCATGATAATGGGAGCCTCACGGAGGGTTCAGTCACAATCAGTTCAGAAACGGGTCAATTGCTGGGCCGCACCTGGTTTGCAGAAGAAATTAATGAAACAGGCACATTAGAAATACAAGTTGACTTTTCCTCACTGTCGATTACAGGAACAGAGGCCCGGGACTTCTACCTGGTCCTCGATACCAATTCGGACCCCACAGACGGATATCGTGAATTGATTGCAGCGTCCAGTTTTGCATCGGATATTGCAACGTTTACCAATGTTGATATAGAGGACGGTGATTATGTGATGATCCTTACCTCGTTTGAAGCAGGAAAAACAGACCCTCCTCTTACAGACGGACAGGGAGCAGATGGAGTGCTTGGTCAGTCCACCTTTAGTTCAAGCAGAGCAGATAATGGCGGGGTATCCGCTTCGAGCACGGATGGCCCATCGTATGTCGCAGTTGGGCCAACGGGTAAACTCTTTGCATCCGACACAGACAATAACCGGGTCTTACGATGGGCCTCTGTGGCTGCTGCTTCAAATGGCGCAACCGCGGAAGCCGTGCTTGGGCAAGCCAGTTTCTCTGCAAGCGCTGCAAACCGAGGGGGCTCTGTTGCAGCCAACACCATGTATGAACCTCACGGCGTGTATGTTACAAGCTCCGGTGCCTTGTATGTGGCAGACACCCGTAACAACCGCGTCTTACGGTTCGACAATGCAGAAAGTGCGAGTAGCGGAGCCAGTGCAGATGCAGTCCTGGGGCAGGCCGACTTCACCTCCAATGATGCAAACAGGGGAAGTACCGCTGCAGCAAACACCCTTCGCTGGCCCATGGATCTCCACGTTGATGGAAGCGGCAATCTCTGGGTGGCCGACTGGCTGAATCACCGGGTGCTTCGATTCGACAATGTAGCTGCCAAATCCGACGGAGCCAGTGCTGATGGTGTACTCGGGCAAGATGCACTTACCACGAGCCTACGCATGTGGAAAGACAATACTGATGCAGACTCGTTTGTTTTCCCCTCTGGCGTCTGCGTTGACGACGACGGTGTATTATGGGTTGCGGATACCGGTAATAGCCGAATCCTTCGCTTTGACAATGCATCCGGTAAAGCGGATGGAGCCGATGCGGACGGCGTTCTTGGTCAGCCCGATTTTACGTCATGGCAGACTACCCGAGGAACAGGCTCGCCTGCTGCGAACACGCTGCAATGGCCAGAGGGCGGCCTGGACGTCGACCAAAATGGACGCCTCTGGGTAGCAGATCGATGGGGAGACCGTGTGCTATGGTACCACAATGCGGCAAGTAAATCCAACGGTGCCGATGCCGATGGGCTGATTGGACAGGGATCATTTACATCCCGAAACGGCAGCGTCAATAGTTCGACCTTTAACAGTGTGACCGACGTGTTGGTCGATGAGTCGAACGACTATGTGTGGGTCGTCGACAATAATCACAATCGCATTCTTCGGTTTGATGGATCTGACCTGGCGCTAGGCAAAACAAATACCCTGGCAGTCGACGAAATGATGGACTTCTGGCTCATTGCTGGCAAGCACGCTTATGCCAATCAAGAAGTTACTCAGTTAGCTACTCAGGACGATGATGTGCACGTTTGGCTCGACCAAAGCCGCCATCAATTTACAGCTCTTTCTGATTCCCCTCCAGTATTCGTCGAGAACGCAATCAATGGTTATCCTGCCATAGAGTTTGGGGCAGCTAATGCGCGCATGCGTATCGAAGGAGGGCTCTTCGGTGAAGCCAATCTAGACAACGCAACAGTGTGGGCCGTGATCAAGGACGAACGTGCACTCTCCGAAGATTCTGGTTTCTTTCTAAGTATGCAGAGCAGGCAATCAACGAGCAGCACCACTCCAGGGAAGAATATAAACACCCAAGTAGAGGCATCCACTCACTCTATTGCGACCAACCTTTTCCTGGGAGACATCACATTTACCTCCGGTACCGTTGCAGAATTAATGGCCACGTTTAAAACGCCTTCTGATAACGAAAGCAGGATGTTTGCTTCTTACCTTGCCATCAAATACGGCCTCTCCTTTGAGCAGAACTATATCAGCGCAACAGGGGACACGTTATGGGATCAATCCCTTCATGAAAAGTACAGCACAGGCATTGCAGGCATAGGGCGCTCGGATGATCTCGGATTGATGCACGCTATATCCAAGGCTGCTGGAAAAAACCAGATTCTAACCCTACGCAAACCTCTGGTTTACTCGGATTCGTTGAATGCAGAACAGGCCTTTGAATTCGATCAGACATATACGCTTTGGGGTCACAATGACGGCTCTCTCTCAATCGAGGAGCCAACACATCACATTAATGCGGCTTATAGAATGGGGCGCACCTGGTACGTGCGAGAAACAGGAGCCGTAGATAGTCTTCAGGTTCGTATTCCCGCCGGCACCAAGGCCGAGTACCTCCTGATCGATGCTACAGACGCTTTCTCAAATCCAGAGATTATTCGGTTAGTGTACAGCCAGGACTCGAAGGAATTGGTGGCTCACATAGACATCAAAGAAAGTGGATTCCTTACGTTTGCCTCCTCCACCCCATACGCCGGGTACGGAGAGCCTCCAAAGGAACTGGTGCTCTATCAGAATTATCCGAACCCATTCAATCCAAGTACCACACTTCGCTTTGACCTTCCTCAGGAGGCGCATACTTCTCTGGAAATCTTCGACATATTGGGGCGGCGGATACAAGTACTGATCAATGATGAGATGCCTGCAGGCTCACACAGTATCACTTTTAATGCCGCGGGACTCGCTTCTGGTGTTTATTTCTACCGCATCCGAGTAAACGATGAAGTGCAAACATTAAAAATGTTGCTGGCAAAGTAAGTGTAAAAGGGTGAGTTTCTGTTCTAATCGGTGTGTTTTCCATACATTCAGGAATGCACTAGCTATTCCTCCCCCATTTATGCCCCCGATTCATGAGATCTCTCTTCTTAATCATCAGCCTTTCTTTGTTAGGGGCTTGTGATGATTCTATACCTGGTAACTCAATTGCTTCATCCGGGACTTCAGTTGAAATACATACGTCTGTTGAGAGCCCCATGCTGGATTTTTCATTATCCAGATTACAGTCAACGCTCCAAGTTACCAATCAAAGCATTCCTCCACTCTCTTTGCACGTTAGATCGGCAGAACTAGAAGAGCAAGCATTTAACATTACTTCAACCCCAGACTCCATAACTATTTCGGGAGGTGACTTGCACGGGCTCATGTATGGTGTGTTGGAATTGCAAGAACGCATCGAATTGCAGGAAGAGGTGAGTAGCCTGTCGATAAGCCAGTCATCTTTTATAAAAAAACGAGGCCTCAAATTTAATATCCCATTGGATGCAAGAAACCCCTCCTATGACGATACCGGGGACGCTGCGCAGGAAAACATTGCAACCGTATGGGATTTCGATTTCTGGGAACAGTACCTGGATCAGATGGCACTCCACCGCTACAATCAACTTACGCTCTGGAATCCTCAGCCATTTACCAGTATGCTGAAATTAGAGGCCTTTCCAGGGCTCGCCCTGGATGATGTATACCGATCCGAAGAAGCGTTATCAGAAAAATGGACATCATGGGGTGAACCGGGCGGCGTCTCACAAAACGTGCTAGGCAAGCTGGAGCAAGTAAAGGAAATTAGTATCGATGAAAAGATTCAATTCTGGCGAAGGGTTTTTACCCATGCAAAAAGCCGTGGCATCGATGTATATCTCATCACCTGGTCCATTTATCCAAATGGAATCGATGCCAGCCATGGCATCACGAGTGAAATCGACAACCTAAAAACACAAGCCTTTTTCCGGGAAGCCGTCAAAGAGCTGGTTCTCACCTATCCCAATCTAAAAGGGATTGGAGTGACAGCAGGAGAAAACATGCCTGTTGATGGCACAGTGGATGGATGGACCAGGGAAAAGTGGTTATGGGAAACCTACGGGCGTGGCCTGGCTGAAGCTAAAGAGATTGTCCCAAACCGCCAGATCGATTTTATCCACCGATTTTGGTACTCGGGATACGAGGATATTCAAAAGTACTGGAGCGATTATCCCGATCCTTTTTCGTACAGCTTCAAGTATCTCATGGCACGCATCTATTCGTCACCAGAGCCCTCGCATTTAGCCGAAAACGTGATCCCGTACCTGGTTCGTGATGAAAACACAAAAACCTGGTGGAACCTGCGCAATGATGACATCTTTGTCTTCCGATGGGGCAACCCCGACTATGTAAAGACCTTTTACGACAACCTGCCATTAAGCCTGACCGAAGGCATTCACATGGGATCCGATGGCTACGTATGGGGGCGGGTATTTGCCGATAAAGCGCCAGCGATGCAAGGTACACTAGAGTTGGAGAAGCACTGGTATAGGTTCATGATGTGGGGCCGGCTCGCTTACAACAATGGGCTATCGCGAACCTTTTTTGAACAAAAACTAGCCCATCGTTTCGGCACAGATCAGTCATCTGCCTTATACGATGCATGGGCTGCTGCATCCGAGATCATCCCTCAGGTCAATCGGTTTCATTTCAGACCGGGCGACAGAATGTTCTCGCCAGAAAGCAGTTCATCTAGAGAGACGTTTCGGTACGTTAACGATTTTCAAGTCGCCACTCCAATGCCTAAGTCGGGCATCATCAACCCGAGGGAATACGTAAGCCGCAGCCTCAAACAGGATGATCTTGGAGAAGCAATCACCCCTCTGGAAGTGGCACAAAATTTAGAGCAAAAGGCGAATACAGCACGCTCGATCGTCGAGGATCACATCGACGTAACCTCGGAAGAGCTTTCTTTAACAGTCGATGATATCAAAGCCATGTCCTATTTGGGACTGTATTACGCAGCAAAAATACGTTCAGCCGTTGCTCTTGAATTTGTTGAACAAGGCCAGCAAAATATTGAGCATGTGACTCAAGCACGTGAAAACATTGAGTTGGCGTTAACACATTGGCAGGATTACCAAGCAATTGCTACTACGAATTATCACCCGCAAATGCTCGCACGGGTTGGAAAACTGGATTGGGATCTCTTAGAAAAAGAAGTGGAATACGAAGTACGATTGGTTGAACAAAAACTCACCGACCCCTTCACGATTCCATCAACCAATGACCCTCTTCAACAGCTCTCTGTATCCTATGACACCCGTCCACTCAAGGGCGAGGCACGTCATGAGTCGCTAAAGGTGAGTACGCCAGACGGTGGTGAGTTTATGCTTGAAGTATATGAGGAATCGGGTGTGTTGATCAACAATTACCATTCGTTTGGTAACGGCCCCATGCGATGGGAATGGTTGCAAGAACAGACAGGCATCTACTATTTAAACTTGATCTGGAACGATCTTAATCGCGTGATCAGGGTCGACAAACGCGTGCAGAGGGATATTTAAGAACCGTCTGCTCTTCTAGAAGCGGGAACCGCGTATCCACGTATCCGATCGCTCCCAGCTTTTGCGAAAAGCCTCTTCTAGATCCGCGTCTGTTTTTCCCTGTGCTTCTAATGCCTTGAGAAGCCCGAAGTAGGACCACCCATTGTTCGGATGGTCATCCAGTTCATCTTGATAGACCTGTTCTGCGTCGGTGTACTGTCCAGTTTCCAATAAGAGCGCCCCTAGCCAGTGTCGCGCTGAGAAAGGTATCGGTTCAGGCTCATCATATTGGAGGCTATCTTCAAAAACAACAGCCCGTTCCAAAGCAAGAATGGCTTCATTTTCTCGACCCTGTGTGCGACGTATTTCTCCTTCTAGAATACCACCAACCGTGCCAAGCAAATGCCGCGCATCATGGAATCGAAAACGATCCGTAGATGACTTAGCTACTTTCTCGATGCCGCTTAGGTACTTAGTTGCTCCCTCGATATTACCTTTGCGGAGATGAGCATATCCCTGGGCAAAATCCCACATGCCGCCTGGTACATCCCCTTCTGGCCGCGCTTTGACCTCGAGTACTTCGTCGAAGCGACCAAAGCGGATCATTGTCAGGACCTCATACATGGTATTGCCCCGTAGTTTTGTATAGTCCCGACCGGCTTGCATGGCGATGGCACCCTGTCCATCCATTGAAGCGGCAAACAACAGCATATGAAGGTTGTGGGACGGATAGATGGCAAAACCCTCGTTGATCTCAGCTTTTTGGTCCGAGTGCCAGGCCTGGATATTAGCACGCACAGCATCTCCCCAACGCCCTATCTCATTCCAGGTATGTGAAGGCATATGGTTGATATGGCTCGCTCCGGGAATGGAGGATCCGATGTATTCAGCACAACCTTCTGCTTTCCCAGGATCTGAAGTCGATTCCGTTGCATGGATATAAAGATGACATGCCCCAACATGTTTGATATCCTTCTCTAGGACGTCTTCAAGAACGGCATGAAGACGTTGTAAGTCGGGGTCCTCCAGGTCTCGCTCACCAAGCCGAGGTTCAAGCAAGAAGAGGGCTTCAGCGTATAAGGTCCCAATCTCAAGGTCATTGGGGTATTTCTCATATAACTTCCCCATTGCATCTGCATACGCCGTATCGCGAACTGGCTGTGCCAATGCAAAGAAGTTCTCCGCGTATCGCACAGCCATTGCATCGATGAGCTCCTGATCCAATGGATCTGCTTTTTCTTTGAGACTCAGCGCTTTCTGGATCGCTTTGTAAGCATGAGGGGCCTCTTCGTTTTTCATCTTCCCATTCAAATAGGGCCCCCAGGCCCAGGCCTCACCCCAGTAGCACATTGCACAATCAGGATCGCGCTTCCAGGCTTCACGAAATGATCGTTTCGCATCGTCCTTAGCGAAAGCATACATCGTCTGAAATCCCTGATCAAAATACGGCCTCGCCTTTTCGTCTACCGATGACGAAGCCCGCGAGAAATCACCAAGCGCTTTCTCATAGAGCGGCATTGTTTCATTAAATTCAGCAGGAAGCTGATTAGGGTCTTCTGACGCTATCGGAACTGTACTTTTTGTTGTGCTGCAAGAGCACAATAGTGCGATCAATAGAAGGGTGCTTGGGTTGCGAAGCATGTTTTAACGGGATTAAAAAGCAGGATACCTACAGCGCATAAAGATAGATAATGCAGGCAGAAACATCTATAGCCAGATAGATCGACTTCTCTAGGATCAAATGAATGAGACCTGTGAAGATAAAAAACAGGGTAGGCTTACCCAAAAGGTGGCCTACCCCATCTAAGAATGCTGTTTCACCTAAGCAATACCATAGATTTTGTAAAAGCACGTTCAGGTGTTTCCAATCGATACAAATACGTACCGCTGGGTAAACTTGATGCGTCGATACGTACTTCGTAATGGCCGGCTGATTTTATTTCATCCACTGGACGCTGAACTTCACGCCCTAAGATGTCATAAACCGCTAGTCGGATTCGAGCGGTTTCCGGTACACTGAATCGGATCGTTGTTGCTGGATTAAACGGATTAGGGTAGTTGCCTTCCAACACATATTCGGTGGGAATGCCTCCTGAAACTTGGGCGGATGATTTACTGAAGGTATCTGTAGCTTTCGCACTCAGATTGTTGCTTGCAATACTGGCAGATTCCAAAACATTGATCCTGATTCGGTGAGGCATCCCTTGTTTCCCAGAGGCTTTAGTTTCAGGGTACGGAGTAGCCATCAGGTACTGCTCTCCTTCAGAGAAAGAGCCCTCTAAATAATTCCCTTCAAGATCACGAAACAGCGCATAAGGCGAGATTTCTTCAACATGTGCATATGTACCTGGATTTATATTGAATCGCACACTTTCTACGGGTCCGCCTTCAACGTGAGCCATTACATTCAAGTGGACAGGAAGTGAAGCAGGATCCAATACAACTTCATCCTTGAGTTCAAAAAGCTCAGAATTAGAGGCAGCGTCAATCAGGAAAAACCGAGTTATTCTACTGCTGGTGTCTGCACGGATCACATCAAAGAGAACCTGGTTTGTGTCTGCCGATAAACCAGCACCATAGTCTTTGCTGTAAGATATAGCCTCAAGGAGATAGGTACCTTCGGTGAGTGAACCGGGTGTATAATCAGCTTCAACATCTCCAAAGAGTGTATAGGGTGGAATAGACTCGATACGCTCATAATTGCGTCCCAGCAAAGACAATGCTACGCTTTCTACCTGATCAATTACAGTTAGTACGACGTCATCGCTCGCTGTAGCACCGAGATCATCTTTGACAGTTAACGTAATTGTATGCTGGCCGGCAGGCAATGCCACCACACTTTCAGCATGCGAGCCAAGAACGTTTCCTTCTGAATCCGACCATGTATAGCTAAACCCAGGTACTTCCGTATGCCCCTCGCCCAACACAAAACGCTCACCCATGCATGTATTTGCCCTGATCGAAAGAGTGGAAGGCAAGGTGTCCAGATTTAGGAACCCGCCGTCTTTAATTGGCTTTTCGTCAATAGGCTCGTCGGTTTCAGCATTAACAAGGGTGAAGTCGGATACAGTTGAGCAGTTCATCTCCTGGTTCACACCAGCGTTCACCACAAATAGCTGGTTCGGTTTAGCCTGGCTATTTCGGTTGTTCAAAGTAAAACGAGCATAAACAACCTGCGCCTTTTCATTAGTTTGAAGTACTCTGGCTACCCGATTCCCAACTGTAGGCGGATTAAAGGTGTGTGTTTCTTCTGCTGTATAGGTAGCACGTGCACCTGCATTAGCGCTGGTGGCAATTTCCAGTTTCGCATTAATTAGTTTGTCTATCGCCAAAGTCCCAATCCCACTCTCTGCATCTCGTAAAGAGAATCGGCCAAATGCCTCTGGCATCGATTGGACTGAATCTTCGCGGTTTATTGGAGGCGTTCTATCTCGACCTCCACATGCTGGTGGTTGCGTCAGTGCTGCAGTACATCTCCCCGAGCCGGTCTGCCGATCAATAAAACCCTGTCGAACGAGAAAGTTGGTTGCCGCGAAGGCTGCAGCAAAGGGATTTAATTCCACTCCACTCTCCTCAGAACAATACAGACTGTGATGCAATCCGCATGCATCATAACCACCTCTCTCGGCTGACCGATCGTGCAAGGAGCAGCTATAATCAATTGGAGAAAGGTAAATGGCTCTACTTGTACCCCTACCTGCACCGCAATGCCATCCCCAGTCCTCTGACATAGGCTCCATTTTACATCCATCATCCAGCAAACACAACGCTGATTGAGCTAACATTTGTCCGTACGTCATCGAGAATCCCCGTCGACCCTGGTGAGGAAATTGACCGCCAACCCAATACATATTTCCTGTACTGACTCCCACCAGTGGTGTACCTGCAAGAACAGTTGTTGCAGAAGCATTGTATCTTGGAGATTCAGAGATCGGTTTGCAATGCTCAATATTTATGCTTTGGACTTCTGCATATTCACCTGCATTCTCCAGAGATGTTAGTCTAAAGTACATGGGAATGTGAGTTGCATTAAATGCAACATATACTGCTCCATCAGACTCTTGGGAAAGAAAAACGCCTGTCGGCTTCAGGTCAACAGTTTTTAGCCAAGAGGCAGTGCCTGGTTTGCTCCAAGAGGCAAAGCCCTCGCGTAATGGGACACTATCGCATGCTGAGCCTGACTGATAATAAGCCACTTTGGATTCTGTACCAGGAATCAGAATGTGGAATGGTTCGCCATCTCCTCCGCCATCCTGTATAGTTATCCTATACCTCCCTGAGGTTACATCTCCCCAAAACGATATGGCGAGTGGATCTTTTCTCTGTTGTTCGAGAATGCCTTTCCCAGAAAAAAGGGCAGGTAACTCACCAGGAAAGGATGACGCGATTTCAGATTGAGCTTGAGCTATTCCAGGGTATGGAGATACTCCGAATACGAGGGTCACCAATAGAACAAGAATGCTCTTTACAAGAGGTGATGCCACCTTTTCAGAGAGGCTCGAATATATACCTTTGTTATTATTTATTTCGTAGACATACGGAAATGAAAACATGATAACTACCTTAAGATTTAATAGTAATAGGTGATGATTTTGCTTCCCGGCCTATTGAGCGAATGTGGATGACCGATTAGCATCGAGATGTGAAGAACTTAGAATGGCAAGTTGATTGGCTTACGACACACCTTTAGACATTTCCGACCCTGGCGACTTTATCTAAGGATCTGTCGGTTTTGTCTAAGAGAGGAAATAAGGAGGGTAGATTACGAGGTTAGGCCTCTCCAATAAAACTGGTGGGAGATTTCCCGAAGCGCTCCTTAAAGCATCGAGTGAAGTAGGCCGCATCATTAAAGCCGACACGAAATGCAATTTCCGAAATGGCGCCAGCGTTCTTCTTGAGTAATTGCGCTGCTCGATCGAGACGGCTCATACGTATAACAGCATTGGGAGTCTCCCCAACGAGCGCTTTTACCTTTCGCTGTAATTGCCTTGGACTCATAAACAGGAGCTCTGCCAGGGCGTCTACATTAAATGTAACATCCTCCATATGCTCTTCCACAATATCGTGCAAACGCCTGAGGAACTGCTCATCAGCAGACATCACCTCTACTTCACTGGGGTAGAGCAGCAATTCTTTCTTCAAATGATGTTGCAAGGACTCACGTAAGTGCAATAGGTTTTTTACGGTGGTCAGCAGTTCTTTTTCGTTGAAGGGTTTAGTCAGATAGATATTTGCACCCGTTCCTAACCCTTCAAGCTTTCGTTCTTCAGAAGCACCTGCAGTTAGCAAGATGATGGGGATATGATTCAGGACTTTATCTTCCTTTACATTTCGGCTGAACGTAAAACCATCCATTACAGGCATCATCACATCGGCTATAATTAAATCTGGAACAGATTCTCGGGCAATAGTCAATGCCTCCTGGCCATCCCGTGCTTCCCGCACCTTGTACAACGGCTCGAGACATTCTTTGAGGAGGCGTAGTATAGATGGATTGTCATCCGCAATCAAAAGGGAGTATTGCTCTTCATGAGGGCTGTTTTCCTCTTCTCCATTGCTTTGGTTTTCCTGTAAGGTAGGGGTAGAGAATTGGAGTGATGGGCTTGGGGGACGATCAAGAAGTTCGCTGCGTTGATCCATGACGAGTTCATCGGAGTTGAAGTGGCCGCGTCCTTTCAGCAAGGATAGAACAAAAATACTTCCAATTCCGACTTCACTATCTACGGTAATACGTCCTTTGTGTAATTCAATCAACTCCTTTGTAAGATGGAGTCCAATTCCGGTGCCTCCATGCGCGAGTTGCATCGAATCATCCGTTTGATAAAATCGGTCAAAAATATGATCAATTTTATCAAGTGGGATACCAATCCCTGAATCCTTTACAACAATATCGATAGACCCATCATTGGGATGATGCTCTACAACCTGGACTCGTACCACCCCATCAGGTGCAAACTTAATTGCATTGGAAAGCAGGTTATAGAGTGCCTTTTCTATAAAATCAGGGTCATAGTACAATTGTATCTCTTCTTGGTCTGTCCTGAACTGTAAGTCAACGCCTTTGCTTTCCGCATAAGAAGTGAACGACTTCACAATAAAACCTACAAATTCTATGATGTTACCCTGCTGCACATTTAACCTCATTTTGCCAGCGTCAATCTTAGCCAGGTCAAGGATTTGCTTGGTCAGCCTTAGAAGATGATGCCCCCCCTGTAGCATACCGCTCAATTGCGATCTGGTAACAGAGAGTTCGTTTGATTCTGAATCAGAAAGTAGACGTTCAAGGGGAGCATTGATAAGTGTTAGTGGGGTTCGGAACTCGTGAGATATGTTGGCAAAAAATCGGGACTTTACTTGATCCATTTTTTGCAATTCTTTATTTGCTTTTTCTAGCTCCAGGGTCCGCTCTTCTACTCTCTTCTCTAAGTCCTCAGCATGCGCCTTCAGCTTGTTTTCGGCCGCACGTATCGATTCTGTCATTCGGTTAAAATTCTGGGTAAGCCGGCCAATCTCATCATGCCTTTCGACGGGAACTCGGACGTCTAAGTCACCATCATTTACTCGATGAACACCAGATAACAGTTTGTAAATCGGTTTGACGATACTTGCATTAAGAAAAAGAGGAAACGCAACTAGAATAAAAATGGTGGAAAATAAAATGAAATAGGCCAGACGAACTACTTTACTGTGTGCAAACCGCCTGAAACGCATCCTGTAATCTTCGTAAACGGGTGCGAGAGGGGCAGATGTAAATGTGGAAGACGTCGACAAAAGAGGAGTCTCCGAATGCTCTACCTCCAATCCAGGATGGATCCCCCTTATGCTACCTGTTGCTGATCCATATACTAATGGAGCTTCAATGTTATCATATGAGAATTTGAAGCTCCCATCACTCTTAAGTACTAATTGGAACGTATTGTTTTTTGTTGTGCTCCATTGTGGTATTTCGAACCATGTAATAGTCGCTGTACCTTGTTCTCTTTTAACGTACACTCCCCCTTGTATCGAGGGATCGAGATCCATAAATAAAGGAGCTATTTTGGGAGTTGCCGTATAAAACTCATTGTAATAAACCGACCCGATCCGGTGTATAACATGATCTGGAAGACGAATTGGCTCTCCGAATGCGATCAACCCATTCGAGTTTATGTAGGCCTCCGTCCATTCTCGGCCATAGAAGGGAAAACTAAAACCGAGTTCAACCTTCCGATTATCTTCATCACCCAGGTTTAGATCCTCACCAATTTGCGCATCAAAGTCGAAAGGTATACGCTCGATCAAATACATCTCGCTCGTATCCCTTGTAAACCTGAGGCTTTCTTTATCAGGATTACGGATGTCACTCTCCTCAAGAAGCTGATTGGTTGAATAGATCCCGATCCCAGCCAATCCAAGAATGGCAAGTACCGTTACCAATGAAATTCCAATCAACCTGATCTGTAAAGAGGTTGGCGCTGAAGTATAACTGACATAAACAGCAACAAATCCAGCCAGATAGGTCAACACGCCAATCTCCAATATGTACAGAAGCATTTCTAATGGTATCAACCCTGCATCTCGTAAAGATGCTGCAAGAGCTACCAGCACGATGAGCCCATTGAGGCAGGCAAACGTCGTATGCGCTCTTGTTTTTCTCGCATCGACTCCCTGATAGTGAATTGCTTTTCTTACATGAACGGCCAGGACCCAACAAATCATTATGGGAAATAGAAAACCTATTACCAACAAAGGCATGTTATGAAACGGGCCAAAACGAATTAATTGAAAGGCTACATAAAATAAGAGCCCAACTGAAAGTATCCCTGTGGTTACAAATACAATTCTCGATTCCTTTGGAAAAGGGTTACCTAAGAACGTATAGGCAAATTGAATCAATACAGTAAGAGAAAAGAAGAGAATCGTGTGTTGATTGATCGTAAAGTAGTATGACCAGTATGCACTTACTGAGATCGATATAAAAATGCTGGCAAATAAAAGGAAATTAGCCCCGAAAAATGCAATGAGAAAGCGCGTTGAGGAAGAGTTGTCTTTTATCCTGAGAAGAGATAAAAGAATGATGCCGACCAAGACTAATTGAGTTAAGGCAGGTATAGAAGCCGGTCGAAGAAGGAACCAGTCCATATTGTGGATTAGGGGATAAATCGGGTGCTATAAATTAGCTAAGCCTACCAATCAACTTCAAGTTTGAGCTGGACTGTAAATCGCCTGGGGTTACATACCCTGCCATTGATTCCTCTGTGAATCGTAGCCCCTCATCACTCTCAGTTAGTTTTATGTTGTTAGCAATAAAATACCTGTACTGAAGTATTGTTAGTAATTCATCAACTGATTGGGATTCAAGATCAATTGGAAACTCATCACCAAATGAATCACCCATGTCAACAAGCTCAGGATACGCCTCATCCAAAATACCTAAACGGTACTTCCCCTTAGGCCGCGCTATCTCAAAGCATTTGTATACCAGGCCGCTGCAAACAAACCGTTCTTCGCCATCTGGAAAGATATATTTGTTGATCACCTCGATTAATTGGATGAGTAGCTCTTTGATAATTTTCTTGAGCCGTTCGTCTCCTGGCACACGCTTTAGGATAACCAATACGGCCAACATGAATAACTGTGGAAAATTATATTCTGGTTTTTTCTCTTTGTATGTAGTAATTATTTTTTCAACTGGCTTGCTGGACCACCCTTTTTCCCCCATCTCCTTGCCATCGTCAGATATGAAGCGGTACACATGAACATATGACTGGCGTCTATTAAGGAGATTAAGGCTCTCTACACAGAGACCTTCTTTGTGCATATCCACAGAATTCTTACCATCAAAAATTCCCGCATGGCTATAATCGCTCTTATCTAGGTACCATATTGCTTCACTGATGCATGACTTGCCATAGGACAACAAAACATCCCCTGCTTTCACCTCCTTATCCGTTACTACATTATAGTTACAAAAATCAGTTCCTTTTGGCTCTCTAGGAACCAGTTCCTTCATTACTTCACAGATTAGTGCAAAGATGTCGTCGATGGACATCTGGAGACTGGACTTAAGATCTACATCTCCCAGACTGTGATCCGGTTCCAACAAAGTCAATACACTTATCGGAGCTTCTCCCAGAAAATCGGAATGACTTGTTAGTGAGTTTAATATCGATGGATTATTACTAATCACATCAAATGACAAAGACTTCAGTTTGTCCATCGAACGTAGTAATGCATTCGCTTTCTTCTCGGAAAGATGGATTCCCTGCTCAGTTAGCACACCTAGTGGATCAAGAATGAATCGTGCACGAAAATCCGGATCCTGTTTAATCCGCTTTTTTAGATTTGAATAAGAAGACACGGCTTGCTCGTTTGTGGGTCTGGTAAGCGATTGATAATATAGCCAACCTCAGGCTAACAAGCGCCTATACGATTAAATATAATCCAGGCGCAATCTTGTTGGCGGTGGCTAATGTTTGACATGGTCCTCTTCTCGAGTACTCAAACTAAAAATGCAGGAATATGCAACCCAATCTACTTTACATCGTAAAGTCCTTTGATCAATACCTTTTGATAGCCCCTCTCCGCATAGCTCGTTGATTTTAGTCATTGCACATCACATGGAAAACACAAAAAAAGAAACTGATTTAGAGATTCTCTTTGCTGCTGGTGCAGCTGGGATTGCTGGAGAACTATTGATTGTTGACGCGGGTTGGGGATTAGGCGCTTCGCTTTGGGTAGTTGGATTAAGTACCGTAGGCTTGACATTAAAGGGGAATTGGAAAGCCTCGCAAAATACCTTTACACAATTCCTTTTTATTCCTCTTTTTGTATTAGCCATTTGCCTGGGATGGCGAGACGCTCTGTTTCTTAAGATCGCAACAGTCATCGGATTGATCACCGCCCTGGGGTTGGTCATCCAATCCACTCAAACTCTGTTTTTGCCGAAAGGAGTGCATGTCCCTGGTCTCTTCACTTCAGGGCTTCGTTCATTTTTTGGATTCACGAGGTACCTGAAGTCGGACGTCGACTGGAGCTCCATGAATTCATATGTAGATAAAAGCACAACTACATCCGTCTTGAGAGGAGTGTTTATAGCACTGCCTTTCCTTCTTGTCTTTGGCGTCTTACTTGCCTCTGCCGATGAGAACTTTGGCATGTTGTTAGGCGGTATGATCGATATTAACCTCACCAAACTACCAGGGCAACTGATTTCTGTTGTCTTTTTCGCCTTTGTTGCCGGGGTTTTCTTATACGGCTCTTTACACAAATTAAAGGCAAGAAAACAATCTGGAAGTAAGAGCCAGGCCGGCCTAAGCATGTTAGAAGCCGGAATCGTTCTTGGTTTGATTAATCTTATGTTTGCTACGTTTGTCCTGATGCAAATGGGCTACCTCTTTGGTGGAGTACATTATATCGAGCATGTAGCCGATATTTCGTTGAAGCAGTATACACGCCGAGGCTTTTTTGAACTCGTAACTGTTGCAGCGATCGCTCTTCCACTCTTGATGGGTTTGCTACGGTTCTTCAAGCCGGAAAGGAGGGAGCATATCCTGCAATTCAACATGCTTGCAGGTTTACAAATTGCACTCCTGCTCATCATGCTTATTTCAGCAGCACAGCGAATGATGTTGTATACCAGTGCATATGGCATCACCGAGTTACGGCTATATTCAAGTGTCTTTATGATTTGGATTGCTTTCGTGCTGGGTTGGTTTGGGTGGACCGCGCTTCGTGGTTATGCGCTTGAATTCGTAAGGGGATCAGCTATGGTTGGCGTGTTGATGGTAATAGGTTTAAATGTTATGAACCCAGACGGTGTCATTGTACAAAGTAACCTTAATAGAGCGATTGGTGGAAAAACCTACGATGAAGACAGCTTAAAAGACTTGAGTGCGGATGCAATTCCAATTGCCATAAAAGCCCTCCCCCTTCTCCATGGTAAAGAACGCCACATGGTTTTCACGAGTGTGAATACCTATAGGAAGGAGCAAGGTGTAGAAGGGTGGCGAGACTGGACGTATTCGAAGCATGTTGCAGACGTAGAGGTAAAAACGATGCTGATCAATATTCAAGGAAGAGTGCCAGACAACTAGACATCGATAGAAGTCCTATTCGAAAAGGATTTAGACAAGCCTTACCGGTAAGGAGTAGGAAAAGAATGCCAGGCTGTAGCTATACACGCTCCTCAGGAGATAATCCCTTCCACTTCTGTGCCTATAGCCGCAGTAATCTCATTCAGAGAGCGAACCCGGTAATCAGGTATTTTAGAGTTGATGTAATAGGCATCTAAATGAATAACGGTTAAGTTTGCTTCAGTAGCGGCTGTACATCCATCGATGGAGTCTTCAATCACAATCGTGCAGGAGGGATCGAAGTTAGAATCTTCCAAAGCGATAAGATAGGGCTCAGGGGAAGGTTTATGCTCGATATAATCTTCGCTTCCGATAATTTTCGTAAAGGAATCTAAATTATAATACTCCCTTACGAATGGGACAATGTATTTCCTGGGTGAACCCGAGCAAATGGAGATATTTTTTTCTTCAGAAAGTAGACTGTCTATCAACTCGGCTGCGCCAGGGTAGGGACTGTTGCGATCCAGCCGGGATTCATATAAAGCGACTTTCTCCTCTACAATTTTTACATAAGAATTTAGAGCCAGAGCAGAAAACAGATTCTCGGCAATGATTAGATCATCCACGCCGGCTAACTCAGCTACGGTCA
>JAHQVL010000231.1 GCA_019634345.1 Rhodothermaceae bacterium
CTGTGTCGTCCTGGTGGAATAGGGTGGTTGAAGAGGAAAACGCAGAACGGAAGATTCAAGGGGTGGTTGCATTAGCGCGGCGAGGCCAGCCGGCACACCAGTATGCAGCCTTGAAAGCGTTGACGTCGATTTCGTTTGATGATTTACCTGAGTCTGAAAAACTAAATATGATTCGCGCTTATGGTTTGGTCTTTATTCGTCTTGGGGCGCCTGCAGATCATTGGCGGATGAAAGCCTCGAGCCAGCTGATGAGCTCTTACCCTTCGAGCAGTTTCAATCTGAACAAAGAACTCGCTCAGCTTCTCGCTTACCTTGAGGCTCCGGGATATGTCGACAAAACAGTGGCTTTGCTAGAAGCAGCCTCAGAGGAAACCATGGATATACCCATCCTGACCGAGGAGTTGACGTCTCGGCATGAGAGATACGGAGGAGATATTGAAGAGATGAAGGCGAATATGCCTTCTGCACCAGAGATTGCATTTGCATTTGCATTAAGTCACGCAAAGGAAGGGTGGACAATGGAGAACAGAGAACGATATCTAACATGGTTCTACGATTCCATGTCTCGAAGTGGGGGGCGCAGCTATGTTGGGTTCATTGATCACATGAGGCGCAGAGCCCTGGACAATATTCCGGCTGAAGAACAAGAAGCGTTGGCGGATTTGGTCGTTGAGTTTAATCAGCCGGCGTTGGACATGGCTAGCTTGCCGCAGCCGGAAGGTCCGGGTGAAAACTGGATGCAGGGGCCCGTTCGCCGCATGTTGAATGACCATTTAGAAGAAGCTCCTCGGAATTATGAGCGAGGCAAAGAAATGTATGCTGCTGCGTTGTGCGAGGCGTGCCATACCATGAATGGAATGGGAGGTAACATAGGGCCTGATCTTTCGCAGATTGGTACGCGGTTCTCTCGCGGAGACATTGTAGAGGCGATCATTTCTCCGAGTGATGCTATTTCTGATCAGTATGGAGCAACCGTCTTTACCATGAAAAACGGTTCTGCGATGGTTGGCCGTGTCATTTCCCAAGATGAAACATCGGTGACGCTGAATCAGAATCCGTTTGATATGTCTCAGACCACGGAAATCAGTAAGTCGGACATTGAGTCTGAGGGGGCATCACCGGCTTCTATCATGCCGGCAGGGTTGATCAATCGGTTGAACCAGGAAGAAGTGATGGACTTAATCGCGTACCTGGTGGCCAATGGTAACCCAGATCATGAATTGTTTACCGGAGTCAGCCAGGAGGCAGAGGAAGAGTAAACTATAACGCTTCACGCAAATTATCACAAAACTGGAGGGCTCGCTGTGCAAACAGGGGCGCTCCTTTTTTGTATTGATCCTCATCGAGTTCGAGAAGTGATTCGCAGGATGCGATGAGCTTGCGCGCTTCTTCTACAAGATCCTCTGAGATGTTAGGGTATAGGCTGAGCATCCGCTGGTGCATTCGTTGCAAATGGCTGCACATGCTTTGGAGTTGGCTCAAGTCACTGAATCGGCGGATGCTGGTGGATACCGCATCTTCGGAGTCGTATTCATAGAGGATAAAGCCTGCTCTCAAATTAACCAGGGAGGTTCTCAGTTCATCCTCTGCTTCTAGTAGAAACGAAGCAGCAAACTCCTCATCTTCCTGAGAGGATGCATCCCGTCCTGCTTTCCGTTCTTCAATCCGGTATTTGACCTCCGTCGCAGCAGACAAGGAGGCCAGCAGGGTCATAATCCCAAACAGTGCTGATTCTAAAAAGCCTTGATCCGAGGGTTTGGACATGATAACGGGTACTCTAATAAACGAGCGGGATAGCTACCTCTTTAAGTCATTTGCTGCTGGATTGTTTTCTGATAGAAGTGTTGCTTACCCTAAGGGGTTGTATCTGGCTCAATCAATAGCACCTAATACTCCCTCGAAAATCTCCAAAGATCGCCGTTGGCCGTAGTTTGTATTGTAGGCGGTAGTCATTGTGACGACAACAAGATCCTCATCAGGGACCATGTATAGTTTCTGACCGCCATTTCCCGAGGCAAAACGATAAGAAAAAGGCTTATCGTTTATCGTCAGCGTGTGATTGTACCACTGATAGCCGTACGTGTCATAGTTCTCCCAGTACACGGGATATCGATCTTCGAAGGACGCCTGAAGCCACTCTTGAGAAATGAGTTGCTTTCCATTCCAGCAGCCTTGATTGAGGATTAACTGTCCGATCTTGGCAAAGTCGCGGCCCGAAATAAAGAAATTCCCTTGAGCTACAACCAGTCCTTTTGGCGTATTGGTCCACCGATATGATTCTATCCCGAGGGGACCAAGCAGATAGGTGTCTGCAAATTCCTCAAATTCTTGTCCTGTAGCTTTTTCTAATACGGCACCCAACAGAAAGGAATTTAAAGACGCATATGCCCATCGGGTGCCTGGCTCTGTTGCCATAGGAATGTTTAGACCAAAGTGCAGCCAATCATCAGCCAGTTCTAAGTAATTCTCATTCCCCGGTGTATTGTTATCATCTGCATCGGCGTTTAATCCAGAGGCCATTGTTAATAAATGATCAATGGTTATACGCTGCTTTCGTTCATCATCAGCGTCTTCTATGCTACTCGCTTCAAAAAAGGATAAGAGGGTATCGTCTACCCGGAGCTTCTCTTGATCCACAGCGATGCCTATAAGAAGTGCCGTGATACTTTTCGCAGCTGATCGAATGTCGTTCAATGATCTCGTTGTGTATCCATTCGGATAGCTCTCGTAAACAAGGGCTCCATTTTTAACGACAACTACGGACTGAATATCTTTGTTTGGGGCGTTCTCAATGAATGCGTCTACTTCCTTGAAGTGGGCTTTATGCGCTTTTTGAGAGTCACTATCTGCAGCCCAGTTAATAGGTGAACACTGGTCCTTGGAATTGGAAGATTGAGCAAAACAGAGAACGGGGACCGTACATGTGAGGGCAAGTACGAGGCAAATGCGAGCTGTCATTATTTTTCAATTTAATGGATGCTACGTAAGAAGCTACGAAAAAAAGCAGTGTGTGTTACTTCGAGAAAAGAAGAGAAATCACGGCTTTTAGCTCTGGATTTGAAGGACCGGCGTATCTCGTGCGAAAAATAATGAAATGACGTACATTTAGAGCAACGAGAATATTCAGTGCTCATGAACATACAAAATACCCTGCGAAGTCTTCTTTTTCTGGCTATAGGTGGCTTTTGGGTCATAGGCTGTGGACCGTCTAAACCGGCCGACATTGTTTCTGCTGAAGCACAGTTGCCTGACGAAATTGATTATAATTATCACGTAAAGCCGATCCTGTCTGACCGTTGTTTTGCGTGTCATGGTCCGGATGAAAACGCACGTGAAGCAGGGCTTCGATTAGATATTGAGGGATTTGCTACAGAGGAGCTTCCTGAGTCGGAGGGGCTATATGCCATTGTGCCTGGTAATCTGAGAAAAAGCCAGGTATTCCATCGCATAGTTGCAGAGGATACCGAAGAGGTGATGCCTCCTCCAGAATCTAATTTGATGCTTACTGCTGAGGAGAAAGCCATCCTGTTGAAGTGGATCGAACAAGGGGCGGAGTACAAAGAACACTGGGCATTTATTACGCCCCAGAAGGTTTCGATAAAGCCTGATAGGAAAGACGACTGGAGCCGAAACGAGGTGGATCCCTTTATTAGAAAGGAGCTGCTTCAGGCCGGTTTGAACCCTTCTGAAGAGGCGAGCAAAGAGACGCTGATCCGGCGGGTTACCTTTGACATCACCGGCTTACCCCCCACGATTGAAGAAATTGATGCCTTTCTGTCGGATGATTCCCCTGATGCTTATGAGAAGGTCGTCGATCGACTGCTAAACACAGGGGCCTATGGAGAGCGAATGGCAGCCGAATGGATGGATGTGGCTCGTTATGCAGACAGCCATGGATATCAGGATGACGGTATGCGCAATATGTGGCCATGGCGGGATTGGGTGATCGATTCGTTTAATGACAACCTGCCGTTTGACGAATTCATCACCTGGCAAATAGCCGGTGACATGTTACCTGAGCCTACCCGCGAACAAATCCTGGCAACGGGCTTCAATCGGAATCACATGCAGAGCCAGGAAGGTGGGATTGTCCCGGAAGAATACAGGGTGGAATATGTGGCCGATCGGACGAATACGCTAGGTACGGCTTTTATGGGATTGACCCTGCAGTGCGCGCGATGCCACGACCACAAGTACGACCCGATCTCTCAAAAGGAATATTATCAGCTCTTCGGGTTTTTTAACAACATCAATGAAAGTGGCGTCATTCCCTACGCAGGTGAAGCGAGCCCAACCGTTATACTGCCTTCTGATGAAGCTGAGAAAAGGTTGGATGAACTGAGTGCTGAAATAGCACA
Source organism: Rhodothermaceae bacterium (assembly GCA_019634345.1). Classification (GTDB taxonomy): domain Bacteria; phylum Bacteroidota; class Rhodothermia; order Rhodothermales; family JAHQVL01; genus JAHQVL01. Next base: position 4,359 of record JAHQVL010000231.1, read on the forward strand.
CTATGAGGCCTCTTTGGATGTATCTAATACCTCATATGATGATGGATTTGCAGCCTGGCTAGAACAACAAAAGGCTGCACCCTCTTCGATCAACGTACCCCGTCCGGTAGGGCATTACCCGCTCGATGCAATCAATGATTTTAAGCTGGCCGATCGGATTATCAGAAGTAAACCCGCGTCTGTTCAGGGAGACAGAGAGTTTCCTCCGGACTTGATCGATGGGAAATTTGGTAAGGCGGTTCTGCTTAATGGAGAAAGCTGGGTGGATATGGAAAAGGACCGCTTCTACTTTGAGCACAATGATCCATTTACTCTAAGTGTTTGGTTTAACGTCCAGAGCGATAGTACACACGGGCCGCTCGTTGGAAAGTCGAGCGGGCTTTTTGATGGCAATCGCGGATATCATACGATGCTTCATGATGACGGCACAATCTCCGCAAGCCTAAACCATGTGGCCCCGGACCATTCGATTGAGATTCGTTCGCTGAATCCAGTTGAGATCGATACCTGGAATCACCTGGTCTTTACCTACGACGGTTCGAGCAGCGCGAAAGGACTTCGCCTCTATATGAACGGGGAGCCGTTGGCTACGAAAATGGTGGTGGACAATCTTCATAAAAGCATTCTGCACACGTATAACCTGTATAAAGGCGAGCAAGTTAAC
>JAHQVL010000232.1 GCA_019634345.1 Rhodothermaceae bacterium
ATGGGTTTGTTTTCAGCAAAGTCAGGAATTGGCCCAACCCAGCAGATGCGGCGGTACGCTTTGCGGAGGCTGGAAAGCATGATGCGTTCTACCAGGTACTTAATCATAACCGCCGGCTGACCTTAGGTTGAATTTCCTTTCTCCATGCAGTAAACCGACTTTCGATAATAGCTTGACGTGCTTCTTTCATCAGCCATAAATAAAACGAAAGATTTTGCATGGAAGCTATCTGAAGACCGAGTAGCTCATTCGCAACGAACAGGTGGCGGAGGTAGGATTTTGTGAATGTCCGGGATGCATAGCGATCAAGTCCTGGATCTACTTCAGAGAAATCGTACTGCCATTTTTTGTTACGGATGTTTATGATGCCCTCTGTAGTGAAGAGCATTCCGTTTCGCCCGTTACGTGTAGGCATGACACAGTCAAACATGTCAATCCCACGAGCTACATTTTCGAGCAAGTTCTCAGGAGTGCCGACGCCCATCAGGTATCGGGGTTTTTGGGTCGGCAGGATGTCGGTACAAACTTCGACCATGGCATACATATCTTCGTGGGACTCGCCAACAGAAAGCCCACCAATGGCATAGCCTGGGAAGTTCATCTCAACAAGGGCGTTAGCGGACAGCTTTCTAATCTCTGGATAGATGCCTCCCTGCACGATTGCAAACAGGTATTGTTCATGCCCGTATTTGGGTTGTGTTTTGTCTGCCTGTGCTTTGCATCGTGCCGCCCATCGCAGTGTGAGTTCGTGCGAGTTTTTGATATAAGACAATTCCGCATCGGCGGCCGGGCATTCGTCAAGCACCATCATGATGTCAGATCCGATCGAACGTTGGGTGTCGACAACATTTTCTGGGGTAAATTGGTGCTTGGATCCGTCCAGGTGACTCTGGAAAAGAGCACCTTCTTCGGTGAGTTTACGACGGTCTGCTAGAGAAAAGATCTGGTAGCCACCTGAATCGGTGAGGATGGGGCCGGGCCATTGCATGAAGGTATGCAGGCCGCCCGCCTTTTCCAGGACATCCATCCCAGGCCTGAGATACAAATGGTAGGTGTTGCCAAGAATAATTTGCGCCTGAATGTCATGGATGAGCTCACGAGGGTAGACGCCCTTAACGGTACCTACTGTACCTACGGGCATAAAGATAGGGGTCTCGATGGTGCCGTGGCTGGTGGAAAGCGTACAGGCACGGGCCCTTGACTCAGGGTCCGTTTGCTGGATATCAAATTGCATTCAGGGGATTCAGGCTACAAATTCGAAAACGGTATTGGTCTCTGCTGAAGCAGATGAACGTAAAGTTTCTAGAAGAGTTGCCTGATCCTCTTCAGAAACCCCCAGTATTATAGGACCATTTTCTGTTTCAAGCAGAAGGAGGTGATCGGAAAGCCGATTGTAGAATGCTTTTGTGCTGGAGTACTTTCTATAGTGCTGATGGTACTGCAAGGCTGAGATTGCCTGCGTATGTAAAATCTCACTGTTCAGCAATAAGAGCCTGTGAGATCCTTGCTTAATATGCAGACAGTGAGGGTCTATGGTGATTTCCAGCTTCGGTTTAAACCCGAGAAAAGCCGTGGTGAAAAGCAATATGAAAGAGCCGATCTGAGCAAGGAAATAATAGACGGCTGTCTGCCCTGTTGCGTCGGCTTCAACAAAAGGTTGTACGAACGCCCAGGCTATGTAGAACGCCACAACGAGGCCTATACACAGGAGGGCGATAGTCAAAATGAGAATACCCTCAGCGTAGTGGGTGTCCTGAACTGATCGCCGAATAATTCGGCCCAGAATAGAGTAGTTAGCGTTTAGTTTTTTAGGTACCGATACGTGGCGTGACACCATCTATGTACTTATGCTTCCGATTCAGTGCGTACGGCCTTGAACGAGGGATTTACTTCCAGGTTTTCCTGGTTAGGTTTAAATACTTCTCGAATTGTTACACCCTGGGCTTCAATTAATGGTTCAAGGGTCTCCTCTTGATTCGTTACAGCGGGAGCGGGAGTAAAAAAAGAAGATAAATCTATGCTGTAATATCGCCGTAGCGTTGTGTACGAGGTCGTGATTAATGCAGTGACGGGTACCGCAATAAAGAGACCGAATATACCAAAGAAGTGACCAAAGACGAATAAAGAAAAGAGAATCAAAATAGGGTGCAATCCGATATGATGACTAAGTATCTTTGGAATGAGCACGGATTGCTCGAGCATAGATTGAAAAAACAAGATAGCAGATACGAGCACCACGTCAACAATACCTCGTTGGCCAAAGATGAGTGCGACCCCGATGCCAAGTACCGCCGTAATGATGGCGCCGAGGTTTGGTATCATGTTGAGTAAACCAGCAGCAATTCCTATAAGTAAGGCGAATGGTATATCGGCAAGCAACAAACCTACAGTGACTACCAATGCATTAATTACACCAATGGTGAGTTGGCCGCGTAGGTAGCGCCCTACGATCACGCTGATCTGTGAGAGATAGAGCTGTTTTCCTCCGATGGTTGGCATCAGGTGTTTAATGCCTTTTTTAATGAGCGGATAGTCCTTCAAGGTGTAGAACAGCAGCGCCGGTGCAATAACAATCCCTGTTATGACTTTTATCACAGAGGTTACAGAAGAAAATACGTTCTCAAGGGAATCGGGAATGCTATTGACCCACTGAGTCAGGTAGGCTTGAATAGACAAGGTGATCTCGTCTATCAACTCCTGTTTATTGATACCTGCAAACTTAAGTTCATCCATGAACGAGGATGTGAGCAACCAGGATTGTAAGCTCTGAATACTGCTAAGGGTTCGCTTACCGAGTGCGTCGAGTTGATCTAGTAAATGAGGGGCTAGAAGTAGGATACAAAGGGAAATAATGCTGATAAAAAGCCCGGTAACCATCAATGACGACACCCATCGGGCTATTTTGAATTTGATTTTCAGGTAGCTAACTACCGGGTTAAAAAGATAGGCTAGCAAATAGATGGTGCCAAAAGCAATCAGGATGGTGCCAAGGGTGAAAGAGAACCAAATAATTAATAAAAATCCGCCGGTAAAAAGAATGGCTTGAACGGGGCGATGATGACGAGCCGGCCAAAGTAAAATCATTCCTGCTGCGGCAAGGATGGGCGGGTGCAGCATATCTCTCATGAGATACATAAATACCAGCAAGAGCATCGTACCTCCTGCCATCAAAGAGATTTCAAGAGACGATAATCCTAATTTATGCGTTTTGTCTGCGCGGCTTGTGCCTTGGGAGGAGGCTGGGGTCATAAATAGACCAGAATGTCGTCATCGTAGAATGCTGTATAATTGAGTATCGTTCGAAAATTATTCCACTAAATTGATTTCTCGGCCTGGGGGCCGGGAAATGTTTCTGGTTTCTGGTTTCTGGTTTCTGGTTGGTTGTGAGTTCACCATATAAGCGAACCAGAAACGAGAAACCGTACTAGCAATCCCAGTCGCTAGCACGCATTTGGTTGTGAGTTCACCATATAAGTGAACCAGAAACGAGAAACGAGAAACCGTACTAGCGATCCCAATCGCTAGTACGCATAGTGCCACAAGAAATTGATTTCCAGGAGCGATTCGCCTCCGAGCAGGCGAAGAAGGAGGGAGTCGATGAGCTCGAGTTCGATGGTGACAATGGTACCTTGCTCACTGGTGGATCCGTCTGCATTGGCCGCACCGATGGGTTGACTGACTGCGGTGAAAATGCGGGGGGTGACGTATTTGCCGGCAGTGATTGTTGCACCGCGAGCGTTGTCAAGAGGTTCGATTTGGATCACATCCAACTCCAAACCGGATTCTTGCACGAGGCTTTCAATCGCATTGGATAGGAGCCCTACCCCTGAGCTTAATGCGATGCTTTCTGCAGACTGGCTGCCGAGGCCACCGAGTTGTAAGGCTTCGCTGGCTGGTTGGCCAGTGACTACATAGGAGACCATGTCTGTAAGCTCCATGGTGGGGTCGGAGCGAAGAGTGAGTTCCAGGGTTTCCAACGTGCCCTCTATATCCATAAACACAGTAACTGCATTTTCTTGACCGAGACGAGAAGGCACTTCGTAGCGTGCTTCAAAATTCAGAATAGGGTCCGTGGCCGAGCCGTTGAACGTGATGGTACCCTGGGTGATTTCGAACCGCTTGCCGAACTGCGTGATATAACTTCGGTCAGGATTTACCTCGATCGAACCAACGATCTCTTGTTCACCGTAGGGCCTCTTTGTGAGGTCCAGCACTCCATCAAACTGTACGTTCATTTCAGGATTGGATCTTGAACGAATCCAGGTGTCTCTTCCCAGTTCTATCTCGATGTCCATAGTTAACGCCTCGTACACATCGGATGTGGCTGTGTCACGTGCTGTGGGGCGTACACCAAATTGGTTTTCCAGCATTCGTAAATCTTCGTCCGTAAGCTGCACATTGAGATTTGCTAGTTCTTGATTGGACGCATTTTCGAAGAAGACATCGGTATTTAAAAGCTGGACATCGCCAGTCAAAACGGGTTCGGTTAACGTACCGGCAAAGTTGAGGTCTCCGGAGAGCGTGGAGCGATACTCCCTGGTGTTAATGACATTGAATTCATTTGCTCGCATGTCGATGTTGATCTCAGCATTGGCCAGGTCCTGAAGCCGAAGCTCGCCTTCAACATCAAATGTACCTGTTCCGGTTCTGGTCGACGTGTTTGCAAAGCGGATTATGTTATCCTGCAGGCTCAGCTTTGAGTTGATATCCCGGAAGGTTACCCCGATCAATGGTGAATGAATAACCCCATTGATAAATCGACCTTCTCCGGAAAGTTGAGGGTCTTCTCCGGTCCCTCTGATTTTTATGTCTGTGGCGAGGGCTCCATCTAATCGGTTAACAAGATTCTGGTCAATAAAAGGCAGGAGCCAGCCGATGATTAGCGAATCGGATTGAATATCAATGTTGACATCTCCTCCTCGTTCAAGGTTCTGAGAAATCCCTGTCCCCGTTGTTGATTCTAAAGGAGGAGCAAGCCGTAAATCTACGGGAAGATACCCCTTCATCGTGAGGCTATCCCCTTGCCGGTGTTCCATTTTTGCATCGAGATTCAGACGCAGGCTGTCGTAGTTGACTTTTGCCGAGAGATCACCAACCTGTCTATTGAATGAAACCACGCTTAAGTCAACAGTGCCTTCCAACTTCGGGGATGAGGCTTCTCCTTGCAAAGAGGCATCTAGATTGAGCTTGCCATCCAGGCCTGGAAATCCGAATAAGGATGCCAGGGTGCCGATTTGTAGCTCGTTGACTTGCAGTGCGATATCCTGCGTCCCCTCAACGTCTAGAATCCCGTTGAACCGGACGAACTGCGTTGATGCCGTTGAGAGTTCTTCTGTAGTCAAATGGAAATCATCTACAATGATTGGAATTCCCAGTGTGATTTGTGTCGGTTGCTGAAGAGCCCACTGATCTTCATCTAGCTTGAGGTTTACGGTATTTAAAGCAACATATTGACTGTCCGCAAAAAGAGATAGAAGGCCGTTTATTTGCGCGTTCCGATCAGAGTCGATCTGATTGTCGAGGCTGAATCGCACCGTGCTGTCCGCATAGGTAGCGGAGTAGATGACTTCGTCCATGGCAAACCCTGGAATACTGAATTGGTCGGCTGTACCACTCAGGGTAACTGAACTGGGGCGGCGTTTTTCATCCAGGTTGCCGGCAACTCGTGCATCGATGACGCCCATGCGGTAATCATTGTAGATAAACCCAAGGATCTCTAATTCAGAATCAAATTGAAGAACGCCTGGAGGTCCTGATAGTCCGAGTTCGAATTCTCCTGAGGAAAGCCCAAGTGCTTCCGCTCCAATCAGAGGTGCAAGCACGTCGAGGTTGGTGATCGTTCCCGTAGCACTGAAATCAGATGCGATAGACTCCATGTCATCAAACAAAGCTACGTCCCCGCTTCCTGCCAGGGTAAACACGTTTGAAGTCAGGCTTAGCTGATCAATAGTTAGTAAACCTTCTTCGAGAGAGAACATCACATCTGCCTGCTCCAGTTCGGCGTCTCCGAACGAGGAGTTCGTGCTTCTGAATAGTCCCGATGCAATAATATCTTGTTGATTCGAACCGGACCCTCGTCCTTGAATGGACATGTTTACAATGGACGACAAGGAGTCCTGGTTGATCAAGTTGCCCAGGTTTAGATTGTTAATTTCTGCTGTGATTGCGTATTCGGGAGCCTCTCCTAGAACAAGTGTGTCTGCCTGAATAACAACGGATCCTTCGTCAATAAAGAAGGATGCATCCATGTGGCCTCTCCCTTCTCTGAACAGTATAGAAGCCTGGCTTTCCTTAAAGGTAGCATTGTTGAGGGTTGAGGGGAGAAGATTAATCTCAGAGTCCAGAGTGAGCGTGTTGGTGGAGTTACCACTTGCTACCAGGTAGACAGTACCATTCAACGAGGAATTTAGGGTTGTGTCTCCCAGGAAAGACCCAATATTCAGATTGCTGAAGTCGCCCTGTTCCAGCTTGATCATTGGATCCGATGAAACAGAATCCACCGTGACCTCAAGGCGAACTTCACTTGCTGGCATGAGGAGGTCCAGCGAAGATTGTAGGATATTGTCGGCTAAAGAGAACGAGAAATCTGCATCTGTGATGGGCTGACTGTTTACCATCGATCCCGAGAGCTTGAGTTGACCTGCTGCATTCATAGATGCTACGTCGACTCCTTCTCCTTTTAGCGTGAACAACCCATTTAAATCGGTCAAGAGGGAGTCGTTCTGTATGATGGGGCCAAGAGAAAGGTTGGAAAGTGTACCCTCAGTAATTTCGTAGGAAATCTGTTCGTCAAAAGGGCGCAACTCAGCATTCAGGTTGACAATGCCGGAGTGAATGGCTGTTTCTGTAGCAACGGTGAGAAGTCCCTTTTCTAAAGAGCCTTCTATACTGCTCGATTCAATGTGATAGTCCCCGTAAGAAGTTTGTCCCAGTTGAATAACCCAATTGGCATCTGTAGGATCTGACAGGCGAGCATCTCCAGTGATCGTTCCCGTGATAGAACTGGGTGCCGGGTTATCAAGGAGTGCATTAAGATTGAAACGAGAGAGTTCAGCCTGGAGGGTTTCAATCTCTAGTACTTGTTCCAGGTTGACGAGCGCCTGGGTAGATACGTCTCCCTCCGAGGTAGATAACCCTAGATCTGCTTGAACTCGATTGTTTTGCAGCTTAGCATGGAGCGAGCCCGAAGAAATTGAAATGTCATTGACACGGGACGGATTAAAGTCTATGGAGGCGTCAATATTTGCTGCCTCAGGAGAAAAGTCCTCACCCGCAATGCGCACATCGAGATTCAGGTTGCTCGTAAAGCTACTGTCTGTAAATTGAGCGACATCGATGTGCTGAACCGAGCCTCTTACGTTGTAGGATATAGGCGACGCAAAGGGAAACATAAACCCTGAAAGCGACAACGCAACATCCTTTATGCCCGAATCGAACGAAAAGTCCGCAGCCCCGTCGGTCCATTGAACCGTCAACAACGTAGTGTCAATCTCTGATGCTGCTATACGAGATCCTGTCATATTGATCTGAGAGAACCCCGTTATATTATCAAGTGCTGATCCAGATAGGTTTGTGGTTAGTAACAGGTTGATGTTTCCTTCGGGGAAGTTTGACTCGCCAAAGGTTTGAGGGTTGAGCTCTTTGAACTCACTCTCCAGGGCCAGTTCATATTCATTCGGTTCCGGAAGTTGCGAAATGGTGCCTTCTGTGCGTATAACTGTGCCATCTGATACGTCGAGTGCATTGGTAAGATTGAGGGTTTGGCCATCCCCTTCAACTATTAGTATAAAATCAGCAATCTGTCCTGGGGCGAGTCCCGGGGCGAAGATACGTATATCATCAAAGGCGAGCGGATTGGCTCGAAGTGCCAGGTTGGTGTCATGCATTAGTGAGTCTGGCCATTGGAGATTGATTCTTCCAGATCCAAACACGTTACTTTCTGCGGAAGCAAGTCGAAGTTCTTTGAGTCCAAGAACATTGTTGGCCAGAGACGCCTGAACATTAACAAAGACAGAGTCCGTCCGATCGGGTAGCCAGATTTCTCCGGTAAACGTATGCAGGTTGAGTTCGATCGATTCGTCAAACACCATATCATCCAAGCCGATAGATACCTGCTTTATGTTGTAAACGGAGTCGCTATTGGGATTGTAGGCATCGGCTGTAATATCAAGAGAGGTGACTCTAAATTCGTCAATTTGAATGTCGGTAGAGGACTCCCTTTTTTCTTCATTCTCCTTGTCTTCCTGTGAGCCGAGTGTTGCAATGTCCCACGAGCCCTCCTGGTCTTGCTTGATCTGAAGAGCAATAGAGTCAATAATTGCTTTCTTTAGGTGTACAGAACCGCCGAGTACCTTGAACAATGAAAACTCAACATGGAGCTGGTCAATGTTGAGGAGGTCGGGGTTTGATGGATGCGTAAGGGCGATGTCTTTTGCTGTGAGTGATCTAAAAAGATTCCCTCTTAAAGAGCCAATATGAAGCTCGGTCTCCCCGAGCTGCCCCGTATTTGAAACAATGCGACTAACGAGTGATGGGAGGCCGATGCCGGTCTGCACCCATAAAAACAAGAACAATATCAATCCGAGGACTGCTATAAGCAGGTACCTTCCGTATTTGATTATTCTTGTACGCATGTCTTGCTTTAAAAAAGAGTCTAAAAGGCCTGGCCTATACTCAGGTGAAGCCCAAATCGTCTGAAAAATCGTTTGTTTACATCGGTTGTTAAACCCTGGTCTAACAAGAAGGCATTTTCCGGGGTAATTAGATCCGAGTTTGAAGGGTTAAGTTTATAGGCGATGTCAACGCGAATAACGCCAATAAACGTATTGTACCTGATTCCTCCCCCGATAGCATAATGAAAGTCTTTGAGCCGAATTTTGTCATTCGAGATTTGCCCGAAGTCAAAAAAAGCAGCCCCTTCCCATTCCGAACTGAAGCCTGGAAGTTTACGGCGCAACTCGAAATTACCGATTAATTTGGTTGTCCCGCCAATGCGTTCAAAGGCGAAATTGGTAAACTGAGGATTCCCATTCGCATCCAGATTCACCAAGCCGTTTTCATCGAGCAACGTGTCTGCCCGGGCAACTTTAGGGCCGAGTAATTGGAAGGTCCACCCTCGAACGTCGCTTCCTCCACCCGCATAAAAGAAAACGGGGTCGAATCTATTTTCATAAATCAGGCATTGCTCAGAGTCTGTGGCGTTTACGGAGGATATCTCATCAAGGCTGCAAGACCGGCTGGCAAGCGCTTGTTTGCTGTCTCGTGTCGGCCAGAGTTCACCGTAGAACAGACGGTTGCTAAAATTCCATTTGGAGGAGACAGGTACATACCCCACAAATTCAACCCCTGCTTTGGTGTACTGAAGTCCGGAGGAAAAAAGGGTACCGGCAGATTCAAAGAAGGGCTTCACGAGAAAGCCTTCGTTTGGGGAGATATAATTGTCCGTTTTTCCAAATGTCCCACTGATGCGAAATGTGCTTTTGTTGTACAGGTCACGCGACAGGAGGCCTGAGAGTTGGGCGCCAGAAGAACGGCTTAACAAGCGGCTGAACGTATACTGCGCACTGATGGGGCGGAAGGGATACAACTCGTAAATCAGAGTAGTCGTGAATCCAAATTCCCGGCGGTTGATATCTAGAAATCCGTTGCTAGCTGCTAACTGGGGATCATTCTGAAACTCGATGAAAGGCGATATAATGCCTGACAGTTTTGTGGAGAATAAATAGGGTTGTTTGATAGATGTAGACGTTCGGAATAATCTTGCGGGCAGCTTACCGATAACATTTTCCTCGTTGAGGCGTCCCGTTGATCCCAGGATCCCAGTGTGAGCGACCACATTTACGGAGAAGTTTCGGGCACTGCCAAAGAAGTTTCTGTTTGTCCATTCCCCTTCGAGGCCAATGCCGTCCTGAAGGGAGTATCCCGTTTCTGCAGTGATATATCTGGGCCTCGCTTCATTAACCCGGATTCGAACGTCAACAGTACTGTCTGCTTCTTGAGGGGGTAAGTCTGCGAGAGCAACTCTGAATAAATTTAGCCCAAAAAGCTCCTGTTGTCCTTCTCTGAGTTTGCGGCTAGAGAACCGATCTCCAACTTCAAAGGGCAGTTCGCGCAGCAAAATATTTTCAGAAACAGATTCGTTTCCTTCAACTTGAACACTCGATATATACCCGATAGGCCCGGTTTGGACGTAGAGATTTAGAATCGCTTCTCTTTGTTCGTCGTTAATGGTTGGATCTGCTTCAACTTCGACAAAGGCATAACCGTGATTCTGAAACCAGGTATACAATTGATCTTGGATACGGAGGCGCTCAACCTCGGTGTAGCGGGTACCTATTACCTGGTCAAATGATTTAATGAACTTCGTCCATTTGTCCTGGTCGTCCCTAGCCACTTGAAGCCGCCCCCCGTTTGTAGCAAGGAAGTTGACTTCAGTGATATACAATGGAGGGCCTTCTTGAATGGCAAGACGGATGTGGATTTTGTTTGCGGCTGTATCTAGCCGTGAAGTTGCATAACTGATGGTAGGTTGAGGAAACCCATTTTGATTATAGAATTGCCGAAGCCTTACGACATCCTTTTGAAGCTCGATAGGATCGAACGGGAAGGTGCGTGACTGACGGAAGGGGTTAATTTTATCAAAACGATTCCAGAATGAAGGAGCCTGGGTAACAATGTGCTCCTCCAGAACATCGGCCTCGAAGGTTGATTCAACGCCTTTTTCAAACCGGAAGGATATTTTACTTACCTGCGTGTTCTCATCGAAATAGCGGAGTAAATTTTGAGCAACAACATCGTTTAGTGTTGCACAAGCGAGCAGGCAGAGGAGAAAAAGAAACAGGAATTTCTGAACCTCAGTGTAGAGGCGTTGAAAGGCATCAGGCAGTTGCTTTTCTATGCTCATATATGGGAGCCTTTCCTTTGAGAATAGCATCAGCAGTAATCCGGCAAAGCCCCACTTCACTATGCGTATGTAGCTCAAACATGATGTCCAGCATGGTGTCCTCGAGGATCGAACGGAGCCCGCGGGCACCTGTGCCGAGCTTTTTAGCTTTACCAACAACCGCATCGAGGGCTGCATCTTCAAAGACGAGGTCGACCCCATCCATAGCAAATAGCTTCTGATATTGTTTGAGTAAGGCGTTCTTGGGGTTGATCAGGATGCTTTTCAGCGCATCATCCGAGAGTGCATTAAGAGGAGCTATTACCGGTATTCGACCGACAAGTTCAGGAATTAACCCAAAACGTAGGAGGTCCTGCGGGATAATGTGCTGGAAAATTTCAGGATCTTCCTTGTCAATTTTTGTCTGGGAATCGGTCATGAATCCCAGCGTATTTGTTGATCTTCTGTGTGCGATAATATCTGCCAATCCATCAAAAGCCCCGCCACAGATAAAAAGGATATTCCGTGTGTCAATATTGATGAGGCTTTGCTCAGGGTGCTTACGACCACCTTTCGGAGGGACGCCGGCAATGGTTCCTTCCAGAATTTTCAACAGCGCCTGTTGGACGCCTTCTCCAGATACATCACGGGTAATTGAAGCGTTATCAGACTTACGAGCAATCTTATCGATTTCATCGATATAAATAATGCCTCGCTCAGCTCGCTCTACATTAAAATCAGCAGAAAGGAGCAAGTGAGCCAGGATACTTTCCACATCCTCGCCCACATAGCCGGCCTCGGTAAGGGCCGTCGCATCTGAGATAGAGAACGGTACATTTAAGGTGCGAGCTAAGGTGCGAGCTAAGAGTGTTTTCCCTGTGCCTGTAGGCCCAATCATTAAGATGTTAGACTTTTCCAGTTCTACGTCTGAAAAGTTCGGCAGGTACTTCTCGCCTTCGATTCGCTTGTAGTGATTATAAACGGCAACGGACAGTGCCTTCTTCGCCCGCTCTTGATCAACGACGTATTCATCAAGGGATGACTTGATTTCGAGCGGGGTGCACCGTGCGTGTAGCGGAGCTGACCGGCGGCTTTGTGAAGGAGGGGGGGTAACGGGCTCGGGTTGGTAGGGCGTTGTGTCTGTACGGACAATGCCGGCTGCATCATTTATACAACGGTCACAGATATAGACGTCCGGACCAGCAACCATGGAGGACACCTCATGCGCGGATCTGCCGCAAAACGAACAAGTAATGACGTTATCGCCTCTTCGGTGGCTCATACGTTCAGTTCATAGATAAAGACGTGCGGGGATCAAAAGAATGTATCTTACCAGAAAGATAGAGACAATGTCTAGAAAAATCACGTGAATATCTTAGATTTTTCTGAAACATCTTTCGGATATTACATTCATTTAGTTAGACCAACCGTGCAGATGTTTCCTGCAGATTTTCTAGAACGGCTGAAGGATATTGTTCCGGATAAAAAACATGAATCCGTGCTGGCTGCCATGTCCTCCCCTAAGGCGACCGGTTTTAGGGTGAACACGCTTAAAGGTGATCGGGATGAAGTTATTTCTAGTTTGCTAGAAAGTAATCTTGAACTCCATGAAGTCGAGTGGAATACACATGCATTCTGGGTTGACTCGGATCAACGAGCGCACTTACTGGCTTCGGCACCGTATCTGGATCAAAAGATTTATATACAAAACCTGTCCAGCATGCTGCCCCCTCTTGTGCTTGAACCTCAACCGGGAGATAAGATCCTTGATCTAACGGCCGCACCAGGAAGCAAAACCTTGCAGATAGCCTGCATCGTTGAGCAAGATGCAGAGATAGCAGCTGTAGAGGTTGTAAAGAGTCGGTTTTTTAAGTTGCGGGATAACCTGGAGTCCCAGGGTGCAACCGAGGTCCGCACTTTTTTAAAGGATGGGCGATCCGTTTGGAAGAACAGGCCTGAGTATTTTGATCGCGTTCTGTTAGATGCACCTTGCTCCAGCGAAGGGCGTTTTCATCGTTCAGATCCAGAGACGTATGCCTACTGGAGCCTGCGTAAGGTGAAAGAAATGGCCCGAAAACAAAAGCGCCTTATATATTCAGCTGTTCAATGCCTGAAGCCAGGTGGCACGTTGGTGTATTCCACGTGTTCATTCTCGCCAGAAGAAAATGAAGCAATCGTAGCAGGAATATTAAAGCGATTCCCTGAGGCATTGCACGTTGAACCCATAGCTTTGGATGTTAACAATCTAGAAGCTGGACTCGATTCCTGGAAAGGAAAGCCGTTCAACCCAGACATTTCTTTAGCCCGACGCGTTTATCCAAGTTATCAGATGGATGGGTTTTTTATATGTAAGATGCGGAAGACATCTTCTACACTCCCTAAATGAAAAACCGCATACTGCATGTAGCAGTATGCGG
>JAHQVL010000233.1 GCA_019634345.1 Rhodothermaceae bacterium
ATGTGTGAGAATTAGACCGTTCGACCTGGACTATTCAGGATCCATGAGATAGAGATCAGCAGTACGTTTTAGTTTGATTTGGTGGGTCTCCTTACGCGTGAGAAAGAAAGCTACGCTGAGTGTACTTATTAACCAGATGGCAGGAATAGAATAGGGTATCCAACCGAACCCTTGTAACTCAATGTCACTCCCGTACATAGTACCCGAGGTTAATTCATCGTACAGGCTCCATACCAGGACACTGCCCAATACAGCCGGCACAATGTATTTGATCAGCACATCAAACCAGGGCCTCAGGGTAAGTTTGCTATGCGCATTGATGGTCAGTCTCAGCGTTTTTGCACCCAGGACCCATCCCACCAGGATGCAGGTAAAAAAGCCAGCGGTAAGCAGGCTGTATCCGAAGGCCCAGTGATCCATGACATCCAACAAGGTGAGCCCGAGAGTTCCATTGCCTGCCAGGTCCGGATCTATGATCTGAGGAAGGGCAAAACAGAGTGAACCGATTATTCCGGGAATAGCTACATAGGTTAGCGCCCTGCTCCTGGCTATATTCAATTTGTCGATCAGCGAACTCACCGTGCTTTCTATGAGAGATATAGAAGACGTCAGCCCAGCAACCACGAGTAAAAAGAAGAACAGAAATCCAAAGAATCGGACACCCCATGGAAAAGCTGCGATTCCCTGGGGAATGGCAAAAAAGGACAGTGTTAACGTGCTGCCTGCTGGGTTCAAGGCAAATACAAACAGCAATGCAAATATGGCAATGCCGGCGACATACTCAAAGCCACAATTTAAGAAGGACACCAGCAAGGCATTATTGACCTGATCGGTATCTTTGGGCAGATAAGAGGCGTACGTTGTCATAGCACCCAGGCCCAGTGATAACGAAAAAAACATTTGCGCAAAAGCGCCCTTCCAGACTTGTGGTTCTGCAACCCCTTCTACATTGGGGGTAAATAAATACAGTACACCGTCAACGCCGCCGTCGAACGTCAATCCTCGGAAAATCAAACCAATCATAAACAGCCACATCAGCGGGACAAAAACCCGTACGGCGCGCTCGATAGATTTGGGGCCCTTCGATAAAATGATCAGGTTCAGCGCCCAGATAATAATCACACAAAGAAGAGGCCAGGCCGTAGTAATGAGGTTAAAGAAAAAGACCATTGCACTGGGGCCGGTAGTCGGCTCGCTAAAGGGACTAAAAGGCGCTGTTATACCGGGCTCGAAGAGGCTGCCAAACGTACCTATCATCATCCCGAGGGCCCACCCCAAAATGGCGACATAAAACATCGTGATAAACAGGGCGCTGCCTTGTGCCCACCATCCTACGAACTCTCCTTTTTTTCCTGCTATGCGATGCAAGGCGCTTGGAAAGGCCTTCCCTGTGGCTGCACCGAGGCCAAATTCAAGAATCATGACCGGTATGCCCAATAAAAAAAGCGCGATGAAGTAGGGCAGGTAAAATGCTCCTCCGCCAAACTGGTAGGCGTTTGAACTAAAAAAAACAATATTGCCGAGGCCTATTGCCGAGCCGCTGGCAGCCAGGATAAATCCAAGTTTTGAGCTCCATACTCCGCGCTTCTCTCGTTGCGAGGTTGATAGAGCATTTTTGGTGGAATGCGTCATAAATAGAAATGTTGAGGGACATGAAAAACATCAGACGAATCTATCAGGTAATGAGGTAGCGAGTGCGCCAAGTATATCCTTAGAGGTGCCATGTCCCAAAATAGGAGTAGAAATGTCCGATACTCGAAAGAAAGCCCTGAGAAACTGCATCCTTTGAACTGTTCAGAGGCGTATATTGTACTTGGAGATATTTTTACACCCTTAAGTTCTGACCTCTGAATACCTCACCTGTCCATATAGAAGCCTCTTTTCCGCTATATAAATGGCTGATGTTCGTCTTTTTTAAGGGAGGCCGATCCGCTGTTCTGCAACCCAGAAAGCAGGGCGTTTATATATGGTTTGTTTTTCTAGCGTTTGCAGGGTCGGTACAGTGGCATTCTAGTGCTTTTTCTCAATCCCTCAATGGCTCTGATTACATTCTGGATCATTGGCAGGCAGAAGACGGGTTGCCTCACAGCGCCATTACCTCTATAACGCAATCTCAAGACGGATATTTGTGGATGGGGACCGGTTCTGGGCTAGTTCGCTTTGACGGTCTACGATTTATAAACGTATTCAAAGATAAAGCGCCTCACCTGGTGGATAGTTATGTATGGTCCATCATTGAGGACGATTCGGGCGTGTTATGGATAGGGACCAGTAACGGATTGAGTAAATACGAGGATCAACGTTTTAAGACGTTTTCAATTGATGAGGGATTACCCAATAACTTTGTTCGTACGCTGCTGAAAGACGATAGCGGTCGCTTGTGGGTGGGAACGTATGGGGGAGGGATATGCGTGTTTAATATCCAGTCTGAGACGTGTGAACAGGTGGCAGGCCATGAAGGGGTAACTGACTTATTTGTCAATGTAATAGTTCAAGATCGTCATGGGATTATTTGGGTGGGTACCGATACCGGGTTGCTTCGCTGGGAAGACGGAACGTGGAGAGAGGTTGAGAATGAGACAGGGGTCCGCGAGCAGGTAAAAGCGCTTATTGAAGATAAGGACGGGAGGTTATGGGTGGGCACAAGCAAAGGCGTGTTTATCCACAGCGAAGAGGACCAACCAGAGGCTATAAAAGTTAGTGGATTTGAATCCGTTCAGGCCGTTCGTTCTTTTTTTGAAGATCGGGACGGTTATTTATGGATCGGAACAGAGTCCGGTGGCTTATTCAGATATAAAGATGGTGAACAAGTACAATTTGATGCCGAAGCAGGACTGGCACACAATTATATCTGGAATGTATTCCAAGACCTGGAAGGGAGCCTCTGGATAGGTACGAATGGGGGCGGGCTTAACAGGCTCAAGATCGGGCGCGTTCAGGTATATGGGGTGGCTGAAGGCTTGCCCGACAATTCAGTAAACACATTACTGGAGGATGGAACCGGGGCTTTTTGGTTTGGCACCAGTAATGGGCTCGCACGCCTTGAGGGGAATACAATTACCCGATATACAGAAGAGGATGGCCTGGCAAATGATCGGGTCTTTTCGTTGGCCGAGGATCAACAGGGGGACCTCTGGATAGGTACCAATGGAGGAGGGCTGAGCCGTTTGAGGAATGGTACCTTTCAAAACTGGACAACGGAAGATGGACTGCTCAGTGATGTCATATTCAGTACCTATGTGGACTCAAAAGGAGTGCTGTGGGTTGGGACGACGCGGGGGTTGAACCAGATAAATCAAGGGGAAATCACATCGTATACGGTAGAGGATGGGTTGCCGAAGGGATTTGCAGTGGTCATTAAAGAGGGACTCCACGACGATCTTTGGATTGGTACCGATGCTGGTTTGGCCCACTTCAGGGAAGGTGTCTTCTCTGTCTATACTACCGAAGATGGATTGCCCAGTGATGCAATCCGTGCATTGTTTTTTGATAGTAAGGGGACTCTATGGATCGGTACTCGGGGTGGGTTGAGCCGTATGGTGAACGGCGCCTTTCAGTCTTTCACAACAGAGCAAGGGTTGCCCGATAATGTCGTATACCATATCGATATAGATGATGCTGGCCACCTATGGATAAATACAAGCCGAAGCGGAATTCTTCGCATCCCAGTAGCCCAGTTTGACGAGTTAGTGACCGGCACAAGAGCCAGTATTAGTCCACTTATGTTGGGGCGGTCAGATGGAATGCGAAGCATTGAAGGAGTGGGAGGCTTCCAGCCTGCCGGCTTAAAAGATAATGCCGGCCATTTGTGGTTCCTAACCCACGGCGGAGCAGTAGTTGTAGAGCCAGAAAAAATCACTCCTGACCCCTTTTCGATGCCGATTCATATCGAAGAAATTGTTGCTGATAGCGTATCACTTAGTGCTGTAGACGGGAGCGTTACGGTGCCCTACAATACAAACAGGCTGAGGATTCGTTACACTGGCCTCAGTTTCTTGGAGCCTAACAGAATTGTATTTCGTCACCAACTAGAGGGCCTTGAGAGAGATTGGAATTACGAATCGAGTGATGACGGATTTCTTCGAACCCGCGAGTTCACTCGCTTATCACCGGGTACCTACACCTTTAGGGTATCAGGTGCCAATCGAGATGGGATATGGAGTGCCAATGAAGCAACCCTACGTTTCATCGTTCCACCTCCGTGGTGGAGGACGTCGTGGGCTTTTTTAGGGTATGTATTGGCTCTGTGTTTAGGTGTATATGGGATTGTCCGTTGGCGTGTGATAGCGCTTGAAATGCGAAATAAGGCATTGGAGAAATTAATCGCAGAACGAACGCACCAGGTATCGCAGCAGGCTAGAAGGTTGGAAGAGCTGGACGCGCTCAAATCGCGTTTTTTTGCCAATATATCTCATGAGTTTCGAACACCATTGACGCTAATCCTTGGGTCTTCTGAGGAAATGCGTGAGCGCGGAGTAGAGGGCTCGACACTCCGATTTGTGAACTCTATCGAAAAGCAGGGCAAGCAATTACTCAATCTGGTAAGTCAGCTGTTAGATTTATCGAGGGTAGATGCAGGAGCGGTAGCATTCCTCCCGAAGATCGGAAATCTAGAGCCTTTCATCCGCCAGATCGTTTCTTCTTTTATGCCGTTAGCAGAACGGAAAGGGATATCGCTAGAATTCCATGCATCAGCCGCTGAAGTGCCAGCTGCTTTTGATGCGGAAAAGCTAAAACAAGTTATAGACAATGTGCTTTCCAATGCATTCAAATACACCGAAGAGGCTGGTAAAGTACACGTTAGTCTGGATGCTTCAGGTGCAACGGCGAACATCATAATTCGCGATACAGGGCAGGGTATTGCGGCGGAGGATCTCCCTCATATATTCGACCGATTTTACCTGGGCCGTAGTACTGCGAAGCCTGGAGTAGATAGCAGTGGGATAGGGTTGGCCCTGGCTAAAGAACTGATCGAGTTACATGAGGGCACCATTTCTGTTGAAAGTACAGCTGGGTTTGGGAGCGCCTTTACCATTCAGCTGCCTCTGAATAATGACACCCCAGAAGAGGTTGAGTCCCCATCTATTGAGGCTCCATCCTTATCTGCCATAGACCCCGATCTGGAAGAAATCCATGAAGCGGACGAAGTTAAAAGGGCAGAGGATAAACCTCTTGTCTTACTGGTGGATGACAATGCTGAAGTACGCATGTTTGTACGGCGTTGCCTGGAAGGAAAATTTAGGGTAACTGAAGTTGAGTCCGGAGAGGATGCTCTGCTAGAGCTTGAACAAGGGATGCCTGATTTAATGCTCTGTGACATTATGATGGCCGGTATGAATGGTTTTGAGTTATGCCGGATGGTAAAAGAAGACACTCGCTATAAACATATTCCTATTATCTTGCTAACAGCAAGGGCATCAGCAGAGAGTATGGAAGAGGGCTTGCAGGCTGGCGCTGATGACTATGTCATAAAACCCTTCAGTGCCAACCACCTTCGCTTACGTATTCAGAATGCAATTGCCTCTCGAGGCGTTCTTCGAGAAAAATACAGCCGTGAGCTTGTCGTAAAACCGGCCAATGTTTCGATAGAGTCTGCAGACGAGTCCTTTTTGAGGCGCGCCATGGAAGTGGTAGAAGAGTTTATGGGTGAGTCAACATTTGGTGTCGATACACTTGCGGCTGAGCTTGGCTTAAGCAGGCGGCAATTGCAACGTAGATTGAGGGACGTATCGGATATATCACCGTCTGAGTTTATCCGGAATATGCGTCTTGAGCGAGCTGCTCAACTACTCGAACGTGACATGGGGACGGTCTCTGAAATTGCATATAAGGTCGGATTCCGGAAACCGTCACATTTCTCAGAGCTTTTCCGGAAGAAATTTGGCAAATCACCCACCGAATATCGGACATAATTCTGCCTCATATCGGACAGGGCCCTAATAGGGTCTATTCTGGCACATCTAAAAGAAAATACCCCCGTAGGATTCTAGCTGTTTTCGTTACCTCCCCTATTTAATAGGACTTAATGAATATTAAAAATACAGCGATCAGCTATATAACTCTTGGGATACTTATAGGTGCAGTGGTGCTTTTTATGCTCTTCTCCTTAGGTAGTGATGACAACGAGGCGAGCCAAAAGGCGAGTAGTCCATTCAGGCGCTCTCCAACAAGCATGAATGTATTCATCGTCCGGCCTATGGGCAATGAACTGCGATTTGATGTAACAGAAATCCGGGTAAAAGCGGGTTCGCAGGTTAAAATCATCATGGAGAACACGGCATCAATAACTTCAATGCCTCACAATGTAACCATCTTAAAAGACGACACTGCCCTCAATCGTGTGATTACCGCAGCCACACAAGTACCTGGATACATTCCATTGGATGCAGCAATCCTGGCTAGCACAGGCACAGCTTCACCAGAGGCGAGCACAGATGTTGTTTTTACCTCGCCAGAACCAGGTGTTTATACCTATCTCTGCACGGTACCAGGGCATGCAAATTCTATGAGGGGGGTACTCATCGTCGAGTGATTCTCCTCGGCGAACTATCGAATTAAGACACAGAGATTGAACGCATCATCTCGAAGACCACGTTGATAACTTCAATCGCTGTTTTAGTACTTGACCCTGGAAGTATATTGGCCTATTCTGGCTCTACTACTATGCGTCTGCATTCTATCGGCAGTCGTTAACCTAATAGCCATTGTATTGTACATGAATAAGTACCTGGTCCTACTCATATTCTTTTCTCTGGGAGCCTTCTCGTGTGCTCAAGAAGACATTCCTGGCGAAGAAGCTCCGGATGAAGAAAACTGGGTGTCTCTCTTTAATGGAGAAAACCTGGACGGCTGGACTGTCAAAATCCACCATCATGAGACGGGGGTGAATTTTGGGAATACCTTTCGTGTTGAGGACGGTATGATCAAAGTCCGATACGATGAGTATGGAGACTATAATGAGCAGTTTGGTCACTTGTATTATGACCAACCCTTTTCTCATTATCGACTGGTGCTTGAATACCGGTTTGTAGGGGAGATGGAGCCAACCGCTCCAGAGTATGTTATCCGAAACAGTGGCATAATGATACATGCGCAGGACCCTCGAAACATGCTTGTAGGGCAAAACTGGCCGATCTCAGTAGAGATGCAATTTTTAGGTGGATTGGAAGATGGCCAACCCCGTACAACGGGTAACATGTGCTCTCCGGGTACACACATCGTATATGAAGGACAATTAGATACACGCCACTGTATAAACTCCACGTCAGAGACGTACTTCGGTGATCAATGGGTACATGCTGAGATTGAAGTCCATGGCGACTCGCTCGTTATCCATAAAATAGAAGGGGAGGAGGTGCTTCGGTACACCCAGCCTCAAATGGGAGGGAATGTTGCATCGGGTTATGATCCCAATGAGTTTGAGGAGGGGAGGATCTTGAGTGACGGATTTATCGCTCTGCAAAGCGAAGGACAGCCCATCGATTTTCGGAATATCCAGTTGTTGGACCTTTCTAAATAGACTGAATACTCTCAGAAACAGCACCTCACGAAAGGATCAGCCTAACCTCAACCTAACATCAAGGTTTAATTTCGCTTTGCTGGTAGACTTCAACGTTTAAGAACGGGCGGATACGCTTGCGTCCGTAGGTCCCATCTCTATACCCGCTATGTGCTACAGTCAGATGGGATGGTTGTGTCAGTCTTACCTACTCACAAATGAGTCTATGTGCGAACGAAATCTTGCAAACAGTACACGTTGTTGGTTAACAGCTTCCCTCTTTCTAATCGGCTTCATCTATACCACTCTGCCTGCTCATAGCCAGGACTTTACCCGAATTAACGTGCCTGGTATTGGTCTGGATAGTGGCAATACATTGGGCGCTTCGTGGATTGATTATGATGGGGATGGCGACCTGGATTTATACGTGACAAACTCTTCCACTACGCTCGATAACTTCCTGTATCAGAACGAAGGCGACGGTACTTTTACACCGATAAGAGAGGGCGTGATCGTTGTTGATCCTGCAATTTCTGTTCGAGGCGCTTGCTGGGCAGATTATGACAACGACGGCGATCTGGATGTGTTTAATGCCGGGTGGCCCAACTCATTCCTGTATCGCAATGACGGTATAGGGCAATTTGAACAAATTACAACGGGCGATATTGGTGAAGAGTTAGATAGACGGGGCTGGAGTTGTGCCTGGGGTGATTACGATGAAGACGGGTTTGTTGACCTGTTCATCGCTCATCCCGCCACCTTTGTTGGGACGCCTCCAATCCCCAACTCGTTATTCAAAAACAATGGCGATGGGACCTTTACTGCTGTAACAGATACGCCTATTACAGAGGGATTAGCACCGTATACGGTAGGAAACTGGCTTGATTACGACGAAGATGGCGATCTTGACCTGTTTATCGGGAGTGGGCCGGCAACGGGTGCGGTTGATACAGATTTTCTCTTTAAGAACATGCTCGAAGAAACAGGGTCTGCCTCGTTCGAGCAAATAAGAGAGTTTCCTCTAAATAAACGACGGGATGGCCAAACCTGGAATTTTATCGACTACGATAACGATGGAGATCGGGATGGATTTATTACCAACTATTGGGGAGGAATAACCAATGGATTGCCAAATGAACTCTTTCGAAATGATGACGGCGTGTTTACTGAAGTTACCACGGGGCCGTTGGTGTCGGATGAAGGCTTTTCATTGGCGAATGTCTGGGCAGACTTTGATAATGATGGGGACCTGGATGTCTTCATAACGGGAGAATCCGGTACGGAGAATGTATACTATCAGAATGACGGAGCACCAGATTATACATTCACGAGAACAGATCTCTTTGCCGGCACCACAACCAGTAACTACGGGGCTACAGCGGGTGATTTTGACCTGGACGGGGATCTGGATTTGTTTTACCCAAGCGGCCGCCAGGCAGGGAATCGGTTTTACCGCAACGATACGTCGAATGAAAACGCCTGGGTGAACATAAAAACAGTAGGTACTGCGTCTAACCGGACAGGTGTGGGGGCCGTCATTAGAGCCGAGACAAGCATCAGCGGGAATACGGTGTGGCAACAAAGAGAGGTATCTACCCAAAACACCTTTAATGGGCACAACAGCCTGAATACTCATTTTGGCCTGGGAGATGCAACAGAGCTATCAGCACTAGAGATTACGTGGCCATCTGGAACAGTAGAGACGACAAACAACCTGAAGGTAAATACCTATTACGCCGCAATAGAAGGAGAGGGCGTCATCCTGATGGCGGAATACCTGATGCGTACCTTAAAAGCACGCGCCCAAACACTTGGTGATGAATCGATATTGAATAGTGACCAGGTAGCCTCACTTGAGACTATCCTGCAGGAGGCTACTGAGCAAATGAACAATGATAATGTAAATGAAGCCGTCTCATTGATTGATGCTTACCTGGAGGAAATAGAAGCGTTTGTTTCAGATAGCACGTTGCCCGAACTAGACGGAAAAAGCCTTTCTGATCCGGCTAAGACTGCACGATTCCTACTAAGTGGTGAAGATCAAACGACGACCTCGTATATCCCGCTCTCTACCGAGCTACCCCAAGAATTCACCCTTAACCAAAACCACCCCAATCCCTTTAATCCCTCAACCACCATTTCTTACAGCGTTCCTATGGAGTCCCATGTTCGGCTGGCGGTCTTCGATATGCAAGGCCGGCAGATTGATGTGCTGATGGATGGCTTCCAGGTGGCAGGAAGTTATGAAGTCCGATGGGAGGCGAATGGGCTGGCAAGTGGTCTTTATTTTTATCGTATCGAAGCCGGAGAATTTATTGAGACGAAGATGCTGCACTTGTTGAAGTAGTGCATAGGCGGTGCCTGCTTGGGCGATTGCACGATTTTACGATTGCACGATGGTAAATCTGGCAGCATTCGCCAAGCGTCATTCAGAGAGCCTATTTTAGATACACAACCTGCCGTGTTTCGCTCTTGGACCCAATCTGAATGTTGTACAAATAGATACCAGCAGGGAGTGCATCAGGAGTCCAATAGGCCTTATGGTGCCCAGAAGAGTGTTGTGCGTTGACCAATTGCTCAATGTGGCGTCCGAGGAGGTCGTACATCTCTATTGTAACGTGTGATGGAGCATTCACGTGGTATTGAATAGTTGCTTGATGATTAAATGGGTTTGGGTATGCTGATGAGTTGAGGTACGTTGATACTGGCTCAACCTCTTCGATGGAAGTTGCTTCGACCGCGCAGAGAGTACTGAATGATGCAGGAGAAACGACGGTCCCGATGGCCCGGTTTGCTTCAAACGCCAGCGACTCAGAAACCGATAGAATTGCTCGGATTTGACTATTATAAAATCTCAAGCTTAGAACCTCTCCATTAATATTACCATGAATAGTCAAAAAGAAAAGCTTTTCGCCATTTACTCCTGTTGGTGAAGCGATACCGCGCACTTCCTCGCCAACAAAGGCCGCTAGTATATCATGTTCTACAGGGAGCAGCCCGTTCTCTAGAGAAACCCCAGCAGTAAGGGTCATGTTGGACGAATACTGGGAGGCGTCTATTGACCACTCGGGTGGGGCGGAAGCGCAGGCTCCGACACCTCTTGTCGCAGACCAGGGTACTGGATTATTAGGAGTGCCCAAAACACCGTTGACCTCAAACGAGAAGAACTCCGTGATGTCTACGACAGCTCTTTCATCGTGAAGAAATGACTTCAACGAGACGGTTTCTCCCGCGGTATTGGCGTGGATAGTCAATACATAGAGATAGACTCCATTCGATTGTACAGGCCTGGCCACCCCCCGCACTTCATTTCCAACAAAGGCTGCAACAAGATCCTGTTCGCTTGATGTCGGAACACCATCGACATCAAGCGTACCGACAACACTCATTGTTGAAGAGTAGCCGGCTGGATCTACAGACCAGTTTGGTTCCTGGCCCCAGGCAGCCGTGGAGCACATTAAAAGTAGTGTAAGGGTCAGGCAAATCTGTCTCATGGTTTTTCTCGTTGTATAGCTAAGGGTGCATTTTGAGTGCGTTTTCGGGTTTCGAGTTGAGCAACCCGAAACCCGAAAGGTGACACCTATTTAGCCAATACCATTTTCTGGACCTGCGTAAACTCGCCTGCATGGATGCGGTAAAGGTACATACCACTAGCGAGACGGCTTGCATCGAAATTGACGTCATAGCGACCTGCCTGCTGCTCCTTATCAACTAACGTCACCACTTCGCGCCCTAGCATATCGTAGACAACAAGGCGAACCTGGACTGCCTCAGGCAATTCGTAATGAATGGTCGTTTGCGGGTTGAAAGGATTCGGGTAGTTCTGCGCAAGAGCGAACTCCTTGGGCAGAGCTGCTGCAGCCAGTGCCTCCCTGTAGCCCTCCGTCATGGCCTCGAAGGCGAGCGGTTGATCCATTGATCCGTGATGGGCCTGAGCATCAAAGAGGAGGGCACTTTCGAGATCAAAAATTTGATCGCTGGCCGGGTCGTAGATGCTCAATGTCAATGGTTCTCCCTCCACAACATCACTGTGCAGCATCAAGAATAGGCGGTATAATTCACCTACTTGCTGAACCTGTGCTACACCTCTGATTTTGCCGTCGTCCTTTCCGCTTGCCCATACAAGTACCTTTTCATCTTGGAGGACTTCGCCGTCAAGGATGACCTCTGCACTGAGCGTCATGCTATGGGCAAATGGTGTAGGATTGAAGGAGAACACGTCCACAGGTACGATATCAGGTTGCTCGACTTCAGTTCTCAGATCGTCATTTGCTTTACCAGGACCACTTATCTGCATGCTGCTAGATAGCGCTGCATTCCCTGCCGAATTACCTGATGGGTACGTCAGAGAGCCTGAAGTAGTCAGGCTAATCTGGTAGCCTTTGCCTGGTTCCATGG
The DNA here is from genome assembly GCA_019634345.1 of Rhodothermaceae bacterium. Classification (GTDB taxonomy): domain Bacteria; phylum Bacteroidota; class Rhodothermia; order Rhodothermales; family JAHQVL01; genus JAHQVL01. The sequence continues at coordinate 11,897 of JAHQVL010000233.1, forward strand.
TTGCCAATGAGCCGATCCAGTTCGTTCCGTCATATTGCGCAAACTGTGTTTGACTCTTGATGAGGTCGCCGGCTGATGGGGTTAGGCTACTTAGGGCTGTACCAACAGGTAGAGCAGATTGCGGGGTGTACCCAAGCCAGTTCCATCCAGCCTGAAGCGCAATTGGTGCCAGTGGAGTAGCATTTCCACTGATAACAAGGGTGCTCGGTTGGGCCAGTTTGATCTGATACGCTCTGCCAGGGCTGATCATGCTGATGCTTCCCATCTGGCTCCACGTCTGCTGTGTTGCACTGGCGAGATAAAAGTTGGTGTTGCTTCCATCTTTGATCAAATCACCATCGGTGGCTGGGATAGCTCCGAGAACAGCATCGATGCCCGTATTGGGTGCATCCCGGTTGACCGAGAACCAGGTCCAGCCCTGTGCCAACGGAATTGACTGCATTCCTTGTGGGGATTGCGAGGCAATAACGACTAGCGGAGAGGCGGGTGTACCATGAGTGCCTTGGTCCGCAAAGGTAAGCACCTGGTCTGAGCCCTGGAAAAGCGTGCTGTTCGAGGCATCATAGGCCTGGAAAGTGACCGTCTCACCAGGCTGATGGCCGTAGATAGTCATAAAGAACCGGCCGTTTGTTGGATCCACAGTAGCGATACCTCGAACTTCGTTGCCAACAAAAGCGGCTACCTGGTCTGAAGCATCATTGGCAACTGTGCCAGCAAACTGAAGGGTGCCTAAAACACTCATCGAGTATTGGAAGGCTGTACCATTGACGATCCAGGATGGAGCTGTGGTTGTGATTGAACCAACAGCCACATTAAAGTAGAGCGTAAGAGGGCCATCGGACGTTGTTGCGTTGATCGATCCAGTGTAGGTACCATTTGTGGCAGTAGCTGGGAACGTGAAGCCGATGGACTTTGCCTCCCCGGGATTTATTTCTCCGGAGGTTATCAGTGGAGTTACAGTGACTGTGCTTGGCCCATTTGCCAGTGTAAAGCGTTCAGGCAAGGTGAACTGCACCGGCAAAGAAGAACCATTAACTAGAGTCGCCGTGATCATCTGGTTTGTAGAGGTCTGAACGCCTGCGGTAAGGCTCCCACGTTGCCATGCGACCTCGCTACGGCGGACCGTGAAGGTCCAGCGTTGTTCTGGGAGTGGGTTGCCCGCAAGATCTTTGATGACTGTAGGTATAGTATTTCCTGCATCAAGGCCGCCATTGTAGAGGCGAGCTTCAAGCTGGAGGCCTTCAGCCGCATTCCAGTCGAAGGTGTCTGGTGGGCGGATGACGATCTTCTCACCGTTGCATGCGGTTTGTATACCGGAGATTGATGTCGATGCATTAGGACCATCCACGTAGCTAAGCTGGAGGTTAGCCAAGGAGCCTATCGCATCGGTATCAATAGACGCACAGTCGATACGTTCGTCAAACGCGATCTCGATATCGTCACCGAGAGCGAGCGATCCGTCTGCTGGCTCCGGATTGCCAAGTACACCGGGTGCTTTGCGATCTACTAAGCCTGGCACAGGGTCGGTGTAGACGAATCGTTTAGCTTCCCCAGTGCCACATTCAGTAAAGGCACGTAGTTCATAAGCCCCATCACTTCCTGACGGTACCCACATGCCATTCTTTGACTTATCGGTAATCGCGAGTTGTCCTGCACTACGGCGAAGGGTTACCGCTTCTGACCATCCATCTGTCGATCCTCCCTGGTTGAGGCCGTTTGCAAATCGATATTGCATACCGATGGCTTCTATAGTGTCACCAGGCGCTGAGATCATGTTGAACCCACTGAGCAGATAGTTCAGATTGGTAGACCCTGCATTAAAAGCCCAGTTCTCATTAGGAAGCTG
>JAHQVL010000234.1 GCA_019634345.1 Rhodothermaceae bacterium
CGACACCTATCAACTGGAAGGCGTAGACTTCGAATCCATCGAATTCACCCCTATGTCCATCGAGGGCATGTCCAGCAACCCCCGGTTCAAAGATCAGCAGGTACAGGGTGTTAAGCAGGTTGTTACAGACTATCAGGCGTACAGGCCTATTGAGACCGGCATCCACGTTCTTCATGCATTCTATACTGCAAGCCCTGTCCAAGCAGACTTCATCAACGAACGCTGGCTGCGTCTACTAGCAGGTACAGATCGATTAAGACTAGCACTGGTTGATGGAAGTAAACCCCAGGAGATCATCGAGAGCTGGGCAGATGAAATCGCCGCCTTTAAAGACCTAAGAAAAAACTACCTCCTCTACAACTAACACCCAATTCTCCCCTTCAAAGAGGAGATGCCCCACAGCGACAGAGAGATCCCCCCAACAACTAGCCTCCAATTCTCCCCTTCAAAGGGGAGATGTCCCGCAGGGACAGTGGGGTCACCCCTCCACTACAGCCTCAACCGATTCCTCGGCAGAGCTATTGTCACTCTTGACTCGAGGTCGCCACAGAATGGCATAAATAATCTCTAGATAGCCGCCGAGGATGATGAGTGGTGCAACATACAAAGAGATAATACCGTCTACTTCATTTTCAATACGCATCATGGCGTAGCCAATCACCACCAGGGCAACACCCAACATCATCAACTGGTAGTTTCTAGTAGAAAGTACCATAGCTGTGTTTCCCTTTTTCTGGGTTGGACTGGAAGCAGGTTTGCTGCTCGCGCTTCGTGTACCTCTGGTACTCTTTCTGTTACTCTGGCGGGAACGAGTTTTCCTGTTTCTAGAAGATTTTGCCATGGTGTATGTTTTTTTCTGTTCTGGCAGAAAAGTCTGGTGAGGGCCTTAAATAGGAAGTAAACAAACCGATACGAAATTTACGGGTTCCGGTGTAGTCCTTGCAGCTTGTCGAATGCAGAACGAATTGACATAAAGAAATCGTATATAAGCTCCTATTTTTCTATAGTTCAGGAACTTATAAGTGTAACGACATAACTATTATTAACTTAAGGGGTCTTTTCACCGAAGCCTTATTCTGGTTTCCACTATGAGCGATGACTCGATTCAGGGTATCACTCTTAGTCACTTTCCTGGCTAGTGCACACACTCAAAGCATGAAATTACCAACTTTTCTGTCATCAAAGTATTCCTGGACATTGTTGCTGGTCCTGCTTATGGTACCTGTTAATATGGGGACTAAGCGAATAGTGACAATTGGAGAGCGGATTGAAGCTATTTTAGAGGATCCCAGGGCCGCATCCGCATTCTGGGGTGTCTATGTCAAGGATCTGTCTACCAATCAAGTCTTATACAGCAGGAATTCAGACAAAACGCTCGTCCCTGCTTCCAATCAGAAAATCCTGACTGCTGCCGCTGCACTGGATATCTTGGGGGCCGACTACAAGTACGAGACTACCCTGCATTTTAATGGGGAAATAGGGGGGACGGTAATGCGTGGGGATCTTATCCTCGAAGGATCTGGAGACCCGACCTTTGCGAGTAAAGAGCTTAATGCTCCCAATCCAATGAAAGAATGGGCTGAGAAGCTGCATAGCCTGGGTGTAACTCGCTTGGAAGGCCGGCTCATTGGTGATGATAATGTGTTTGACGACGAGCCGTATGCAGAGGGGTGGGACCTTTCCTTCATCGCAAATGAATCCTTTGCACCTGCAAGTAGCGGATTGGCGTCTCACGATAATGTCGTTGTAGTAAAGATTGAATCTAGCCGCGTGGGCGCTCCACCCGTTTTAACAGATACGCCTCCTGGTTACTTGAATATTCGCAACGAAGCAACAACCAGTGCGCGCAGGAGAGGTCGCTCGATTCGGGTGAATCGTACACTCGGGACAGAGGATATCGTCATTAAAGGATCCATTCCCCGTGTGTATCGGCGGAGCGTCGTGATTCCTGTCTCCAATCCAACACGGTCTACGCTGCATGCTCTTAAATTTTATCTAGAAGAAGCAGGCATAACGGTTGATGCAGGATTGTTTGATATCGACGAGTTAACCGAAAATATTGATTATCGGGATGCCTCGCCCTTGTTTGTGAACCACTCGGTACCGATGTCGGATATTCTGACCCAGATCAACAAGGAAAGCGATAACCTGTACGCCGAGCAAGTATTTCGCACGTTTGGATGGGGTGGATCTACGGACGGTGGCGAAAAGCGCGTCAAGGATTTTTTCAATAAAGCGGGAATCTACCAGGCAGGACTCTCCGTGCGGGATGGTTCAGGGCTTTCGAGGAAAAATATGATCTCTCCAGAAACGATCGGAGAATTGTTGGCGTACATGCATACGCATCCACAAAAGGAAGCCTTTTTTAGTTCTTTTCCACGCGGTGGCGAAGCTGAAACAACCCTTGATTATCGCCTTAAAGGAGTGCCTGTTTGGGCGAAAACAGGGTCCTTAGAATATGTTCGCACGCTCAGTGGCTATGTTAGAACTGCTGATGGAAGAATGATGGCATTCTCTTTATTGGCAAACAATTATACAGTACCTTCCTACCGGATTACTCAGGCAATGGATCGCATTGTGCTCGCGATGACGGAATCGACGGATGTCTGAGATGCAACGTGACGTGCTGCCCCGCTTATTATGCCTTTTGCTATACGCGCCTTTTTAATTGGACTGTTTTGTGTTGTCATTCAATGGCTCATTTTAGGCCGGCTTGAATTGTGGGGCGCATATCCAGACATCGTACTGCTCTATATCGCATGGCTGGCCTTTAATCATGGCAAACAATACGGAGCATTAGCCGGCTTTATTCTCGGGTTTCTTATGGATGCCGTGTACGACACCTGGGGCATTCAGATGTTTGTTAAAACACTACTCGGCTTTATGGTAGGCCTGTTCCAATTAAATGACCGGGATTCCATCCTGATTCGCCCTGAGCAAGCCTTCTTGGTCGGCCTTTTCATCTCACTCCTCCACAACGGACTCCTCGTTGCCCTCGTTATCCTGGACTCCGGAGCCCGAAACCCCGGCTTCATCCTGTCCTTCTGGCTAGGCGCCGCCCTCTACACCGCCATAGTAGCCAACATCATAGCCCGCTTCCTAAAGCAATAGAGTTTATTGGTTTCAGGTTCCAGGTTTCAAGTTTCAGGTTAGAAAGCTGGGCTGTATACCGAAACCAACCTAAAACCAACTTGAAACCTGAAACCTGGAACTTGAAACACAATCAGAACCCCCTGCTCTGAGCGTATTATATTCTAAATGCGTCGAGCACATCTTCAAGATTACCTGGACTCAATGGTAAGAGCGGTAGCCTTACATGCGCTTTCATCTTCCCTTCGTGTGCAAGGACGGTCTTGATAGGCACTGGGTTACTTTCGTAGAAGCAGGCCCGCATGGCGTCGACTAACTTGAAATGGAGAGCACGCGCCTCGTCAAATTTTCCATCTAACCCTGCCACGGCAAGCTGGGTCATCAAGGCAGGGCGTGCATTGGATAGAACAGAGATTACCCCATCCCCGCCCATCAAAAGAAGGGGAAGAGTCATTTCATCATCGCCGGAGTAAACAGCAAGGTGAGCCGGACGATTCGCTAAAATATCGGTGATTTGAGCGATGTCGCCAGAGGCCTCTTTAACGCCCAAAACAGTCGGGATCCTTGCTGCCATAGCCAACATCGTCTCAGGAAGTATATTCGAGGCGGTACGCCCAGGTACGTTGTAAAATATAATCGGGCAGTCTGTTGCTTCTGCGATTTCTGAAACGTGCGCGATCAATCCTGCCTGCGTAGGCTTATTGTAATAGGGGCCGACGACAAGGAGTCCATGGGCCCCCGCTGCTGCCGCTTCTTTGGAGAATTGTACGCTTTCCTGCGTGTTGTTTGTGCCAGTGCCAATAATTACTGGGACTCGGCCCGCTGTGTGATCGATCGCGAGATCAACAATAAACTGCCGCTCCTTGTGACTGATTGTTGGATTCTCTCCCGTTGTCCCCAACGCCACCAGGGCGCCAACCCCTCCAGCAATCTGATCGTCGATGAGTTGTTTAAAAGCCGCTTCATCAATGGTATTGTCGTCCGTGAAGGGCGTTACTAGTGCTGGTGCATTTCCTCGGAATAACATGGGAGTCGTAGTGCTGATTGATTAGGTTGAGGGTATCGGGTTTATCTAAAGCCAGTCTTCGAGCAGATCGTCCAACGTAAATAATCCTTGCCGGCCGATGAGCCATTCTGCTGCACGCAGCGCACCAAAGGCAAAGCTGTCTCGAGTCTTGGATTCATGGGTGATTGATAGGTGGTCGTACGGGCTGTCGAAGCCAACGGTATGTTGTCCGAATAGGTGTCCCGTACGGGTAGACGAAACGTGCAAGGCGTTGGTGTCGATAGCCTGATGCTGGGTTTCGGTAGCCAAATGCTGTTTTCGGTCGAGGCCCTCCAGAATTTTGTTCGCTAAATGAATGGCCGTACCGCTTGGGCTGTCTACCTTCATGCGATGATGATACTCATGCACATATCCATCGTAGGCTGGCAATCGATTCATGATGGTTGCAGCCAGTTCCACAATTTTCGACGTCACGGCGACACCAATCGAAAAATTCGGGGCATACAGAAGACTAGCACGATACTCCTGAACCCACGTTTCGACTGCCGTCAACGAGTCATACCAGCCCGTAGTCCCGATCACTGCTGGAATACCCCACTTGCAGTATTGCTCTATATGAGGGAGTGCCAGTTGAGGACTGGTAAAGTCGATCAACACGTCTGCACTAACCAGGTCTTCCTTCTTTGCCTCTAAAAGAGGCGTGGACGAACTGAAGCGCGCAATGACGTCATGCCCGCCTTCCTGTGCGAGTCGGTTAATGGATTGGCCTGTTTTGCCTGTTCCAACGAGGGCTATTTTCATGGCGATCAGGTGACAAGTTCAGCTGCTCGAATAACGTCCGCAAGAACGCCTCCAGCAGTCACCGCCGGCCCAGCACCTGGGCCTCTGACAATAAGCGGCTGATTAAAATATCGTTTTGTTGTAAATACAACCATGTTGTCCGTTCCGCTCAATGTCGCAAAATGTGAGGAGGCGTCTACTTTTTGTAAACCAATCCGGATGGTCCCTTCTTCGATAGTTCCGATATAATGCATACCCGCACCTTGCTCCCTTACATCAATAGGGGGGTGCCAATCCTCTAGTAACGATTCCATGTTGTCCAGAAAATCATCTTTTGAGAGGGCGAATAGTTCATCTGGCAAAATCGGTGTTAGCTCGATGTCTGCTCGCTCCAGGGAAAGCCCCATTTCGCGGGCAAGAATGAGCGTTTTTCTAGCGACATCCTCCCCGGAGAGGTCGTCTCTGGGGTCGGGCTCCGTGTATCCGTTTTGATAGGCGTTAACAAGGGCTTTAGATAAGGTGAGCCCCTGGGCAACGTTATTGAACAGGTAGGCGAGCGTACCAGAAAAGATCCCTTCAATACGGATGATTTCGTCCCCGCTTCGGATCAGGTCGCGAAGTGTAGAGATAATAGGCAGGCCGGCCCCTACGGTTGTTTCGTAAAAATAAGGGACCTGGTGATCGCGGGCTGCACGTTGCAAATTATTGTAGAAGCCCATGTCAAGCGTGTTGGCTCGCTTGTTCGGCGTCACCACAGCGATATTGTGTTTTAATAGATCGGGGTAGCAGCGCGCTACATTATTAGACGCCGTTGCATCGATAACAATGAGGCGATCCAGCCTGCTTGAAGTCAGGTGCTCAACGATGGTCTCGATGCTAGCGGGTTGGCCTGCATTAACCAGTTGAGATGCAGCCTGTTCAGGAGGGATGCCAGCTGTGTTCCAGGTCATTTTTTTAGAGTTGGCAACCCCCACAAGGCACATATTCAGGTTCAACTGATCTAACCAGGGCTGGGATTGGGTGTCCATCAACTCAAGGAGCTGGTCTCCAATCGTGCCTACACCAAACATGAAGACGTGGGCGCGGCGGCGGCCAAAACAAAACGCTTCATGCAGGGCCTGAACAGCCGCCTTGAGATCTTCTCCTGAAACGACCGCCGAAATGTTAGTTTCAGAAGCGCCTTCAGCAATAGTAAGTACGTTGATGCCGCTGCGCCCGAGGGTAGAAAACATCTTGCCGGTTAAACCGGTACGGTATCGCATGTGGTCATCGACGACGGTGACAATGCCAACGGGATCGAGCGCATAAATATCGTCGACATCACCGCGTGAAATGGCGGTTTCAAATTGTGCCCTTAGCGTAGCAAGGCCTCGCTCCCTGTCTGAAAGGGCAATACAAATTCCGACACTCTGTTCATTAGCTGCTTGAGAAAGCAGTACAATATTAATGTTTGCTGCCGCCAGGGCCTTCAGCGCTTGTGCTGTCACTCCAGGTACTCCCATCATACCCAGGCCCGATACGATAAGCAGTGCCCTGTCAGGTTGCGCTGTGACCGCCTTTGCGAGGGCGTTGTCGTCTGGCCGGTTGCGGGTGATGTATGTACCCGCTGCTTCTGGCAGTGCCAAAGATTTTATGCGTATACCAACATCCATTCCCTGAATAGGGATAAGGATTTTAGGATGAAGGATGGGCTGCACATGATAGCCGAGTTCGGCCGCTTCCTGGAATGAAAGGTGTGGGAGGGTGTAGGCATCCGGGGCATATATCGGGTCTGCAGAAAGAATGCCCTCAAAAGCTCCCCACAGTGTTATTTTTTGTGCACCGAGTGCCTTTGCTATGATAGTGGCCGTGTAATCGCCCTGTCCGAGTTCCAGGCGTACGGTACGCCCTTCAGAGTCCACTGCAAGGCCTCCAGAAATCAATACCGGTCCATCTTCTTCAGGAGGTATATGCTTGTTGAGTCGTTCGGTTGTCGCAGGCCAGTCTACAGACAACAGCGAAGCGGGGTCAACCAGTTGAATGAGATCGGCCTGGTTGATCAGATAGCTTTCGGGAAATCCTTCACGCTCCAGCACCTCATTGAGGCGGGTCAGTAAGCCAAGCATGTGAGGGCTGTATTGATCTTGTGGAAGAGCCGCGTAATCGCCAGAAATTACCAGAATCAGCCGTTCCTGCTCATGTCGCCGACGACTTAGAATTTCTCCAATCCCCTTAAACCACGAATCCTCAGAGGTAGAATCGGGAGGGGAAAACGACATAATATGCCAGGGGCGGTCGGTGGTAAGCATGGGTAAAGAGGGGGAGATATCGTCCTGTATCACAATCAGTTTGCCCAATTAACGCATTCTAGCCGATCCCGTTGCTTAATATTGCGGTAAGAAAGCGGTTTCAGAGGGGCGGGAACCAGGCACACTGTGGAATAAGTTCTTTGGTATATGGCAGAAACATTCCTGTTTGTCATTCTGAGGGAGCGCAGCGACGAAGAATCTTTCTAAAACGCATCCCTTAAAGCGTTTTGAAGCTGTTTCAATAAAGGACAGATACTTCGCTCTGCTGCTGATGACGTCTAATCTTGTCATTCCGAGTTTATCGAGGAATCTATGCTTTAGGCGAGCACCTTGGCTAAAGTAAAGCATAGACCCTTCGGCAAGCTCAGGGTGACAAGGTTTTACGTCATCGCCCTTCCCCGGAAAAGCAACGCTGTTCTGAAGATCTCAGCATGACATAATTAGGAGTAACCGCTTTATCAAAAGAGCTTAAATTACTGTACCAAACGACTTGAGCAACTGATAAATGATCGAAAAAATGAATAGCTATACTCCATCGTCAGGCAATGTATTTGAAGATTTGGGCTTTGGTAACGAGGAGGCAGCAAACTTACTCATCAGGGCTGATCTACTGATTGAGATCAGAGAGTACATACGAGAAAGCGGAATGAGTTTAAATGAAGCGGCTGAGTTTTTTGGAACTACGAAATCTAGAATCAGCGACCTAAAACAGGCCAGAGTGCAGAAATTTGGTATTGATTATTTGATCAACATGCTTTCAAAAATAGGCAAAGGAGTAAAGGTTGAAATAGTTGACCTGCCGAGTGCAGCATGAGGGGTAAATACTTCTTGCCAGGGCGAACTTTTAGAACGCACCGTCGTTGACTCCGCCATACCAACCCTTGGATGGGGCTATAGCTCAGTTGGTAGAGCGCTTGAATGGCATTCAAGAGGTCAGGAGTTCGACTCTCCTTAGCTCCACGCAAAAACCCGTTAGTTGTGTCTTAACAGCTAGCGGGTTTTTTGTTTTGGTGGCTTTAGGCGCCACTAAGAACTCCTACCCCCAACTTGCGTAAACACAGTGCGCAATCCCACGTTTGCCTGCCCCCCTTGCATTTGTAATTCCTTAACTAAAGGAGATTTAGGCTATGCGCTCTTGTGTAACGGTCTTCCTCGCACTGCTCGGTTTATCGATGGTAATGTGGCTGGGTTGGGAGCCTGTAGGCGATTTTGCTCTGCAGTTACGCGAACGATGGTGGGGAAATAGAACCCCCATCGCCGAGGTTGAACCCGATCCACCCGTGATAGAATCAGTGCCCACAACACCATTGCCTCCACCTGTATTTCCAGTCCAGCAAACATCGGCATTGAGAACCATCAGGGTCATCGATAGCATTGATGTACCCTATCGCGAACTCGGTGGAAGCTTCGACTTTAACCAGGTCGTCGAAGAATATGTTGATATAATGTATTATTACGACACCGAGGTACTGATTCGCAACGATACGATCCCGAGCCGTGGGGGTGTCTTATTTGAGGTCATCGATCTCGAGAATTCTGACATCCGGGACTTCTATATGTGGAATACATTCAATCTCACCCTGTACCACGAAATGCTCCCCAATTCGGTGATGCGTGTTCATGCAGACCTCTCAGGAGTATACCGTGAACGAGCTATGTCCGGGGGATGGAATGCAGCCGAGAGCGAACAGATTGAGGCTCGAATGACCGGCGTCCTCCAAAGTGACATCGAACACCTCCTCCTCTCCCTCGACAACAAACTCAGAAGAGAAGTAGGGAGTTTTATTGCCTGGTAAATTATGCCCCGCTTCTTCATCTCATATCGACGGAAAGATAGCCAGCAGATTGTTGGGCGGATCTATGAGAAGCTGACCGATTACTTCGGGGACGATGCTGTTTTTCTGGATGTGGATGATATCCCTACGGGGTCAAATTTCAGGGAGCATATTCTCAAGATGGTTGTGGGCAGCGACGCCATGATCGTCATTATGGGAGGCGTATGGCTTGGGAGTTTCTCTGGGCGAGATCCTGGTAGGTTGGATCATGTTTTGATCGAGCTTGAGGTGGCATTGGAGCAAGGAGTGCCCATGATTCCGGTGCTTATCGGCCAAACACGAATGCCTGACGAGAAGGAACTGCCGGCGTCTATCTCGCAGGTCTCGTTTAGAAATGCGTTCTCATTAGATATTGGAGGAGGCTTTGATCGAGATATCACCCGCCTGATCAACCACCTCGATACATTGAGGATTGGGCAGGGGCAACGCCATCGGCACCAGGCAGACTATCGCTTGGTACATCAATCGTGCAAGGCCGTTTTGGAAGTGTTTAGATCATCGTTTCCTGTTGAGGACCAGGTCTTTGGTGTCAACATGAGGTTTCTGATCTACAGCACCAACGAATTTCGTCTACCGATGAATACGGGGATAAGCCTCTTCTTGCATCGCATCATGCAGGATTCGACCAGCCTCATCGAGTTGCACCTGATTGTAACTGCATGGGGCTTTAATGCAAACGTACAGCATCTCATCATCGGATGGGTTGTGGAGTACCTGAAACGCAACCCGATCTTGCCCATCGAAAAACTGAGTGATGCTGGCCTTGACGCGATTCCACC
>JAHQVL010000235.1 GCA_019634345.1 Rhodothermaceae bacterium
ACGCGCAGTATCCACGAGTTCGGATGGAGGTATGACCTGGTCCTCGGTTGTATTGGACAGTACGCTGATCGAGCCGGTTTGCCAGGCAAGCCTGCTGAAACATGGTGAGGCACTGCTGTTTTCAAATCCCGCAAGTACAAATCGGGAAAAGATGACCATTAGGGTCAGTTATGACAATGGCGTCAGTTGGCCTGTTGAGCAAGAGATTTATAATGGATCGGCTGCGTATTCCTCCCTTGTGAGTTTACCAGAAGACCAGGTGGGGTTGTTGTACGAACGAAATGAGTATGGCGAGATCGTGTTTTGGCAAGGCAGCCTGCCTGACCTACCTCAATAACATGGAAGGAAAGACCGGCTCCGGCGTGTAACAGGCCGTTGCGTTTATCGTATGAAGCGTCATTCGCTTTTGCACACCAACTCAAGCCCGTATGGATACCCTCTTAGAGCCTCTCCCGTCTCCCTCTGACCTTCAATCGAAGGAACCAGCGACCAAGAAAAAATCAGTGTTCAAGAAAATCCTGGGAGCCATTTTTATAGGCGCCTTGCTTGGTGTATCCATGAGTATCGGCTTTTTTATTGGAGACGTAGTCATTACACCGGTTGATTTGGGTTTATCTGGCCTGCAGAAAGGGATCCTGCTTACAGGGATATTTGTGCTCTTGCCCTTTGCCATTGCCATCCACGAAGGCGGGCACCTGTTGGGCGGCAAACTCGCTGGCTTTCAGTTTGCTTTATTTGTGGTTGGCCCGTTGATGATTATGCGTCAGGGAAACGGGATCAAGTTTAAACTGAACAAAAGTTTTGCCACCTACGGGGGGCTCGCAGCGTCCTTTCCTACGAGCACCGTACATCTCCGGCGCGGTATGCTCATGCTGGTTGCCGGTGGCCCCTTAACGAGCCTGCTTACGGGATTGCTATTTTTCGCACTTGGTCTCTTCGTCTTTCCTATACCTGCATCTACAGAGTCGCTTTCCTTCCTGGGTCTATTCGCACGGATTGCCTTGTTGTTCATGGGATTAGTGTCTATTGTCATCGCTTTCGTCACCATGATCCCTGGCAAGACGGGTGGATTCATGACCGATGGTGCTCGCCTTCGCCTTCTTGCCAAAGGAGGCCCCGCCTCTGACCGCGAGCTCGCCGTATGGCAGGTAACAACGACCTCCATGGCGGGTACCCGTCCTAGCGAGTGGCCCAAAGAGGCACTTGAATCTGCGATTACGCTGCAAGACGAGAGTATATTCGAATACGTATCCCGCACGCTGTTCTACACCCATGCTATGGATGCCAAAGACTATCGCCAGGCAAGGCAGCATTTATTACGCGCCCTGTCCCTGTGGAACAAGATCCCCGCTTCGTTACAACCCAGTATTGCCATGGAAGCCGCCTATTTTGAATCGGTAGCACGTCAGGACGCTGAGCGCGCTCGCACCTGGCTGGATGAAGCCGGCCAAAGCCCCTTCATCGATCAAACGACCAAGCATCGCAGTGAAGCAGCCGTATTAATTACCGAAGGAAAGTATGAAGAGGCTAGAGAAAAGCTAGAAGAAGCCGAGAAGGCTCTCAACACCATCCTGGATGCCGGCATGGCAAAAGCACAAGAGAATTGGGTTCAAGATCTCCATGCTAGCACTAAAAATAAGGTATAACCCCTTCTTCCGCGAGGCTCTCTGCACTTTGCACCCTGCACATTCAAACTCATTTCCCTATCAACACAAAACTCGCCCAGTAATAGGGTTGAGCAAATTGGGGATACCGATCCATAAGGTCTAGTTTTGCATTTCGGAGAGCAGTTGTTTTAGACTGGCCATTTAGCAGGTAGTCGTAAAAAGACACCATGAGCCAGTTTGTCGAACCATCCGCTACTTGCCAATAGCTGGCGAGCAAAGCATCGGTGCCAGCGTACATAAATCCACGAGTCAGGCTCATCAACCCTTCTCCTCTTGCTACTTTACCAGTTCCAGTCTGGCAGGCACTGAGTACTACAAGGTCTGCATCTAAATCCAGGTTATAGACCTCACTCAAATGCAGAATTCCATCCTCTCCTCCTGTGGTATCTTGTGCCATCACAATTCCAGATAGCTCTGGAACCGATTTATTAACCACACCGTGGGTTGCAAAGTGGAGATAACGATATAAGCTTAGATCAATTGATTTCAGCCTATGCTCAGAGGCTCTTTTATTTAGAAAAGTCGTTGATCGATCTCCCAGGAATTTGTCCCATAGGGAATATCGCTCACTAAACATGGATTGAATAGATTGCACCTCCTTTTTGCTTTGAGGGAGATACCCCCATTCAGTTGTTCTGATTGAATCCGGCCTAAAGCTCTCAATCATCTGAGCACCTCGTTCCCATCCAATAAAACCACTTTTAAAGACCGGTGCAAAAGCCATAAAGTCCTTCTTTTCCCTATCTGCCACATGTTGGCTTTGCTGATCTTTTAAATAGGCCTGGCTCAACTCGAGTGTTGCAGAATAGGTATACCGAAAAGAATAGTTGTGAATCAAGTAAGGAAGATCAAAATAATTGCTATTGACCGGCCTAGATTCAGAAATAAGAGCACCAAACGGAATTTCATTTAGTACATCGTCAGCTACAATGATCCATGATTCCTTTTGAGGTACATCATCCAGTATGGGCTCAATCAACACTGAATACAGGGAATGCGCAGAGGGTATATAGGACTCTCTATTACGTTGAGCAAGCCCATGTTTAAATCGCTCCACATCTCTGGACAATGTAGAATCAATGGATACAACCTCTACATGCCGCAGTGAATCTGATACTACAAAAATGTAGAGCGAATCAGCACCAACAACGTATTCCACTAACAATTCATCCTCTTCGAGCATCTCGTCAACGACGTCAGTTAAAGAAGCAGTATATCCTTTGTATTTCAAGTCAAAGTAAGCGGGATAATTGTTCTCAAAGGTTGAGACCAATTCATCGTAGGTTTTCTTTGTAGTAAAAAATCTTTCTTTCTCCTTAGCCACCTTTTCTTGGTTGGCTGCTTTCCCCTTCGTGAGTTCAGATTTAATAATCCTATCGTGATAAGTCAGTAAAAGACGTAGCTCTTTTTCGTCTTGTAATAGAGAATCAGGAATTCCCGCCTGTTCCAGCGCATCCGCCTCGTTCATAGCATCGAGTAACACCGACACTTTGCCTAACTCTGCAAATTGAAAGGCACTATTTAAATAGGATTCGTCATCATAATACCTATACAATAGCAATGCAACCTGGATGGCCTCTTCGTACATCGAAGTAGTTTGTTCTGCAAGTAAAAGCTTTGAACCATCGTTCTTAAATGAAAGACTGTGCGCTTCAATAACTTTTACAGCCATTTGGTAGGTATTTAGTGCAGCTTCAAGCATTTGAACCCCTTCCTGATCTGCTAAAGCTTTATAGATTTGGGCACGTAGTACAAGAGAATTCAAGAGAGATGTGTCAGAGGAATAGTTATCAAGACGAGAAGCATTCAAGTAAGAAACGGGAAGAAACTCCATATGATTTCTCTGAATAGCTAAGTCTGAATAGTGCAGTGCCTTTTCTAATTCCACTTGTTTATAATATAGGTCACTGATGCCATGATAGGCATTTAAAAGGGCAGGATGCTGCTTAACATCCTTTCTATTCGATATGTTGACAACCTTATGATAGTACTCTAGTGCCTCTTGATATCTACCTTGTTCAAGAAAAATGTCTCCAATGTTTGCATAGGTATATAGCGTGTAGGGATGTTCTTCACCCTGGGACCTTGAAATCTCAGAAAGAGACCTTTGTTCGAAGTTTAGTGCCTCCTCATAGTTTTCCAATTTCTGGTAATCTATGCTAATAGCATTGTAATTTTGGCCTATAAGAGGATGACCATTGGGGAAAGTTTCTCTCCAAATACTCAGCGACCTTTTGTGGTTTTCAAGCGCTCTCGCGTAGTTTCCTTTCGCTCCAAGAGTAACCCCAATATTGTAATAACTTGCCCCTACTTCCGGGTGAATAGCACCAAACACTTCTTTACGAATAGCCAGAGCACGCTCGTGATAGATGAGTGATTCATCATAATCTCCCTTATTCTTAAGTGCGACAGCAATATTGTTATAACTCTGAGCAACATCCTTCGTGTTCTCCCCTAAAGCAGTCATACGAATATCAAGCGCTTCTTTATAGTGCTTTAGAGCCTCATCATAATCTCCTAAATTAGCATAGAAGACACCTATATTGTTCTTGCTTCTTCCTACTAATGAGTGCCGATTTCCAAGATGTTTTTCTCTTATCAATAACGCTTTTTTATAAAAAACAATCGATAAAGCTAAATTCCCATTCCTTCTGTTAACGATACCCATTGTATTATACATATCCCCTATTAAAAGATGCCCTTCACCAAGCCACCGATGCGCTTGATCCAAATTATCATCTAGAATACTCAAGGACTCTCCGTATTTGCCCCACCTCTCCAATGCATCAGCATGAACAACTATGCTTCTGATAATCCCCTCTCTGTAATCGATTTCCTCAAAAACACCTTTAGCCTTCGTAACAACATTTACCGCGCTGTCATAACGAGCAGCCTCTATATAATTCTCGGCAACCTCTAGCAAAGAATCTGCATACGGCGAGGGGCTAGGAGCGTATATAGGGTCTTCTGGCGCAATAGCTTCAGCATGTGGAATTGGATCAGAAGTGCCTAGCGGCCCATCGGCGATTTCGCACCCACTGAATAACAGAATGCATAAAACAATACACGAATTTCTGAGTGGATCGTAAGAATAAAACATGGACACGTCAGGTAGCAGTTTCCTTTTTAAGCTTATTTGAACAAATACTACTGGTTATACAGACGTTTTGCTACTTGAAAACATAACCTCTTTGCCTAATTTCATTGCATTAATGCTTTGT
Organism: Rhodothermaceae bacterium; assembly: GCA_019634345.1. Taxonomy (GTDB): domain Bacteria; phylum Bacteroidota; class Rhodothermia; order Rhodothermales; family JAHQVL01; genus JAHQVL01. The sequence continues at coordinate 4,889 of JAHQVL010000235.1, forward strand.
TGGGCTGTAAGAATGGTTGTTTATAGACCACCGCTCTCCATAAATAGACTCATATACAATCTCTATCATTATGCTCTCATCATTCAATAGGCTCCTTAGGGTTTCCGCACCCTCCACCGTATTAGGGGGTAAGTTGTATGAATTGAGATAACTATTATCAGAGAGTCCAAATAAGATTATTTCTTCGCCTGCCGGTATTAAGCGCCCTGCGTACAAATCGGAGTAGTGAATTGCTATTGAGTCTTCTTCTGATAATGCCCCTTCTACGTATGCAACAAGGCTTTCATGGGCTTGTCCGTTCTTTTCCTTGACGTGAATCTCCTTCACAAAAGCAGGCCCTACCCCTTCGTTTGTGAGTACATATTTATAATTGAGGGATCCCGAGTTAAAGTTGGTCAGATCTAGATGGGGATACACAGACATGTATTGTTGCTTCCGAACCAGATTAGTCTGGTATGCCATAACAAACAAGGTCGACAAACTGATAATTATGGCTGAGAGCCCAAGCAACTTCTCAGCCGTCCAGAATTCTTTCTTCATGCCTTTTGAATCACGTTCTTTACTCTTCATCCATTAAAGCAGACCTCATGAGTCTGTTTCATCTCAACTCCACAACCGATCCCACGACCGCATCACATCCCACTCAGGCGTAGGCGCGAAGTACTCAGTGCCCTCATATAAGTGCTCTTTGACCACATCTGCATTCAAATCCACCCCTAACCCCGGCGTCTCCGGCACCTTCGCAAACCCATCCACGACAATCGGCTTCTCAATACCAGTCACCAGGTCCTCCCACCATTCGATGTCGACGGAGTGGTGCTCCAAAGAGACGAAGTTTTGGGTGGCGGCGGCGCAGTGGACGTTGGCCATGAAACCGATGGGAGTGCCAGCGAAGTGTAGGGCCATGGGGATGCCTTTTTCTTCGGCGTAATCACCGATTCGCTTGGTTTCGAGGATGCCGCCGGCGCTGGCGAGATCGGGCTGGATCATATCGACGGCCCGTGTATCGCACAACTCAATGAAGGCTTCTTTCAGGTAGATATCCTCTCCCGTGAGGGTTGGCGTGTTGATGGACATCGTGATTTCCCGCCACTGGTCGGTATACTTCCAGGGGATCATGTCTTCCAACCAGGCGAGGTTGTACTTCTCCAGCGCATG
>JAHQVL010000021.1 GCA_019634345.1 Rhodothermaceae bacterium
AACACACCAAAAGACCCTCGTGGTCTTTTGGTGTTTGTTAAACCGCACTCCCCTTCTCCGAAAGCGTACCGGTTGCCAGGCCTGAGCCGTCGCCGCTGTGGGCCAGGGGAGTGGATGAACTGCCTAGAATGCGGCCAAAGAACGAGCGGGTGTCGTATTCCAGCATGGCCATGGCGGGTACCACCAGCATGATGATGAAGGTGGCGAATAGGAGGCCAAAAGCGATGCTCACGCCCATTGGGATAAGGAATTGGGCTTGAACGCTTTTTTCCAGGATGAGCGGGAAGAGACCGAGGAAAGTAGTTACTGACGTCAGCAAAATAGGCCTGAACCGTTGTTTGCCGGCCACCAATATGGCTTCAGCCATAGGTAGACCTTCTTCCCGTTTCTGGTTGACAAAATCAATTAAAACCAGGGAGTCGTTAACCACAACACCGCTGAGCCCAACGATCCCAAACACACTCAGGATACCAAGATCGATGCCAAGCAGGAAATGGCCCAATAAAGCGCCAATGATTCCGAATGGAATGGCGCCCATGATGACCAGCGGCTGCGTATACGACTTAAAGGGGATTGCCAAAAGGGCATAGATGACAAAGATTGCAATCAGGAATCCTCGTCCTAAAGCAAGGAGCGTGTCGGCTTGCTCACGTTGTTCTCCTTCAAAGCTAATCCTCAATCCCTGGTAGTCGTTTAACAATTGAGGAACGATAGATTCACCCAAGGAGCTTACGACTTCCTGTCCGGTAACTGTCTCAGCATCTACATCGGCGGTGATAGTAACCACTCGCTGACGGTCTCGCCTTTGGATGGTTGAGGTACCATAACCTAGCGAGGCTTCAGCTACAACAGACAAAGGAATCTGCGCGCCGGTTGCCGTTCGAATGCGCAGGTCCTCAAGGTCGGCCAGGGCATTTCGTTCTTCTTCAGGGAGGCGTACCATTACACGCACTTCGTCTCTTCCCCGTTGGATACGCAGCGCTTCTGCTCCGTAGAAAGCAGCCCGAACCTGGCGCGCCAGGCCATCCACAGTCACACCAAGAGATTGTGCCTGAGGCCGTAATGCAAGCTGAATTTCTCTTTTGCCTTGCTGTTGGTCATCTTCAATTGAAAAGACCCCTTCATACTGAGCCAGTTCATCTTTTATACGCTCAACAGCTGTTTCCAGGACCTCAGCGTTGGGAGAAGCAAGCTCTAATTGGACCGGGCTCCCCAGTGAAATCAATGCTGAGGAGAAAGAAAGTGTCTTGGCATTTGGAATAGAGCCGACTTTTTCTCTCCACAGATTTTCTATCGAAGCAGCAGAGGGGACGCGGATTTCTGCATCAAGCAGTTCAAAGTTGATTTCAGCAATATGAGACTGGATTAAGACGGTCCCGCTCTGTGCCCCTGGTCCTTGGTTGAGCGAGGGTTGTTGTCCGATACTGACATATACATGCTGTACAACAGGGGGATGGCTTTCATTCAGGGTTCCCTGGACCTCTGCAACAGCTTCCTCGCCCTTCTGCTGAATGAAGCGGGCTACACGAAGGGTTTCTTCTGCTGAAGTGCCTTGAGGCAGCTCCAACCGGGCGATTACATTTTCTCCTTCAATGTCAGGAAGAAAACTGAACTTGACATACCCACCAGCAACAAGCCCGAATGAAATAAAGATCATCGAAGTGGCAATAGCTATAACAACACCGTATCGGCGGATGCTAAATTTTATGGCATGGTGTAGCGGTCCATTTGTGAACCGGGTCAGTTGCCTGCTGACTGCCCCTTGCACTCGTTCGACCCCGGTCATTAGTGAGGAAAGAATGGAGTTTCGTTTTTCCTTGTTTTTCCTCTTGTGAGAAAGGTGCATCGGTAGGATGAACAAGGACTCGATCAATGAGAGCGCAAGCACTGTGATTACAATGCGCGGTATGTCACCTATGATTTTTCCAATCTGGCCCGGAGCTAAGAGCAACGGGGAGAATGCAGCAACTGTTGTTAATACCGCAAAGATCACGGGACGCGCAAGCCGGGCTGCGCCTTTTATGGCTGCTTCCAGAGGGTCACCCCCCTTCGCTTGTTCGAAGAATATATTTTCCCCGATCACAATGGCATCATCAACGACGATCCCCAGCGCCAGGATAAAGGCAAAAAGGGATAATAAGTTGATCGATATCCCCATGTAGGACATCACGGTGAACGTCCCCATGAACGAGATGAAAATGCCAACTGAAACCCAGAAGGCGAGGCGAATGTCCAGGAATAGGGCAAGGGCAAGAATTACCAGGGCCAACCCTATGAGTCCGTTTTTAATCAGCAGATTGAGCCGGCTCATCAGGATCTTTGAATTATCCTGCCAGATGGATAACTGAATGCCTGCAGGAAGTGACGGTTCGAGCCGATCAACATACCCCTTCACTACCTCAACAATCTCAAGAACCTGTTCATCGGAGGTTCGGAAGATCTCAACGAAGGCAGCCGGTTGTCCGTCGAATTCCGCAACCAGGTCAGCGTCCTGGAAGGAATCCATGACGGTTGCAATGTCCCCTAGAAGGACCTGCGTGCCGTCCGGTTGACCAAGAACAATGATGCTTTCAAAGTCATTCGCTGTGTAGTTCTGCCCCTTGGTGCGAATCAGGATTTCTTCCGTTTGGGTTTCTACGCTGCCGCCCGGCAAGTCCAGGCTGCCCAGGCGTACTGCATTACTTACATCCAGTAAGCTCAACCCGTAGGAGCGGAGCGCTTCTTCAGAGACCTCGACTGAGATCTCATAGTCCCGTACACCGGATACCCGAATGAACGACATTTCCGAGTAGGACGTGAGGTCATCTTTGATACGATTGGCCAGTTCTTTCAACACCTTCTCGTTGACGTCCCCGTGTACAGCGAGGGTGATCACCTGCGATCGGCTGGTGAGCTCTTGGACTTCAGGTTGTTCTGCTTCCGCCGGGAACGTAACAATTCTGTCAACTTCCGCCTTGATTTTGTCCAGAGTCTCAGGAATATCAACACCCAGTTGAAGTTCGGCTGAGACAGTGCCAATGTTTTCACTCGCCACCGATGTTATTCGGCGGATTCCCTCGACGCTTTCGATTTGCTCCTCTACCCGGCGTACTATGGCTTCTTCAACTTCCTCAGGAGTTGCGCCAGGATATTCTACAGATATCTGAATTGTATCCAGGCTCGTTTCTGGAAATACTTCTTGTGGAATGGTGGTGTAACTGATGAGTCCGACAACTAGAATAAAGACCATCAGTAGATTGGCTGCAACACCATTGCGAGCCATCCAGTCAATTGCGTTTTTCATTGTTCTGTTACTCTGTTGGTCAATTAGTCAACGGTTCGAATTTCCATGCCATCAGTGAACACATCGAGCGTGCTTGTGATCAAGCGTTCATCAGGGTTGAGTCCGTTTTCGATATAGACCTTGCCCTCAGATTCCTGAATAATGTCCACGTTGCGTACCTCAAGAATGCCGTCGTTAAACACCCAGACGGTCTCATTCTCTTTGAGCGCCTCTCTAGGGATCACATAGTAGGTGTCGTATGAACTTCCCTGGATCTCGACTTCGGAAAACATACCCACGAGTAGAGGCGGGCGTCCATTTTCTGTTGTCTTGTAGGGCTGGTTTACCTTCACGACTACATTAAGTGTGCGGGTATTGGCGTCTAGCGTACCCTCTGTTCGATCAACAAAGCCGTCCCATTCATAGGTTCGATCCCCGAATGTAGCGCGGACGGTTGCCGGAATACTGATTTGTCGGTTTGTTTCTCGTTGCCATAAATTGCCTATAAGCGCTGTTTCGCTGGATTGAAGAGGTACTGGGATTTCTACCTGGTCGGTGTTATATGCGCTGGCAACGGCCTGCCCAGGAGCTACGTACTGCCCAATGTCAACCAGCTTGGTTCGAATGCGACCACTAAAGGGGGCTCGGACCTGTGTTCTGTTCAAGCGTGTTCTGGCGTCTTCTAATCGGGCCTCGGCGCTTTTGAGTAGGGACTCTGCGAGGCGCAGTTGTGGTTCTTTGAATACGAGAACCCCGAGGTCGGTGGAATCTGGTATTTCAGAAGAACCGCGGCGTGCTTGCAGTCGATTCCATTCATCCCGTGCAACGGTTACTTCTTCTTGTGCCAGCAGGAGTTCGTACTTGCGTTGTGTGACTTCTGCTTCAGCAATGGATACGGCGTTGCGGTAATCGGATTGATCAAGGGTGAACAACGGAGTTCCTTGCTGAAAGAACCCACCGCTTACAGCAGATGGGGAGATTCGTACAACACGGCCAGAAATTTCTGCAACCAGGTTGATCTCCCGCGTAGCACGGACGGTTCCGTTACCCATTATGGAGATGGACCCCGATTGTACTTCTGGAGAGGTCGTACTTACAAGAGGCACTACTTTGGGGCGTTCAACTCTGGGTGGTTCAGGGCTAAGGGTGATTAGAGCTCCAAATCCGGCGACTCCAATGACCAGTATGCCGAGGATGGTGAGTATAGATATAATCGTTTTATTCATGATCTTTGGGGCGTCCGAATTAGAGTTCATAGTCAACCCAGCCGCCGCCTAGGGAGCGGTGTAGGGTTAATCGGGCATTTACTAGAGAGCGCTTGGCTGTTTCTAATGCGTTTTTTGTGCGTAGTTCATTGATGCGGGCATCTATGTACGCCAGGTAATCGCCTACTCCTCGTTCAAATCGATCCTCTTGTGTTTGGGAGGATGATTCTGCGTTGCGGGTGGCTTCTTCCAAGAAGCGGAAACGAACCGTTTCTTTTTCAATGCCGACGAGCGCCGCGTTGACTTCTTTAAAAGCAGTCAGGACGGTTTTCTCGTAGGCAGCTTTCACTTGCTCATACTGAGCCCAGGCTACCTGAACGTCGGCTTTTAACCGGCCTCCTTGAAAAAGAGGCTGCACGATAGAGCCGGCAAGATTCGAAAATCCTTGAGTACCTATATCGAGTAAATTCGCCAGGTCTGCGCTTTGCGTACCCCCGGATCCTGTAAGCGAAATGCTCGGAAACTGAGCAGCCTTCGCGGAACCGATCCTATGGAGCGCCGCTTGTAATCGTTGCTCGGCAGCGTATATGTCCGGGCGCTCCTGCAACAAGGAAGAAGGCAATCCGACGGGGATAGGAGAGAGTTGAATTTCTGCCAGTTGATCCTGGCTAAGAATAGTATGTATTGCTCCGGGGTAGTAGCCGAGTAAAATAGCCAACCGGCCTTTGGCTTCATTGAGCGAACTCTCCAGGAGAGGCAATGAAGCTTGCTCTGTTTCATACGATTGACGAATGGTGTATAACTCGAAGCTGGTTATGAGGCCACGTTGATATCTGTCCTCGGTGAGCTCGACACGGTCATTCAGCAGATCTACGATCTCCGTAGAGTGCACCAGTTGCTGTTCCAGGTCAGTTATCTCGAAATAGGTAGCGATTGTTTCTGAAATAATACCAAGGAGCGTCGTCTGATAGTCGGCCCGTGTGGCTTTGAATTCGCGAAGGGCAGCCTGTGCGGCGTTGCGGTTTTTCCCCCAGAAGTCAAGTTCATAGGAAAGGCCAAGAGAAGCGCTGTAGGTGACGGTTTCAAATCGATCCGGTAATTGGAATCCTCCTGCCGGCGCGCCTCCGCCGCCTTCATCGTCTCCCCCGATAGAACTAAACGCCCCGGTATTAGAAGGAATGTTCTGTCGATTCCCGTCAGCAGTGGCCTGCACAGCCGGGAACAGGGGAGAGCGGGCGATGCGATATTGATTCTGGATTTCACTAACCCTTGCCATGGCACTTTTCAGGTCAAGGTTCCTGGTGAGTGCTGAATCTACGAGGCCACTCAGGACCGGGTCGTTGAATTCGCTCCACCATGTGATAGGAGAATAGGTCGTATCCTGTGTGCCGGCGCCATAGGTATCAGGTAACTCTGATACCGTATCAGGCTCTTGAAGCCTGGGTGTCATTGAACAACCTCCAATAAAAAGAAGGCAGATCAACCCGGTAGCAAGAAGGCCGGTGGTCGGTTTATATTTAAAACGATGCTTCATGTATTCGTGAGGGATCAGTGTTATCTTTGCAAGCCGTTTGGTAGGGGAGTCATTCTTTGGTTTCGGTGATTATTGGGGCTGTAGGCCGTTATAAACCACGTCGAAAATGTGCTCCTTTCGAGATTCGATGAATGCATCCCAATCTTTGCTTTTTGGGATTTTTATATGGATAGTGGGTGCCCATATAAAGAAGAAGAGGCAACAGGAGAGGACAGTTAATAAGGTATGGTCAGGGTCGACTGGCCTGATTTCTCCATTCTTAATGGCTTCTTCGAGCTTCTTTTTTAGAATCGATGGCGCCGCTTTTTCGTGTTGTTTCTCGACAATCATACTCCCTAATGCTGTTCCCCCCGAGAGATTCTCGTTGACCATCAGGCGGACGATATCAGGTTTTTCCTTGATCGAATCGATAAATCCATCGATGAACAACTTCAATGTTTTGGCAAACGTTGGGCTTTCCTTGACAGCGGTAGCATGTTGTGCTGAAAATCGATTAAAAACATGCCTGAAGACGGCTTCGTACAGTTTGTCCTTTGATCTGAAATAGTAATGAAGCATGGCTTTGTTGATGCCAGCTTCATTTGCGATCTCCTGCATCCTTGCTCCATCTTTTCCTTTTCTAGCAAACACAGCGAGTGCGGCTACGATGATGCGCTCTTCGGTGTCGACTTTAGTCTCTTCAGATTGCATTAATTTTTTGGTTTAACCAAATGGTTGAATCGTATGGTCGGTACGGCTCGGTGTGAGTTAGGTTTCACTTTATTTGATGAGTTGTGTTATAAATCTGTTAAGGGAATGAAGGGGCGGCAGGGGGAGTTGGGGTAGGGCAAAAAGAAAGCGCCATCCCTTTCGGAATGGCGCTATAAAGATCGAAGGGGGCTGTCTGTTATTCAGGTTGCCTGGCTCCCAGCTCCCTGTCCAACAGGAACAGGTTAGGGCCCGCGTCGCCTATCAGTTTTAGACTATCAATGACGGACCGGGCAGAGTCTTCTTCTTCAACTTGTTCGTCAATGAACCATTGCAACAGGTTTTGCAACGGGTAGTCTCGTTTTTCGGTTGCGAGGTCATATAAATTGTTGATCCGAGAGGTTATGTATTGTTCGTGTTCCAATACCTGCTCGAATGCCTCAAGGGGAGACGAGAAGCTCACGGCTGGTCGTTCTAGCTCTTTTAGTTCTACTACGCCATCTCTTTGAAGGAGGAATTCGTAAAACTTCATTGCATGAGCCGTTTCTTCTTGCCACTGCAAGCGTAGCCAATGTGCAAATCCGTTTAGGCTCATGTGTTCGAATTTGGCAGACATAGCCAAATAAATGTACGCGGATTGAAATTCGGCTTGAATCTGATCATTGATTGCATCCTGTACTGCGGTATCAATGGGGCGGTGTGTATTTGTTTTCATTTCCATAAATGGCTATGCAAGGGAGATATGGTTTTAGTACATGGCAGAAATAAGGAAAGTGCTGGATTATTTATAAGTTCCATTTCGAGTGAGGAACAAAGGTTCAATGGGTCTTCTATATGAGTAACAGTCTGGTTAGTTATGCATACAGTAATCGGGCTTCAGCTATTGAAAGGCATTGAATCACAATTCTTAAGATTAAATACGCATGGCATTACCTCAGATACTTTGGGCGGACGACGAAATTGATCTACTAAGGCCTCATATTTTATTTTTGGAGACAAAAGGGTATGAAGTGACGAGTGTAACGAATGGCGCAGATGCGGTAGAACAAGTGCGCGAGGGTAATTACGATGTCGTGCTATTGGATGAGCAAATGCCAGGCATGGGAGGGCTTGAGGCGTTGTCCGAGATCAAGGATATCTCCCCCGAGTTGCCGGTTGTGTTGGTTACCAAGAGTGAAGAAGAAAACTTAATGGAAGAGGCGTTGGGGGGGCAGATCAATGATTATCTCACAAAACCCGTCAATCCTAGCCAGATACTGCTGACCTGTAAGCGTATTCTCGAGCGAACCCGATTGCAAAGCGAAAAAGCTTCGCAAAATTATCTTCATTCTTTTCGCGAGATCAGTATGGCGCTCATGAATCCGCTTTCGCATGAAGCGTGGATCGATCTGTATTTGAAGCTTGTGCACTACGACTTATCGCTCGATGGCGATGAGGGGGTGCGCCAGGTGCTAGAGGATCAATACCGGGAAGCGAATAGGGAGTTTGGCCGATTTATCGAAGATAATTATAAAGGATGGATCGACAGAACGCAGGAGCCACCAGGAGAGGATCGGCCGATGTTGTCCCATGAGGTGATAGACTCTCATGTGATACCTGAGATCGGTGATACCCCGGTGCTTTTCTTTGTGATCGATTGCATGCGCTATGATCAATGGGTCGAGTTTGAGAGACTGATGTACCCCCTCTTCTCGATAGAAAAGAACTATCATTATTCTATTCTGCCAACAGCAACACCGTATTCCCGGAATGCTATTTTTAGTGGATTGCTTCCGCGGGATCTTGAACGAGAGTACCCAACATTATGGTCGGAAGGGGAGGAAGATGAGCATAGCCGCAACCGAAATGAGGAAGCTTTCCTTAAAGACTTGCTTAGCCGCAAAAGAGTTAATGCGCGCATACGCTACGAAAAAATAGTAACCACTCAGCGAGGGAGAGACTTTGCCCAGAATGTGAGTGACTTTACTCAGGCAGAGCTTAATGCGATAGTGGTGAACTTTGTTGATATTCTAGCGCATAGCCGATCCGATTCTGCCGTATTAAAAGAGATTGCTCCAGACGAGCGGGCTTACAGGGCCTTGACTCGTACCTGGTTTGAACATTCGTGGTTGTACCAGGCCTTCCAAACGCTTGCTGAGAAAAACTGTACCATCATTATCACGAGTGATCACGGGGCTGTCAGAAGCTTGCATCCAACAAAAGTAATCGGAGACCGTGAGACCTCCACAGCACTCAGGTACAAATACGGGCGCAACCTACGCTGTGATGATAAACATGCTATTTTTGTAAAGTCTCCGCTAGAGTACGGATTACCTAGTAGGGGGATCAATACGAATTATATAATTGCGAAGGAAGATTATTATTTTGTCTATCCGACCAATTACAATCATTATGTCAACATGTACCGGGACACGATGCAGCATGGCGGTGTGACCATGGAGGAAGTGATCTTACCAATCATCAAGTTGGTCCCTAGGGATGTGTAAGGAATTATGAGTGAAACCTTGATGGCCAAGGAGCCTTATGTCTCTTCGTCCACGCAAGAGACTCGGCTGTTGGGCTCACGCTTTGCTGAGAAGTTGAAGGAGAGAAAAATTGTCGCGTTGTATGGGACATTGGGAGCGGGGAAAACAGAGTTTGTGAAGGGCATATGCGAAGGCCTCGGAATCGATGAGTCGACAGTAAATAGCCCCACCTTTACGCTAGTGAATGAATATAATTCTGATGGGCAGGTGGTGTATCATTTCGACGCCTATCGGTTGAAGTCTATTTATGAGTTTTACGAGCTTGGTTATCACGATTATTTCTTTGGAGATGGGGTTTGCTTGATAGAGTGGCCGGATCGGGTTGAGGAATTGCTTCCTGAAGATATTTGGCGGATTCAGTTTACCCACCTTGGCGAAGATAAAAGGGAGCTGTTGTTGATGGATGAGTAACTCCCGGGGTTGAGCAATGAACGAAGCAGAACAGTATCTCTTTTCCTTACCCCGTTTTTCCGAGAAGGGCGAGGAGGCACTCAAGTATGGCCTGGAGCGATTTAGAAGGGTCCTTTCAGAGTTAGGTGATCCACATCGTGCAGCACCCATCATTCATCTAGCCGGTACGAACGGAAAAGGGTCTACGGCTTCCTACATCGCATCCATCGCGACCTGTTTAGGGGCACGTGTTGGGCTCCATACCTCGCCTCATTTGTTTGCCGTTTCCGAGCGGATGCGTGTTGATGGGAAGCCGGCTCCTTCAGAGTGGTTGGCACGCCGTATAATGCAATGCAAGCCCGTATTTGATGCGCATACAGTCAGTTTCTTTGAGGCCACAGTGGCTTTGAGTTTCTTGTTTTTCGCTGAGGAAGGCGTGGATCTGTGCGTGATTGAAACCGGCCTGGGCGGGAGGTTGGATGCGACCAATGTTGTAGACTCAGCTATTACCGTGATTACTTCGATAGGGTATGATCACATGGGTATATTAGGGAATACGCTTGAAGCGATAGCTCGGGAGAAAAGCGGGATTATCAAGACGGGCGTTCCAATTATATCGGCTGTAGCTGACGAACGTGCACGGCTGGTAGTTCAGCAAACAGCTCTTGAAAAAAACGCCCCGTTTCATGACGTCTATAAGGAGGTGATGTGGCAGGATGAAACCCGGGATCCGGTTACTACAAGTGGTGTGTTCAGAACCCCAGTAATGGAATACGGCTCGATGATGTTAGGCTTGCCGGGGCGTCATCAATTCGTCAATGTTGCCGCTGCTTTAAGAGTTATTGAGACTTTTTTTCCGAAGGAGAGGCTGGACGTGAAGTCTATACATACAGGTATTCGCTCTGTTTGTGAGGTAGCGGGACTACGTGGTCGCCTCGATGTAATACAAAAGGAACCGCTTATTGTCTTGGACGTTAGCCACAATTACGACAGTTTGAGTGTTTCGCTTCAGTATGTAAAAGAAGCAATAGCACTCCGATCGGGGCATCTCTTTGTGGCGTTTGGCACGATGCGTGATAAGGATATTCGTCAGATGGCCTCTCTGCTGGCAGAACAAAAGGCACAGTTATTTGTAGTGCCGATTCATACAGATAGAGCGTTACCTCCTGGTGACACTATACAATATATGGCGAGTGCCGGAGTACCTGCTCAAGCGGTAACTAACGCGCAGCATGCTCTACAGCTTTTTTCCGAAATAGCACGTCCTGAGGATGGTCTGTTAATTACCGGCTCGCATCTTGTAGTATCTCAACTTCCAGTACACTTGTTAAAATAAATGCGGTTGTTCAATTGAGCTATTGGTACAACGTAGTACTCACTCAAGAGCCGCCGTATCGTTAACTGAACGAAGAATTGTAGGCGATTGGATATATTCAGTAGTTATGGGTGAAGCAGATGGGCCTCTTGTAAGAGGATGTGAGGATTTCTGCTCTTAAAGGCAGTATCTACAGCATAAAATTACCTGAGAGTTAGCCCATCATGTGGAGAATTTGCTTAGAAAAATTGTCAAGAGCTGTAAAAATTCCTAGAAGTAGAACATGATTCGTTGAATTTAGAGGAATAAGCCCTATCTTAAGGAGAACAGCATTTCGAAAGAAAGCTAATAGAGCCATGTGTTCCCTCCTGAAACTTTGCTAAGAACACAAAGGGCTTTGCATTCAACGAAATTCCTGCCTACCTCCCTTATAGAATATTTCCGTTTGGCCTAATTTCCAGCACGTACATGGAACATTCTGTGAGCCGGATTGCATAGCGCAAATTGTGCAGTTGAGAGTGTATACAATAGGATTTGCTGTCACACGAATGTTTAATCAAGCCAAACAGACTAGAAATTACCCACACAATAGTTAGCAACTATAATAGCGTGCGTATAGCTTCTTGTTACGCGTTATGAATATTTCAGAATTAAAAAGTAAAAAATTAGCCGATCTTAGAGACATCGCTCGAAGTCTTGGACTCACAGGTTACTCAGGTTTGCGTAAGCAGGATTTAATTTATTTGATCCTAGAGACGGAGGCAGAGGTAGAATCTACACGAAGGGACGCTCCTGTTGCGGCAGAAGCATCGGCCCCGCAGGCAGAAAAGGCCCCAAGGCCCGCAGCCGAGCCTGCTACAAAAGAAAAGAAACGAGGTGGAAATCCGAAAGAAAACGGAGGGGCCTCTTCAGGGCATTTCTCGAAGGCAACTCGCGAATACAACGATCACCCGGATAATGGTGAAGAAATGAACGAATATAATCAATCAGATGGGGCGAGAGCAGATTCGCCGCCGCCATCCAGAAAGGATACTTCAAGATCTAGACCGAACCGGCGTGGTTCAAGGGGTAGTACATCACGCGGGAATACAGATGTTCGGGACAAATCTCCTGGCGACCGTTCAGGTAGAAACTCGAATGATCGTATGGGGCTCAAAAAAAATAGCGATCGTAAACAGTCCAAAAAATCCGAAATGCGTTACGAACAGCGTAAAGGCAACGGCCGAAATTCCAGTCGCGATAATCGAGACAGCCGGGACAGCCGTGATAGCCGAGACAACAGAGATAGTCGCTCATCCCGCCATGACCGCGACAACAGGCGTAGTGATTCTCGCATGCGAGATAACAGACGCGATAACAAGAGAGACGGAGGAAACTCCCACTCTCGTAAGCGTAAGCATCCGGGCCAAAAGGAGGAGCATCGCCGCCGAGTGTATGAAGGCCGCCCAGAGTATATGGCTGCCTACGACCCGAATCGAACGGAACTAGAGGGGATGATCAATAAGGTGGGTGTGCTTGAAGTTCTACCCGATGGGTATGGCTTCCTCCGCTCCAGCGAATATAATTATCTCCCCAGCCCTGACGACATTTATGTCTCACCCTCTCAGATCAAGCGATTTAGCTTGCGATTGGGTGACACAGTAGATGGCGAAGTTCGTCCTCCGAAAGAAGGCGAGCGTTTCTTTGCTCTGATCCAGGTGAACAGCATTAATGGGCGTACACCTGCTGAGCTAGAAGAGCGCTCCAGCTTCGACTACCTAACCCCACTCTATCCAGAAGATCAACTGATCCTGGAATACCATCCAACCGACTATAGCATGCGGATCATGGATCTGTTTGCTCCTATCGGGAAAGGGCAGCGTGGCCTCATCGTTGCGCAGCCTAAAACGGGTAAAACGATTTTGCTTCAGAAGATTGCGAATGCAATCACTGCCAACCACCCCGAAGCGTACCTGATCATTCTGTTGGTCGATGAACGGCCTGAAGAGGTGACAGATACTGAACGGAATGTACAGGCTGAAGTAATCTCTTCTACATTCGATCAAGAGCCTGAGCGCCATGTTGAAGTGGCGGACATTGTTCTTGAAAAAGCAAAACGGCTTGTTGAGGCAGGGCAGGATGTAGTTATCCTCCTTGATTCTATCACTCGCCTGGCTCGAGCACATAACTCTGTAACTCCAAATACGGGTAAAACACTCTCTGGTGGTATGGAGGCAGGTGCGCTTAGAGGACCCAAACGGTTCTTTGGTGCAGCTCGAAATGTAGAAGAAGGTGGATCATTGACTATCATTGGAACGGCACTGATTGATACAGGTAGCCGTATGGATGAAGTTATCTTTGAAGAGTTCAAAGGTACGGGTAATATGGAGCTGGTTCTCTCACGAGAAATGGCGGACCGGCGAATTTTCCCCGCGATGGATACTGTTAAGTCTGGCACGCGACGTGAAGAATTGTTACTTTCCGATGCGCGTTTAAGTCGTGTGTGGATCTTGCGTAAGCTGTTAGCTGATATGGATTCTGTTCAAGCAATGACATTTTTGCTTGATAGAATGCGAGGAACGCGTGATAACGACGAATTCCTCGTAGTCATGAATTCGTAGTACTAGCTCTGCGTATACAGGCTACCCCCAAACTGGCATTGCCAAAAAACAGGGCATTGCCAAAACCCCAAGTTGGATATCGTGGAGATACAGGCCTTATTCTTTGATATGGACGGTGTGCTCGTGGATGTTTCACGATCTTACCGGCGTGCTATTGAGCAAACTGTATCGCATTTTACAGGACGCGAAATAGAAACTGGAACGATTCAGAGATATAAAAATCTCGGTGGTTTCAACGATGATTGGAAGTTAACCCATGCTATTGTTTCTGATGCGGGTATCAGCGTGTCGTTTGGGCGAATCATTGAAGAGTTTCAGAAGCATTATCGCGGAGAAAATTGGGACGGCTTTATAGCCGAAGAAGAGCCCATGATCAAAATACGTACCCTGGATGAATTGGGTTCAGGGCAGCGGATTTTAGGCGTGGTGACAGGTCGGCCAGGTGCTGAAGCAAATTGGACGATTGATCGGTTTGGGTGGAAAAAATACTTCCCGCTCGTTATTCCTAAAGAAAAGCAGGAAGGCCGCGAAAAACCAGATCCCTATCCTTTGCAGAGGGCGCTGGCTATTCTTGATGCTGCTGGTCGTAAAGTTGAGCCCGAGTCCTCTGTGTATGTAGGAGACTCTGTAGATGATATGAAGGCAGCTCGGGCTACTGGGATGTGGGCGATAGGTGTTGTGCCTCCTTATCTGGATGCCGAGAGCCATACCAAAGTGTTAGAGGATGCTGGCGCACATCACGTCATTCACGATCCTAACATGTTGCTTGAAGTGATGGACAACTTCGTGGAGCTGGTTGTACCTGAGCCTGTTAGTGATGAAGAGGATGAGGCTTCGACGGCAGAGCAATAAATCCAGCTACCTTGACCTGATTTTCTGGTTGATCTAATTGTATAACCGCCCTCTCTACTCAGTAGAACTAGCCTTCGCTTCCATCGGGTTCAGGTATAAACTGCCACACTACGAAGGCCATGGCCATCATTCCAATCGCACCTAATAGCGTGTTGCTAAAGTAGCCGTAATCGCCAAATCGTTCGTATACAAATCCGGCCAATGCACTTCCTGAAGCCATACCCACTTGTCCAATTGCGATAGATAGGCTCATCAAGATACCTCTTCGGTCTGCACTAACCAGTGCGGTGATAAGGGCTTGAAAGGGACTGATTCTCATAGCGATCATCACCATCGCAAGCCCGAAGAACGCGTACGCCATCCATTTTCCATCGACTACAAGTGTAGTGGCAACCATAATAATACTGAGGCCGATACACGAACTGATGATCAGTGGTTTACGGCCCACTCTGTCTGATACCCGGCCGGCGAGGGGGCCCGTCAATACGTTCATGACCCCTCCGATTAAGAAAAGAAATACGATATCGTTGTTGGATAACAGGACCTCCGTTTCCAACCAGGTGGGTAGGAAAACAAGGTATAGACCGATACCTGAGAACATCAGTGTATATGCTGCTGCCGCCGCTACGATCTTGGTTTCTTTGAGTAGCTGTGCGTAATTGCTGATGGACCGGCTGATAGTAAGCGGGCCTTTGCTTCTCTTGACATCGGGTTGTGGGACGAATTGCGCAACCAGGAGAAGTGCTATTAACATGGCAATGCCATAAACGATAAATGGCCATCGAAAGCTGAGTATTCCGGCGAGGAATTTACCTAGAGGAATGCCTACAATTTGTCCCGCAGCAACGCCGCTCATCACCCATCCATTTGCCCATCCTCTGCGTTCATAGGGAAAATAGTCTCCCACGTAGGCAACGGCCGCGCCGCTAAGCATCCCCCCTGCCGAGCCTGCAAGAATCCGGACAGCCAACAGGCTCATAAAGCTATTGGCAATGGCATGTAGGAAGAGCGCAAATGACATCGCGGCGCATCCCAGTAGTAGAATGCGACGCCTGCCCAGCTTGTCTGAAATTGGACCTGTCATCAGAGCAAACATGCCTAGGAAGAGCGCATAGGCCGTCACTAATAAGCTCAACCGGCTTTCTGGGACGTTGATTTCAGCACTGATGTTGGGAAGTATGGGGGAGATGATGATAACCTGGCTGCTAGCAGCAAACACCATCAACCAGAGGGCAAAAATAATTAAATGAGGATTCGATGTGTCTTGTCTCAATAGGTTGCTGCCCCGGATCTGGCCTTTTCAAATAGAGCAAGGTAGCACACCTCATGTATGCCGAAGTTCCTTTTTTGTGGGGCGGCTTTGATGTTGAGTTGAGCAGAAATGGTTAAAGCAAGTCTTGTTGATTAAGGATGTATGAAATGACAGGGCTAGATGCACTAATTAATGATAGCGTAACAATCGGGTAATATGTCATTAATGTCCCCTTTCTACAATTCGTTGGTTTTTGATTGAAAAAATTCTCCTGACATAAACGACCCGCCTCTAAAATTTAGATAGGATAATGGCAAACCTCTCATGGTTATCACGAATGCTGATTGCAGCGTTCATGGTACTTGGTGTTCACGCTTCTGCTTTTGCTCAAGTAGGATCTATAAGCGGCGTGATTATCGACCAAGAAAATGGTGAAACACTAATCGGTGCAAACGTCCTGATAGAAGGGACAATGACCGGTTCTACAACGGATATTGATGGCCGTTTTCAAATCCCGGGGCTTGATCCTGGGTCATACACGTTAGTGATATCCTATATCGGATATAACACAATAACTGTTCAAAATGTAGAAGTCACAGAAAATGAGGTGACTTCGCTGGAAATGACGATGTCTCCTGAGGCGATCGGATTAGATGAAGTGGTGATTGAAGCAAGAGCGGTTCAAAATACGGAAGCCTCTTTGCTTAGAGACCGTCAGAAATCTATTTCTGTGAGCGATGCAATAAGCGCAGAAGCTATTTCTCGTTCAGGTAGTGGAGATGCCGCTAGTGCAATGACCAAGGTAACAGGCGCTTCTGTTGTGGGTGGGAAGTATGTGTTTATTCGAGGACTGGGTGATCGTTATTCGTCTACTCAGTTAAATGGTGCCGAGCTGCCGAGTGCCGATCCAAATAGAAAGTCTTTTCAGTTAGACCTGTTTCCTTCAAGCCTCCTCGATAACATTGTTACAACGAAGACCTTTACTCCAGACAAACCCGGAAACTTTGCGGGAGGACTTGTTAACGTGGGCACCAAGGATTTTCCCGAGTCATTTACATTCCAGGTTTCTACATCGTCTTCTTACAATACCCGGTCAAGCCTTGCTGACAATTTTCTTACCTATTCAAGGAGTGAAAGTGACTGGTTAGGTTTTGATGATGGTCATCGTGACATCCCCGATTTGTTAGCCGACCCTGATATTGAGATCCCTATCGAAATTGAAGCGCGGTTTGATCCTGAGAAAGCGGCACAGTTGGACTTGCTCTCTCGCTCGTTTCGGCCAGAGATGCAGCCTCGTGTAGATACTGCGCCCATTAACTCTGGTTTATCAATTGCTATTGGAAACCAGATTTCATTGGGTAATCGTCCCTTTGGATACACGGCGAGCTTTACCTACAACACGAGCGCAGGATTTTATGATGACGGATCTGCAGGTCGTTGGGAGTTGGTTGGTGGAAATGTAGAGCAGATCAATGCATTGACTGCTCTCAGAAATCTTGGGGATATCCGAGCCAGCCAGGAGCGAAACTGGGGTGGCCTATTAACGCTCGCTTACAAGCTTCATGCGAACCATGAAGTTGTTGCTACCTACTTGAGAACGCAAAGTGGAGAATCTACATCACGATTCCTCGATGGATTCTGGGTAGATCTTTCGGGTAACTCGACTTTCCAGACTCGTGTGCTGAGTTACCAGGAGCGTAGCTTAAACTCATTGCAATTCAAGGGCGAGCATTACATAGGTGGAATTACAGCCGAGTGGAAAGCCTCGGTAGCTCGCAATGAACAGGATGAGCCTGATCTTCGGTATTTCTCGAATCACTTCACTATTAACGGGGTGACTCAGGATACTGTATATCAGAAGCCGGCATCGCTGTATCCCGCGCCAACTCGTTTTTATCGCTTCTTGCAGGAGGACAATCAAAACTTCAGTCTTGACCTCTCTGTGCCATTCAAGTTTTCTGGATTAAGCAGTAAAGTGAAGTTTGGAGGAGCATACCTCAAAGTAGATCGAGACTTTAGAGAGCGTCGGTTTGAGTATCGCGAAGGAACGGGCTTTTCGTATACATCCTTCGATGGTGATAACGATGCCTTCTTCGCTCAGGCTGGAATCGTAGATACCACCAGTACCGGGCTGTTCCGTTTTGGAAACACCATTGTTGATGCGTCCTCTGATCGGAGTAATTATGTCGGCGATCGAACCGTATCTGCTGCCTATGCGATGGTTGATTTACTCGTGAGCCAAAAAGTGCGGTTGATTGGAGGGGCACGATTCGAGGCAACCAGAATGAACACGGTGAGCGAAGATGAAGATCTGACCCCTGGCCGCCTGGATAACGATGATATTCTACCATCTATCAATGTCGTGTATTCCCTCCAGGATAACATGAACCTGCGTGCGGCTTATACACAAACACTTGCACGTCCAACATTCCGTGAATTGGCTCCTTATTCGACCTTTGACTTTGTAGGGGACTTTGTATTCTCGGGTAACGCGACACTTAAGAGGACACTAGTAACAAACTATGATCTGCGCTGGGAGTGGTTCTTACGTCCTGGTGAAATCCTCGCGTTTAGTGGGTTCTACAAGAACTTTGAAAATCCCATTGAACGCGTAATTCTTACCAGTGTGGGCAATAATACATTGGGTATACAGAATGTGGACGAGGCCCGAGTATTTGGAATCGAAGTAGAAGCCAGAAAGCGCCTCGACTCCGTAAGCCCGTTTCTTAGTAACTTCCAGATTGGGGCCAATTTGTCCATTGTAGAGTCTCAAGTAGATATTCCTGAAGAAGAACTTGCAATTATTCGCGCAGCTGATCCTGACCCTAGTACAACTCGTAACCTCGCTGGTCAATCTCCCTTCCTGGTCAATATTGACTTAGCTTACGAGAACTACGAGAAAGGGACTGCCGCTAGCCTGTTTTATAACGTGTTTGGCGATCGCTTGCAAGTCGTTTCTGAAGGAGCTGCTCCAGACATATTTGAACGTGCAAGAGGTACGTTGGACTTTATCGTATCTCAGCGTATTTGGAGGGGCATCAGTGCCAAGTTCTCGGCGAAAAACCTGACGGATAGTCCTACCAAGTGGAGCCAGGATTTCAAGAGTACAGAGTACCTGTATCAGCGATACGAAAACGGACGCACGTTTTCCCTCAGCTTTACATACAAAGTTGAGTAGGCTCTTAACAGACAGATAACATCTGCTTTAAGATGGCTTAATTCAAAGGGTTTCTAATCTTAGTAGCTTTTGCCCAATCCCTAGTGATTTGCTTAGAGGATATTTGCTGTCCAGTAAATAGAACCTCGACTCACCTAAGATAAAACCTCCACACCCAGAGTCCGCCTGACCTTTTGTAGGACACGCACTGATGTGAATATCCAGGCTTGCTCTATCAATACATCCACGACACCTTTTTAACTAACCCTATAATCTATATCAATGCAAAAGCTACTAGCATTAGCGCTGATTTTGCTTTGCCCCGCGTTAGCCACAGCACAGACTGTGATAACCGATGCAGACATAGCAGCAGGAGAAACTGTTGTTTTGACAGCAGACAATGAGTACCTGCTCGACGGAATGGTCTTCGTTGACTCAGCTGCAACGCTGATCATCGAGCCCGGTACCGTAATCAAAGCAGAGAACGGCCAAGGCAACGACGCAACAGGTCTTGTTGTAACTCGATATGGCCAGATCTTCGCTGAAGGTACTGCTCAAAATCCAATTATCATGACGTCTAAATTCGACCCGCTCGATGGCAGCGTTTCTTTCGAAGATCGCGGTCTCTGGGGTGGTGTTGTTATCCTCGGTCAGGCTTCAACCAACAACCAGACTGAAGATGGACTCAAAGAAGTTGAAGGCGTAAACGAAATCGTTGGAGAAGGCGATAACCGTGCTCAGTACGGTGGCGAAAACGACACGCACAGCTCCGGTGTATTCCGCTACGTTTCTATCCGCCACTCAGGCATCAACGTAGGTGACCAGGCTGGAAACGAGATTCAGGGTCTTACACTTGGTGGTGTTGGCTCAGGAACGGTTATCGAATATGTTGAATCGTATGCATCTGCAGACGATGGCTTCGAATTCTTCGGTGGCACCGTAAACACAAAATACCTTGTGTCTGCCTTCAACGAAGACGATAGCTTTGACTGGGACGAAGGCTTCCGCGGCAAAGGACAGTTCTGGTTCGCGATCCAGGCTGACGACGCAGCTGGACGTACCGCAGAGCAAGACGGAGCAACAGGCAACGAATTCTTCGAGCCGTTTGCAGCGCCTTACCTTGCCAACGTAACCTACATCGGCCCAAATGCTGGAACAGCAGCGGGTGATGGCGCCGAGATGTTGATCTTCCGTGACAACAGTGGTGGTGTATACCGCAACTCGATCTTCACCGAATACAACTCAGCCTCTGGTACAAACGGTATCCTCGTAGAAGTAGTCGAAGGAAACGCTGACAAGCCAGCTGACTCTGAAGACCGTATGGCAGAAGGTGACCTGGTACTGTCGAACAACCTCTGGTGGGGCTTCGGCGATAACTCAATTGGCGCGATCGCATCACAGGACTTTGTTCAGACTCACCTTCTTGACAACGGCAACTGGATTGCAGATCCAATGCTGCGAGGCATCAGCCGTTCAGAAGACAGCAACGGACTGGACCCACGTCCTTCTACAATGAGTAGCGCTTGGGATGCTTCGCAACTTGCGACTCTTGAAGATGATTTCTTCACTCCAGTTCACTATGCTGGTGCATTTGGTACAAACAACTGGCTTCTTGGTTGGACGGCTCTTGATGAGCACGGCGTATTGGCTCCAGCAGAAGTAGGTGGTGGCGACATGATCACTGTTACTGATGCAGACATTGCTGAAGGAGCTACCGTGGTTTGGACAGCAGACAATGAGTACCTGCTCGACGGAATGGTCTTCGTTGATTCAGCTGCAACGCTGATCATCGAGCCCGGTACCGTAATCAAAGCAGAGAACGGACAGGGTAACGAGGCTTCTGGTCTTGTTGTAACTCGCCATGCGAAAATCCTTGCCGAAGGTACTGCACAAAACCCAATCGTCTTTACCTCTAAGTTTGATCCTCTCGATGGCAGTGTATCTTTCGAAGATCGCGGCCTCTGGGGTGGTGTTGTTGTTCTTGGCCAGGCTTCAACCAATAACCAGACAGAAGACGGTCTCAAAGAAGTTGAAGGCGTAAACGAAATCGTTGGAGAAGGTGATAACCGTGCTCAGTATGGTGGGGAGAACGACACCCACAGCTCTGGTGTATTCCGCTACGTTTCTATCCGCCACTCAGGAATCAACGTGGGTGACCAGGCTGGAAACGAGATCCAGGGTCTTACACTCGGTGGTGTAGGTTCAGGAACGGTTATCGAATTCGTAGAATCCTACGCTTCTGGCGATGACGGCTTCGAATTTTTCGGTGGCACCGTGAACACAAAATACCTCGTGTCTGCCTTCAACGAAGACGACAGCTTTGACTGGGACGAAGGCTTCCGTGGAAAAGGACAGTTCTGGTTCGCCATCCAGGCTGACGATGCAGCTGGCCGTACAGCAGAGCAAGACGGAGCAACAGGCAACGAATTCTTCGAGCCCTTTGCGACGCCATACCTTGCCAACGTAACCTACATTGGTCCAAATGCAGGAACAGCAGCGGGTGACGGTGCAGAGATGTTGATCTTCCGTGACAACAGTGGTGGTGTATATCGTAACTCGATCTTCACTGAGTACAACTCAGCATCTGGCACAAACGGTATCCTCGTAGAAGTCGTCGATGGAAACGCTGACAAGCCAGCAGACTCTGAAGACCGTCTTGCAGAAGGTGACCTCGTACTGTCAAACAACCTGTGGTGGGGCTTTGGTGACAACTCAATCGAAGCGATTGCATCACAGGACTTTGTTCAAACGCACCTACTCGACAACGGCAACTGGATTGCAGATCCAATGCTGCGAGGCATCAGCCGTGCAGAAGACAGCAATGGACTGGACCCTCGTCCTTCCACAATGAGTAGCGCTTGGGATGCGTCGCAACTTGCTACTCTTGAAGATCCGTTCTTTACTCCAGTAAGCTATGCGGGTGCCTTTGGCCTCGATAACTGGTTGGCAGGATGGACCGCTCTTGAGGAGCACAATGTACTGGCTCCAGTTGTTACAGGAACCGACATTGAAACCATCAGCGACGAAGTGCCAGGCAGCTTCGCTCTCCAGCAAAACTACCCGAACCCATTCAATCCAACAACTACAATCGAATTCCAGCTCAACGCAGTTCAGGATGTTCAACTTGTAGTGTATGACGTACTGGGTCGTGAAGTAGCTCGCCTCACAGAAGGTGTACAGCCCGCTGGTACATACAGCGTAGATTTTGATGCATCTGGACTCTCGTCCGGAATGTATTTCTATCAGCTAAAAGGCGAAAATATCTCAGTAACTAAAACGATGTTGCTGCTGAAGTAAGCCTGATTGCACAAGAATTGTGTGAAACGCCGGTGTCGTGTAACCACGACACCGGCGTTTTTAATAAGTGGTTAAAACACAACCATTTGCTAATATTGAGTTAATCCCAGGATAAAATACATCCTGTATATAAATCTATCGGAAGCGGTTTTGTCCTGTCTACCCCGCGACCAGCTAATGCTCTACAACATTCTCAAGAAGTATCGTATACAGCCTGCACATACGGGTACATTCTTGGGATACTTCTAACTATCTACCTTTTTAGCTCATGGAGAAGCAAGAAGCTCGATATAGAACCATATGGATCTCTGATTTCCATTTGGGGACCCGTCATACGAAAGCAGAGTTTTTGCTAGATTTCTTGAAAAATAATGAGAGCGACTACCTGTACTTGGTAGGAGATATCTTCGATGGATGGGCGTTGGGTAAATCCTGGTATTGGCCCCAATTGCACAACGACGTTATCCAGAAAATTCTGAGAAAGGCGAGGAAGGGCACCAAGGTTACATATATCCCTGGAAATCATGATGAGTTTGCCCGTGGTTTTGTGGATATGAACTTTGGTGGGATAGCAACCAAAATGCAGTGCATACACACCACCGTAGATGGAAGGCAACTTCTTATATTGCACGGTGATCAGTTTGACGGTGTTATCCAATACGCCCAATGGATTTCTGTGCTCGGAGCAGCTGCTTATGAGTTGTCGCTCGTGATGAACCGGTGGTACAATTCCTTTAGAAAATGGATGGGACTATCCTATTGGTCTCTTTCAGCATATCTCAAAAACAGGGCAAAAAGAGCCGTTCAGCATATTGCAAACTTTGAAAAAGCGGTTGTAAATGAAGCCATGAAATATGAGGTAGAAGGGGTTGTGTGTGGTCATATCCACCACGCAGAGATCCAGGAGTTGAGCGGCGTGCTTTATCTCAATACCGGAGATTGGGTAGAAAGTTGTACCGCTCTCGTTGAGCACGTAGACGGGACGCTTGAGGTGATCAGATGGTCAAACCCAGAGAACCGTCCTGAGCGCCTTCATGTCGTTCATCCGCAACGCACAAGGAAAAATCAGGAATATTCACCACAAGCAATTCGTACGACAGCACCGAGTGTAGCATATTAATGCCTGGCAACGTTTCTTGTCAGACCGCGTTCGATACCTGTCAAGTTTTCCTAATGAATTGGGACGAATATCATATATGCTACCGCTAAATTGTGTATTCATTATCCAAGGTGAAGGGAGAGGCCACCTGACTCAAGCCCTTGCACTCAAGTCCATGCTCAGCGACGCCGGCCATACCGTTTCGAAGGTATTCATAGGCCTGAATGAGCGAAGACAAGTTCCTGGTTTTTTTCTAGAGAAAATTGGTGCTTCAACCACGTACTTTGAAAGCCCAAATTTTGCTGTAGATCAAAACGTACAGGGAATAAAAATCTGGCCTACCATCGTTCAGAATCTGAAAAAAAGGCAAGGCTTCAAGAAAAGCCTTAACGTTCTTAAAGAGGGTATAAAGGAAATCCAGCCAGATGTAGTTATTAACTTTTATGAGCCTCTTACTGGCGTTTTTAACTTCCTGCACAAGCATGGGGTGCCTGTCATTTGTATAGGCCACCAGTACATGTTTCACCATCCCGTTTATCCGTTTCCACCTGGTAAATGGCCACAGAAAATGGGAGCCAAATTCTTCACCCGGTTAACGTCCTTTGGTGCGAGCCGGCGCTTGGCGCTGTCGTTTTATGAAGCGGATGATAAATCGACCATTTCCGTAATGCCTCCGCTGCTTCGCAAAGAGCTGTTTGAACAGCCTATGGATAAGGAGGAAGACTTCTTTCTTATTTACTTGTTGAATAAGGGGTATGCAGATGCTGTTATAAAATGGCATGAAAAGCACCCCGAGGTTCGGCTCCACTGTTTTTGGGATAACCAGGATGTAGACGAAGAACATCATCATGACGAGACGCTCACCTTTCATCAGTTGAGTGACTGGAAATTCCTGGATAAAATGGCGCATTGTAAGGGCCTGATTTGTACTGCCGGCTTTGAGTCTATCTGTGAAGCCATGTATCTAGGCAAATCGATCCTGGCTGTCCCTGTTAAAGGGCATGTAGAGCAATATTGGAATGCACTTGACTTGATGCAGTACGGGGGTGGGATTTATGATGCTGATTTTAATATCGAACGGCTTTTTAATGCCGAACCTATTGACTCTTCCATAACGAACCATTTTCGAGAATGGGTTGATAAAGCTCCCGAGATGTACATCAAAGAAATAGAGAAAGTAGCTTCCAAGAACTCAGTTAGCAAAGCCCACGTTGCTGCCTAGTTGAGTTGCAAAATTAGATAAATACAAACAGCCCGGCGTCTGTCGGGCACCGGGCTGTTTCAGTCATGATAGTTTAGGGAAGGAAGATGTGCTCCTAGGGAATTGTGACTAAAAGATACCATTCATCTCTGCGATACATGCAATCGCTATGTTGTGTTACCATTAACGAACTGTTAGGTCCGTCAATGTATATTGAGTACGCGGTAATGTAAGCCTTTTGAGGATCTTCCTTTGTCATCCAGGAACGGAGCGATCGAGGGATCTCCCCTAACGGCTCGCTTCTCCGCCTCGCAGAACAACTCCTCCAAGGTAAATCTCTCCACAAGGTCGAGATGACAAAGACCTGCGATATCAAAGAACAAAAACGACACTATAATAAGGGTCTGAAAATATGTCCACTTCAGCTGTGCATTTCTTGGCTTGGTGTTAAAGGTATTATAATGATCCTCTAACACCTTCTTAATAGTAGAGTAATGCGTAAGCAATACATTGTAGCCGGTTACCAGTTGCACCTTTAGTAACCACATGTAGCCGAGGAACGCCTGATCAAACTATTTGCATAGAAATGTGGCAACGCATTCGCTTCTTTCCGGGTGAAGTATCTAAAGGGAAACACCGTGAGTTGCGGAATACCATACTACGGACATACAATCAAAAGGGCCGGCCACCCCAAGTCGCTCTTTTTAGTACTCCGCTTCTCCCAAGTGGAGAAATATATTTGTACTTCTCTCCTGCCGCCAGCAAGGTGTTTGCCAGGCTTACCCATTCATATCGATTAAGGCCCTGCGAAAAACCATCCCTCGGAGAAGTAAAACTTGTTCTTGGAAAACCTCAGGATGCAGATAACCTGCTGGATAATCATCTGTCATAGTCAATAAAAGATAGAATAGCCCAGAAAGTATATCGTAGTTTCATGGGCTTTTGGCTTCGTTCTTAAACGATCACTTTGTATCTTATTGCACCATTCATGTGTATAAGAGCGAGGATTTATGCAGCATCGTTGGGTTTTCCAGCCTTCAGCAGATTGTGAACTTGTCGAGTCGTTATCAAGCTCCCTAAATAATCTTCCCCATGCGTTGACTGAAGCGCTGGTGACACGGGGCATATCTACGTTTGAGGAAGCTAAGGATTTTTTTCGCCCAAACCTGGATCATTTGCATGATCCTTTTTTAATGAAAGGAATGGATACGGCGGCGGATCGAATCGTTGAAGCCAGGGATAGCGGCCAGAAGGTGATGGTCTACGGAGATTATGATGTAGATGGGACGACTTCAACGGCATTGATGGTTCATTTTCTCAAGTCTATTGGAATAACCGCATCGTTCTGGATTCCACATCGCATCAAGAATGGATACGGGCTATGCAATGCAGGAATTGATGTCGCGGAAGAGCGCGGTGCTGCTCTCATCGTAGCCCTGGATTGTGGCATCACTGCCGTTGATGAGGCAGCGTATGCGAAGGAAAAAGGCATCGACCTGGTCATTTGCGATCATCATAAACCAGGAGATATCATTCCTGATGCTACAGCCGTTCTTGACCCTAAACAAGAGGATTGCACCTACCCTTTTGATGAATTGTCTGGATGTGGCGTAGGGTTTAAGTTGATTCAAGCCGTTCTGTCGCGATTGGGCGAGCCTGCTGAAGAGGCATTCGAATATCTTGACCTGGTCGCCATTTCTACGGCTAGCGATATCGTTCCATTGGAAGGAGAGAATCGAATTCTAATGCGGGAGGGTATAGAAAAGCTTCGTACTACCTCAAGGAAAGGACTACGGGGGCTCGCGCGGGTAGCAAAAATTGACTTAGAACACGTGGCCAGTAGGAATATTCTTTTTGGAATGGGGCCACGAATTAATGCTGCAGGCCGGCTCGAGGATGCCGGCTTCGCTGTTGAATTGCTGTTATCGGAGTCTGACGCTTCAGCCTATGAAATGGCGCAGCAACTGGACGAGTCAAATACGAGAAGGCGGGAAATGGATCGGGATGTACTCAAAGAGGCCCTGGCAAAAGCCGAGCGTCAGTTGAGTAATGAACAGTGTCATTGCCTTGTCGTCCACGATGAAGAATGGCATCCAGGTATTGTTGGTATTGTTGCGAGCCGGCTGGTCGAACGGTTTTACCGGCCAGCAATCGTATTGACAACGGTCAATGGGGAGGTAAAGGGGTCCGCCCGTTCTATTCTCGGAGTAAATATCTACAATGCCATTAAGGCCTGTTCTGGGCTTCTTTCTCAATTTGGCGGGCATGATTATGCCGCTGGTCTCTCCATGCAGGACGGTAACGTTTCGCTTTTCAGAGATCAGGTGAATGAAGCTGTTGCTTCTCAAATCACACCAGAGCTTCTTGTGCCTGTCATCGAGGTTGATGCGCCCGTTAGCCTGAATGAGATTGATAAACGATTTTGGGCAGTACTCAAGCAATTTGCTCCATTTGGCCCTGCCAATACGGAGCCCGTATTTCATGCAGAGAACCTGGAGTTGTCTCGTGCTCCCATGCGCATGGGGAGAGACGGTTCGCACATTAAGTTTTGGGTTCGGCAGCGGACCAATAGCCGGCACGTGTTTGAAGCCGTGGGGTTCGGAATGCACGACTATTTTGGGATGTTGCAACAGAGCATGAAGGAAAGGATTCCTCTTGAGATGGTATTTAATCTTTCGGAAAACCAGTGGAATGGCGTACGCACCCTTCAGTTAAAGGCACGTGATTTGCGTCTCCAAAAGCGCACAATACGTCAATGATTGGTTACAAAAGGTAGCGCGTAATAAGGCCTTTCGTAGTTAAATTAGCAGATATTCTATAGGAGTATCTATTGACATTTCTATAGCCAGGAAAGTTCGTTCCCTGGTCATGCCCCCTCTCTCGATTTATTTCCATTGGCGCCAGGATGTATGTGGTATCTCATATACATCAACGTGGCCGTTCTAGCTCCTTGATTCAGCAATGTCTAATAAACTACGGCTTTTCCTGAAGCAATCTACTTTTGTTTTAAGCCTGATAGTGATTGACGTGCATGTTGCGCATGCACAAGTAGATTTTACCAAACGGATTGTAAGTGAAGTATTTGAGGGAGTCCATGCCTTAAGTGCGGCAGATTTAGATGCGGACGGGAAAAAGGAAATTGTGGGGGCCTCTATTGATGCAATTATAGTTTGGAGGCAACCTGAATCAGCGCAGGGCAACTGGGTGGCGGATACAGTATCAAATACCTTTGAAGGGGCTCGTTTTATCGATGTGGCTGATATCGATGGAGATAATGACCTGGATCTGTTTGGTGCTGCCAAAGGCATAGATGCTATTACCTGGTGGGAGAATGGAGACGGTGCAGCCGGCCAGTGGATCGAGCATACGGTGGACTCTACGTTTGATTTCGCCATTCACGTTTTTGCACACGATTTGGATGGTGACTCGGATCTGGATCTCCTTGGAGCAGCCTTAAAAGATGATGCCATTACCTGGTGGGAAAACACCGATGGGATAGGCGAAACGTGGACGCGCCATGTGGTAGATGATAATTTTAATGGAGCGCGGCACGTATGTGTAATTGATATCGATGGCGATTCAGATCTAGATATTGTCGGCTCTGCCGATCTCGCAAACACGATAGCATGGTGGGAAAATACCGGTGGGCTTCCAGGAAACTGGGTAAAGCATGTCGTCGATTCCACGTTCGAAGGCGTTAACTCGGTATTTCCCGCAGACTTCGATGGAGACGGCCGGCCTGATCTTGTTGCTGTAGCAGATATCGGCGATGAAATCGCATGGTGGAAGAATAGGCTTGATGGCTCAATCGTATGGGACCGGCATACGGTCAGAAGCAACTATGATGGCGCGGTGTCTACCTATCCCATTGATATGGACGGTGATAAGGATTTGGATATTCTCGGAGCCGCGGCCTTGGATGATAGAGTGACCTGGTGGGAGAATGCTGGTGGGGATGGCCTCGTCTGGCAAGAACACATCATTGAAGAAGAATTTGATGCTCCGTCCTTCGTAATAGCAAATGATATAGACAAAGACGGAGATATGGATGTGTTGGGTGGGACATTGAAGGATACTGAGTTTATCATAGGCGATGTGGTTTGGTGGGAGAATGGATCTATGCTACCCGTAGAGTTGTCCTCTTTTGATGCCTTGGTGGATGGGGATAGGGTGCTTCTCAATTGGAGTACGCTCACTGAGTTGAACAACGTCGGGTTTGAAGTCCAATATAGATCGGCGGATCAACGGGTTTTTGATCTGGAAAGCGCCTGGGCAACCCTGGATTTTGTCGAGGGGCAAGGGACAACGCTGGACCCCGTGAGCTATACCTATGACGCAGGTCAGTTTGGGTTTGGCAGGCACCTCTTCAGGTTAAAGCAAATAGATTTTGATGGCGGCTTTGATTATAGCGGCACGGTTCAAGTGATCATGGGTATTCAGAGTGGGTTGACGATGACCTCTCCGTATCCAAACCCCTTTAATCCACTAACACAGTTCTCGCTACATGTGCCAGTGTCACAATACGTATCCATCGATGTGTATAATTCAATAGGACAACGGGTTAAAAGCCTGTACAATGGAGACCTTGAATCGGGTACATTGCATCAATTTGAGTTTCAAGCGAATACCCTTCCTGGCGGAATGTATGTGATTCGAGCGGTAGGAGATTATTTTTCCGAGTCCAGGCAGGTGTTGCTGGTGAAGTAGACCGGTTGAGAATCAGAGAGCCTCTATCTAAAAGTAAAACCTACCCTATCCCTTTATACCATATAAGTGGCGTACATTCTAGTATATTGTATTAGAGGAAGTGCGTTATAGCAGAATGAATCTGCCATCCTGTCACTTCTATTGGTCTGGTATATTTTTCGTTCTAAAAAAAGTGACCAAAAGAGTCCTCTGATATCTGCCAATATTGCCGACCATAAATATGAATCTTCAGAAGTTTACAGTAAAAGCCCAGGAAGCTATTCGGAAAGCCACTGAAATTGCTGCCTCCAACAATCACCAGGGTGTTGAGCCGCCTCACGTGATGAAGGCCTTTGCTAGTGATCCGAATGGGATCGTGATGACCATGCTCCAGAAGCTAGGGATTCATACAGGGTTACTGGATACAAAGCTGGATCAGCAGCTCAAGAAATATCCTGTCGTGACGGGTGCGAGTGTGGCTGGGCAATATATTGGGCAGGAGTTAAAAAAGGTTTTTGACCGCGCCCTTGCTGAGTCTGAAGTATTAAAAGACGAGTACATCGCGAGCGAGCATTTGTTGATCGCATTGGTCGAAAGCAAGTCTGAGTTGGGTGGGTTCTTGCGTGAGCAGGGAGCATCTAAGGACCAGCTAATGGCCATATTGAAGGACTTGCGCGGTGGGCAAACGGCTTCGGATCCACACGCGGAAGATCGGTATGATGCACTAAAGCGATATACGAGAGATCTCAATGAATTGGCAAGGAGAGGAAAAATTGATCCTGTAATTGGGAGGGATGAAGAAATTCGTCGTGTGTTGCAGATCCTGTCTCGTAGAACGAAGAATAATCCAGTCCTGATCGGTGAGCCCGGAGTTGGTAAAACCGCTATTGCTGAAGGCCTCGCCATCCGAATTGTGCAGGGTGATGTGCCGGAAAATCTAAAGTCAAAAAGAGTCCTGGCTCTGGATATCGGATCTCTCATTGCAGGAGCCAAATACAGAGGAGAATTTGAGGATCGGCTAAAAGCAGTTGTAAAAGAAGTAACCGGCTCAGAAGGAGAATTGGTCTTGTTTATTGACGAGATCCATACATTGGTGGGTGCTGGTGCAGCCGAAGGGGCGATGGACGCAGCAAATATATTAAAGCCGGCGCTTGCGCGAGGTGAATTGCGTGCGATTGGGGCAACGACGCTGGATGAGTACCGTAAATACCTGGAAAAAGACAAAGCACTTGAGCGTCGATTTCAAACGGTCGTTGTTGATGAACCCAGTGTAGAAGATACGATTTCGATTCTGCGTGGAATTAAAGATCGGTATGAGGTCCACCATGGGGTCCGAATTTTGGACGGCGCCCTGGTTTCAGCCGCTGAGTTAAGCAGCCGCTACATTACTGATCGATTCCTGCCAGACAAAGCGATTGATTTAATCGATGAATCAGCAGCGCGATTGCGCATAGAGATAGACTCTATGCCGGAGGAGCTCGATGCATTGGAGCGCCAAATCCGGCAACTGGACATTGAAAGAGAGGCTGTAAAGAGAGATGGCGACCAGGAAAAACTGCAGCAAATTGCAGAGCAGCGTGCCAATCTTGAGGAGTCTCGCAAGGAGCTTCATGCACGATGGCAAAGCGAAAAAGAACTGATCCAAAAGATCCAACAAGCTAAAGAAAGTATTGAGCAGCTTCGTATTGAAGCGGAGAATCTGGAGCGGCAAGGTAACTATGAGAAGGTCGCCGAGATTCGATATGGTCGAATTCCCGAGTTGGAAGGCGGAGTGGCGGAGGCTAAGCAAGAGCTTGATACGGTACAAAAGCACGGGGCATTGTTGAAAGAAGAGATTGATGCAGAAGACGTCGCTGCGATTGTATCTCGCTGGACAGGTATTCCGGTTGCCCGGATGCTGGAAAGCGAGCGGTCCAAGCTGTTAAAAATGGAGGATGAGCTTGAACAACGAGTTATAGGACAGTTAGAGGCGATCGAAGCGGTGTCAAATGCTGTCCGTCGAGGCCGCGCCGGCTTACAGGAAGCTTCCCGTCCGATCGGGTCCTTTATATTCCTGGGTAGTACAGGTGTAGGTAAAACAGAGCTGGCCAAGGCACTTGCCAGTTTCTTGTTTAATGACGACCAGGCCATGGTACGAATTGACATGAGTGAGTACCAGGAACGGCACACGGTGAGCCGGCTGATTGGGGCGCCTCCCGGATATGTGGGTCACGATGAAGGCGGTCAGTTGACCGAAGCAGTAAGGCGAAGGCCGTATGCAGTGATCTTGTTGGACGAAATAGAGAAGGCTCATCCCGAGGTATTTAACATACTGCTGCAGGTGCTTGATGATGGCCGCCTTACAGACAACAAAGGGCGTACGGCTGACTTTAAGAACACGATCATTATCATGACCAGTAACCTTGGGTCTGAAGTGATTCAGGAGCGGATGGATGCATTGGATGGAGAATTGTCTACGTCTGCTGAGCGCGTGCTGAGTGATGAAGTTATGGCGCTCCTCAAGAAGAGGCTTCGCCCTGAATTTCTGAATCGAATTGACGAAGTGGTCATGTTTAAGCCACTGGGGCGGGCCGAAATTCGCAAAATCGTAGACGTCCAATTTGCGCGTATTCAGGTCATCGCTGAGAAGAGCCACAATGTCACGCTTGCTCTTACTGATGATGCAAAAGACTGGCTGGCAGACAAAGGGTTTGACCCAATCTTTGGAGCGCGTCCGTTAAAGCGTGTATTGCAACGCGAAATCGAAAATAAGCTGGCCGAAGAACTCTTATCAGGCTGGATTCAAGACGGCGATTCCGTCCAAATCGATCTCGCCGCAGACAAATCCGGCGTCACATTAGAACAGATTAAAAACAACAAGTTGATAGAGGCTTAGCAGCCAAATGATGTCTCATTTGGCTGGTTCCAGGTTCCAGGTCTCAGGTTTCAGATTGGATAACCTGAAACGAACCTGAAACCTGGAACCTGAAACCCGAAACAAATCCCCGAAATCAATCAGATTTGGGGGATTATGTTAATGTCCGTTAATGCAAACGGGAAATGTGGATAACTAGGGCCTCAAAATGTGGATGAAATGTGCTGAACTCCTTTGTGATTTGAAGTAAACTATGGGGTGCCTGCATTCAGTCAATTTGTATTGCAGAGAATGCTTAACTCCGGAGTGTACTTATTTCGGGGCGATTTTAAGGAAGAGTAGAGTGTATGTATCGCTAAGATTGATATGGGCAAATCGCTATTTGTATATATATCCAAGGAGCAATGGTTGAATCCAATTGGACTGTTACAACTCTAAATACTGCAACTCGCAAGTTGGGGCAGATGTAAAGGCTCCCGCTCTTCTTTCAGCTTTATGCTTTCTGTTTTTTTGAAGGTGATTTCAGGTAGATATGTATCTCAGTAAGCTTTCCATGCATGGTTTCAAGAGCTTCGCTCAGCAAACAGAGCTGAAGTTCGATCCCGGTGTAACTGCAGTGGTTGGGCCAAACGGTTGTGGCAAATCTAATATTGTGGATGCAGTACGGTGGGTAACTGGCGAGCAACGAGCCCGTGTTCTCCGGTCGGATAAGATGAACAGCGTCATTTTTAATGGGACCTCTAAGCGGAAGCCCCTTGGAATGTCCGAAGTCCTGCTGACCATCCAGAATACGCGAGGGGTATTGCCCACAGAGTATTCTGAGGTGACCATTGGGCGGCGTTTATATCGATCAGGAGATTCGGAGTATCTGCTCAATGGTGTCCAGTGCCGGCTTAAGGACATCCTTGACCTGTTTATGGATACAGGCATGGGGCCCGGCGCCTATTCAGTGATAGAGCTGAAGATGATTGATGAGATCCTCTCTGAAAACACACAGGATCGCCGGCGGTTGTTTGAGGAAGCAGCAGGAATCACCAAGTATAAATTACGTAGAACGCAGGCACTCAAGAAGCTCGACGGGACGCAGGCAAACCTGACTCGCATTCGAGATCTGACGGACGAGATCGGTAAACGCGTAGAGTCTTTAAAGCGGCAGGCTGAAAAAGCAGCCAAGGCGAAGAAAATGCAAGAGCGCCTGGAAATGCTGGAGCTTGCCCTGGCGCAGGCCGAGTTAAATCGCCTTCGCAAAAGAGAACAAAAAATCACTGAAGAAGCTACCGTTCTAAAAGATCAGCTAGAACAACATACGGTTCAACAATCGCAAGAGGAGGCAGAAGTCGAAAGCTTGCGCGTAGATCTTGTAGGGCACGAGAAGGAGTTGGCGAGCCGGCAGAGAACCCTCAATGATCACCTCGAAGAAATTCGAACAATCGACACGGAAAAGCGCCTGGCGTTGGAGCGGTTAGAGTCTGCCACACGCAGCATAGAACGGACTCAGAATGAGCAACGTGATGCTGATGTACGGGTTGAGCAGTTAAAACAACACAGGGCTGCGCTTGAATCTGAGCTTGAAGAAGCGAAGCCGCTTCTGGATAAGGCGCGCAAAGTAGCCGATGATGCGAAGCTGCAGAGCGAGAAGATCAGTGCTCGGTCGAAGGCAGCGTGGGAAAAACTTCAAAGTTTAAGGCAAGAAGAGGAGGCGGCCGAGAATGAACAGCGTGATCGCCGTAGGCAATTGGACCGGCTGGCGAATCGGCTTGAGCTCATTCAAAACGACTCGCGTAATGCGCAGCAACAAATTTCGAGCTTTGAATCTCGTATCGCTGAGGCCAAGGCGCGAGCCAAAAAGTCGGCGGTACAACTGGAGTCAGCACGGAATGATGTGGCTGGAGCGCGCATCGTTTTGGAAGATGCTGAGAAAGAGCGGGACAATGTACAGGCTAAACTTGAGAAAGCTCACGAAGGGCTTAGAAAGATTGAGCGTCAGCATGACGCTGTGGCAGCTGAGGTTTCTCTTCTCGAAAGTTTAATCACGTCTTATGAAGACCTGTCAGAGGCGGTCCAGTTTTTATCTGAAAATACAGGATGGAGCAAGAAGCCTCTCAAGACGGTTGCTGACGTTCTGGGGTGCCTGGAAAAAGATCAGCCCGCACTGGACGCGGCCCTGGGGCCCTTTGCAACGTGTATCGTGGTCCAGTCTGAGCAAGAGGCTCGCCGTGCAATTTCGATGTTGCGCGAAGAGGATAAAGGGCAGACAGACATCCTGGTTATGGATCGGCTACGGATGCCAACTCGTTATGCTGAGTTTATTGAAGAAGCAGCGGACAGAGGCGCTGTTCCGCTCTCTTCCGTTGTTCGTGTGAGCCGCCCTGAGTACAGTAAACTGGCGGAGGCGTTGTTACATAACTGTTTTTATGTAAAGTCGCTTGAGCATGGGCAAGATCTTGTGGATACGCTGGATGAACTGGCAAATATGCTATACGGCGTCACGATGCCCTTCCGTTATATCGCTGAGTCCGGAGAATGGATGGATGCACGTGGTATCATGCGGGGTGGAAGCAAGCGCAACGAGGATGTAGCTCACCTTGGCAGGCTTCAGCGAAGAGAGCAGTATGAGGCATCGATTCAAAACCTCCGAAAACTTGAGTTCGGGTTAACGCAAAAGCAGCAAGAAGTAGGGCAGTTTCAGGGTGTACTCAAGTCTATGCTTCTCGATGAAAGCAAGCAGCGCCTTGGAGAAGCAGAGCGCGCACTTGGAGAGGCCGAGCGGGATTTCATTCGTACATCTCAAGAATTAGAGTCCCTCGAGCAACGCCATCAAGAGGCAAATATTCGAATTCAAGAGCAGAAGGATACGTTGCAGTCCGTGCACCACGAGATTAAGGAAATTCAGCAGCCCGTTGAGTCGTCAGAGGAAAACTTAAAAGAGTTGCGTCAAAATCGGCTTCAAGCTGAAGAGCAATTTCGAGCTGCAGAGGCAGAAAATCATCGGGCGCTCAATAAATTTAACGAGGCCAGTATCACTGCTGTGCAGGCCCGAAATCACTATGAGAACCTGTTGCGCGATGTTGAGCGCAACAAGGAAGACGCGACAAACCTTCAGGCGCAAAAGGCCTCGAGGGAAAAACACATTGTTTCCTTAAGGCAAAGCATTGAGGAAAACCAAGAGAACAATCGTGTTTTCGAGCAAAAATTGGATGAGCTCTATGGTCAGCGAACCGAATTGGATGAGGCGGTTGATTTAGCTGAGCAAGCCAGGCAGGAAGCACTGTCTCGGATTCAGGAGCTTGAAACCAAATTGCGCTCCATCCGCCAAACGCGAGAGCAAAGCCTGAAAGCTGAAAATTCTAGAGCCGTTCAATTGGCAGAGATTCAAACCCGAATTAGTGAACTGATAAGAGGTGTTGAAGAGTCGTATGAACGTTCTTTGAGCGAAGAGCCAGCGGAAGTGCCCGAGGAGTTTGAAAAAGATACGTTCAAAAGGGAGTCTAAATCCATAAAGGCGTCCTTGAGAGGAATGGGGTCCATCAACGAGTTGGCCCTGGAAAGCTATGAAGAGGAGAAGGATCGCTACGAGTTCATGAAGAACCAGCAAGAGGATCTTGAAAACGCAGAGCAGTCCTTGCTGGATACGATCTCAGAGATCAATACCACGGCTGCGAAGGCATTTGATGACACCTTCCAGGTGGTTCGCGCAAACTTCGCTCGGTTGTTTGCAACCTTGTTTGGAAAAGACGATGCTGCCGATTTGCTCCTTGTCAATCCGGAAGATCCTCTCGAATCTCCGATCGAAATTGTAGCTAAACCAAAAGGGAAACGACCAAGCGCAATAACGCAGCTTTCTGGTGGGGAAAAAACACTTACTGCGACAGCACTGCTCTTTGCTATTTACCTTGTGAAGCCCAGCCCATTCTGTATACTGGATGAGGTTGATGCTCCCCTTGACGAAGCAAACGTCGAACGGTTCATGCAGCTCATTCGAGAGTTTTCGAATGAAACGCAGTTCATCATGGTAACCCACAATCGACGAACCATGGAACTGGCCGACCGCCTATATGGAATTACAATGCAAGAGCAAGGCGTCTCTAAACTTGTCGGTGTTAAGTTTGATGAAGCCACCGAGTTAATGGCGGCGTAATCCTACTCGGTCTTATTCAAATAAATTGTCAGCATTCCATTGTACTGCCAACTCTCCTAGTGCACGTTGTAGAGCAGTGGGTAGGTCTGCAGCCAGGGATTTTAATTCCGATTGCTTTTCCGTTGAAAAAATAGGGGCTTCTGCTGCCCAGTTCGTTTTTAAAGACTCAATTACAGCCAGGGCAAGCTCTTCTTCTGCTTCCTTGATGGCCATCAAGATCTCCGATACGCTGCTTGAATTTCCGTTCGAGGCATAGGCACGTGCAACCGAGGAAA
>JAHQVL010000236.1 GCA_019634345.1 Rhodothermaceae bacterium
ACCCCAAACCAGTGACATCCTGTACCAGAGTGCCTGGCGTCATATCCTGGATAGCAAGGGATTGCCTATCATCAAGCCGCCCTGGTTCAGGCTAACAGCGTATGATATGAACAAAGGAGAACTCATCTGGCAAGTACCTGTGGGGTATACGCCCCACCTTGTGGAGCAAGGATTTACCGATACAGGGGCATCGGTGTTCTTGAAAGGTGGTCCGGCAGCGACAGCAGGCGACCTGATTTTTATGTCGACCGAGGATGCTATCCGGGCGTATGATATGGAGGATGGCGCAGAGCTATGGTCTCATGACTTACCATCTATGGGGAGAGGTAAACCGTCTGTGTACGAAGTGGATGGCCGGCAGTTTGTTGTCGTTTCGGCTTCTAACATCCAGAGATGGGGGCAATCTCTTCAGGCCGATTTTGAGAATACAATCCCGCAATACATGGCCTTCTCTTTACCTGTAACTGAACCATGATCGTGATGGATTAATACGGATTGCTGGAATACTGGGAAGATCGAAGGCGGCAACCGGTGGACGGGCATAATTCTTGAAATAAATGTTTTGTTATCGTTCCGTTTGTTCATTTTGAGATACCGTTCTATGCAAGCAATTCGTTACTGTATCCCGCGCGCGCTTCTTTTGTACTTTTGCCTCACCTTTACTTCGATCTCCTCCCTCGCTCAATCGAAGACGGATTTACCGAACCCCATTATGTTCGTTACCCAATTACCCATGCCGGATGATTGGATGATGATTACCCAGTCGTTTGGTAATCATTTGGGGAACGTGCCTAATTCAGGAAGGGGCGGTGATTTGTATATCTATTATCCGGCTCAAGATAGTTTGAAAAACTTGACGGCCCTGGCTGGTTACGGCACAGAGGGTTTTCAAGGGGCAACCAGCATTGCTGTACGGGATCCCCAGGTGCATTGGGATGGCACAAAGGCTGTATTTAGTATGGTGGTTGGGGCAACCGAAAGCCAATACCAACATATCGCTTATTATTGGCAGATGTACGAAGTGACGGGCCTGGGAATCAATGACACGCCTGTAATTACCAAAGTGGCAAACCAGCCCGTTGATTTTAATAATGTCAGCCCGGTTTATGGCACAGACGACCGTATCTTATTCACCTCTGACCGGCCAAGAAACGGAGAACGGCACTTGTATCCGCAGCGCGATGAATATGAATCGGCTCCGACCGTCACGGGGATCTGGTCGCTCGATCCAGCCACGGGCGACGTATTCTTGATGAACCACTCGCCATCAGGGAATTTCTCACCGCTTATCGACAGCTATGGCCGAGTGCTTTCTACGCGGTGGGATCATTTGCAGCGTGATCAGCAAAACTACCCGGGGAGTGCAAGCGGTGCGTTTAACTGGACAGATGAATCGATCTCATCGACCAAAACGTCTTCCTATGATGAGGTTTTCCCTGAGGCGTTAGCTGCGGTGGGGGACATCAATGGGCATGAAATCGAGGTCTTTTTCCCCTGGCAAATTAACGAGGACGGGACTGGTGAGGAGATCTTGAATCATCTTGGGAGGCATGAGCTGCTCAACTATTTCGAGCAGTCGTTTATGGACGATCCAGACCTGGATTACTTTGGGTTTAATCGCCCAGGTTCAATGCCCATTCGCAACCTGTTTCAACTGGCTGAGAATCCTGCACAGCCTGGTGAATACTTTGGAGTGAATGCCCCCACGTTTTTTCATTATACTTCGGGGCAGCTCGTCCGGTTGTATGCGCCGCCGGCTATGAATCCGGACTCGATTGCAGTTTCTAGTGCAACTGCGGAGGAATTCACCGATGGGCACTATCGGCACCCAAGGCCTCTTTCTGATGGTACACTTTTAGCGTCGCACACAACGTATACCGATGTGTCGGCGAATATCGGGACGCGTGCAGAACCGGAGTCTCCCTACCGATTCCGGATAAAGATTCTTGAAAATAACGGAGACACCTGGGCTCCAGGGGAATCCCTAACTGCCGGCATTTATAAACCTGTTCAATACTGGGATCCCGATGTACTCGTCACTTACTCCGAGTCCGTTCCTATGTGGGAATTCAGTCCTGTAGAAGTGGTTGCTCGCCCAAGGCCATCTAAGACCTATGCAACAATTGAAGACCCCGAGTTGCAGATTTTTCAGGAAGAGGAAATTGATATCGCAGTCTTGCAGGAGTTCTTAAGAGAGAACGAACTTGCATTGGTTGTGAGCCGCAATGTGACTACGCGAGATGCGGCAGACCAACAGCAACCGTATAATTTGCGTGTCGCAAATAGCAGCACGGAGACCAAGGGAACGGAGGGCACGATGTATGAAGTGTCTCACATGCAGTTTTTTCAGGGCGACCAGATCCGTGGATACGATGGTATGTCGGGTGGTGGTCGGCGAGTGATCGCACAGCCAATGCACGAGGACGCAGGGAATATGGATACAAATGGCCCCGTGGGGAGTGTTGAGGTGGCTGCGGATGGTTCCATTGCTGCCTTTGTACCGGCTCGCCGAGCTATGACGTGGCAACTGGTCGACTCGGATGCATTGCCCGTTGTGAGAGAGCGGTACTGGATATCGTTCCAGCCTGGTGAGATTCGTTCATGCGGTGGGTGCCACGGCGCCAATACGGTTACACAGGATGGCGGGGCGCCGCCCGTAAATCCGCCTGAAGCCCTTCGCGCCTTAATGCAGCATTACAAACAATCTCCGGTGTCTGTTGAGCCAGACAGTGAGGTTTCCGTACCCCAACAGGCTGTTAGTAATTATCCCAATCCGTTTTATAAAGAGACCAGGTTGAGCTATACCGTTCCAACTGCTGGGCAGGTAAAACTTTCAGTGTTCTCAGTAGATGGACGCGAAATAACAACGCTTGTTGATGCACATCATACTGCCGGGCAATACTCAGTTGCCTGGGATGCTGAAGCTTATGGAAGTGGGGTGTATGTCTCACGGTTGAAAGTGAATGGTCAGGTGGCGAGTGGGAAGATGATTGTAGCGAAGTAAACCTGACAGAGCTAGTGCTAAGAAGAAGGATGACTTCCTGTGAAGGAATATCTGAACGTATTATAATTAGAAACCATGGGGCTCCTGCAGTTTTGTAGGAGCCTTTTTGGTAGGCCTCTCTTAGCATGAATTGCTACTTGTGCAGTATAAAAGGAATGCAATCGGTTTTTATCTTTTAGGATCAACTACACCCAAGATCTAACATGAATACATGCATTTCCCGTTCAACCATTTTCTTTTTAATACTGATTGTTATTAGCCTGTGTGGGGCAGTTGATGCAATTGCCCAGGATCACCGAATTGCAATCCGAATGATGGATGGTAAAGCGGAGTTTTATCATCCATCTACTGGAGAACCGTTTTTTCCCCGGGGTAACAACTACATTGATTTGCGCCCGGATCAGAACAACCGGTACGTTGTCAGCAGCCTTTTTTCAACAAGCTATCATGACGCAGAAAAAATCGCCTCTGATTTCCAGCGCATGAAAGCTTTGGGCTACAACACGGCTCGAGTTTTTTTCGACCTGTGTGTAGTGCCTGATTGTGTTGGTGCATTATCAGGGGGACTTCGGGAAGACTATATGGACAATGTAGTCGAACTGCTTGAATTGGCCAAGCGCTACGAGATCTATACAATCCTTACTGCAAACTGGCTCCCCGATTATGGGGGGTATCTGGATGCTCATGAATCTTGCCGGCCCAATTTTGATCACGGTAATTGCCTGCTGCTTTCAGAACCTGGGGTCGCTTCTTATGTGCAGTTCTTTCAAGATTTTATTCAGGCCCTCCTGGACCGCGACGCTCCTCTGGATATTATTATGGCGTATCAACTGAGGAATGAAGTGTCTCTTGAACTGAATGCCCCGCCCCTGTCCTTTTCCTCAGGGATGGTGACTGCGGCAAATGGGAAAACCTATAATATGGCTTCTGGGAGTGAGAAAGAGGACCTGGTAAATGAGGGGTTGGTACATTGGGCAAACACGGTACGCGCCGCTATCCTTGAGCTTGATCCAACTGCTCTTGTAACGGCGGGGTTTTTTGCGCCAAATGTCCCTCATGAATGGCGGCCGGGAGATATTCGCATGGTTCGAAGCGAAGCTGTCCTTCGTGACTCTGATCTGGATTTTCTGGATTTTCATCCTTATCCCGGTGTAGGCCTGACGATGGAGCAACACGCTGAGAATTACGGCATGATTGGTTATGAAGAAAAGCCGATTATCCTTGGTGAGATAGGTGCGTTCCGGGACGCCTATAGCACGGCTGAACAGGCTGCGATTGCACTCAGGAGTTGGCAAGCTGAAGCGTGTGATGTAGGTTTTGATGGGTTCGTGTTATGGCAATGGGATGCTCCAAATCTGGCAATTGTTGGTGACAATGTATGGGGGCCTCATGATGGCAACGGTGAAATCGCACGAGTTATGGCTCCAGCATTCAATGATGATCCATGCACAGCCCCCAAAGCAAATTTGTCATTGGGCCAGCCCACTACCGCATCAAACTCATTACCAGCCGGACCACCAGCCCTTGCTTTTGATGGCCAGCCCGGCTCTAGCTGGCAGGCGGGCGATCTTCCAGAGCAGTGGATTGAAGTAGATTTGGGCGATGACAGCGAAGTGGGAGGCATAGCGATGCTGACCGATCAGTTTCCGGCTGGCCGAACGGTGCACGACGTATTAGGAAGAAGCTCGGGCGAAACCGACTATACCCTCTTGCATACCTTCGACCAGGAAACTGATTTTGGAGAATGGTTAACCTTTAACCCTGAGACCGCCTGGGAGAACATTCGATTTGTACGAATACTAACCCGGATATCGCCGTCATGGGTTTCCTGGCAAGAGATCAACGTACTTCCTGTAGCAGAAGAAGGCTATTTACCATTGCCGCCCGCCCTACACGCTCCTGCAGATTATGCTGACCTGGAGCCTGGCTCTCATGTGTTAGCGTGGGACGCAGTGGCAGGAGTAACATCCTATGAGTTACAAGTCGCTTCCGATAGTACGTTTGCTATGATGTTGATTGGCGAAGAAGGGCTTGAGAATACTACCTATACTGCGACTCAACTTGGTGAAACAGGGCTCTTCTTCTGGCGAATACGCGCCATGAATGCAACGGGATATAGTCCCTGGTCAAATGCGAGACGCTTTCGGGTTGACCGCATTTCGAACGTGGGTGTGGAAGGCTCCATACCCCTTTCCTTTGCCGTTCATCCAAACTACCCGAATCCCTTTTCCGGTTCTACGACATTTCGGTTTGACTTGCCCGAACCCGCTTTTGTGAGGCTGACTGTTTATGATGTACTAGGACGCTCCCTTGATACTATAGTGGCCGAACCAATGCCTGCTGGTCAACAACGAATTTCCTGGCAGCCACAGGGCATAGGGAATGGGGTGTATTTTTATCGTATAGAGGCTGGAATACACAGAGGCAGCGGTAAGCTGCTTATAGTGATGTAGCTTTCCGCTGCCTCTGGTGGGTATACACAAGCCACAGGGTAGGCCTGTATACCATGTAGATGAACTGGGCTTTATTTTCCTTATTTCTTCAATAAAACCACCCAATCCTTGTCAGAATCAGCAGGTGGGGCACCAATTCGGAGATCGCCGTTTGCACGAACGGTTCGGGCGTCGCCTTCAAAGCTGCCTGTTCTTGGGTTGTACCAGGACATGGTGAAGTTGCCATTAATGCCGTTCAGGGTAGTGCCTGACTTTTCTCCCATTTTCTGGTAGATCACATAGGCCTCATCCTTTTTAGCAAGAACGTAATCGGCGGCGTCAGGAGTGGCTTCATCCATGGGGACCATCTCCCAGAATGGGACGTCGCTCTGAGCGAAGAAATCAAGGGCATAACGGCTTTGATCCCACATCTTGTCCCGGCTTCTCCAATCCTCACAGGTGAGGTCAGAGTGCTCGTTTTCATAGCCGAAGTACCATTCTACACCCCATGCTCCCGCCATAAGGGCCCCCCAAAGGGCATTTTGACGCGCGTTGTTGTGTTCCGGATTCACGTTGTCAGGAACCACTGAATAGCGGTGATCCCCAGGTTCATCGACGGCACTCGCCCAGGTTTTTCCAGCCTCTTCCGCCAGTTTTCTCCATTTAAGCACAAAAGAATGCACATTGCCGAAGTCCTCTCGGTTGGTTTGCAAGGAGAGTCCGGTATACTTGGATTCTGGACCAAGAAGGTCGTAGAATTGCTGCCCATTGTGGATCACTATATGATGTTGGTAGGGGTCATTGTCGTGAAAGTACTGGGCACAGGCGAGGCGTTGTGTTGTGGTTTGCCAGGGGGTTTGATGATTCGCTACCCATTCTCCGTTTTCTTCGCCAATATTCCAGTTTAATGCCAGGTGATGGCTGAAGCGTGCGATGAGTTCGCGGTAGTATAATTTACGATGTACGCCCAGGTCGCCGTTATCAAGAAGCCCCTGGTTTTCTGATTCAGAGGTTTTGAAATGCAAGAACATGCCCAGATGGTCTGCATGTTCAAAGACGATTTCCCACTGGTCCAGTTTGGATACGTCCATGCGATCGAATACGTCATAGGAGATATAGGGGAAGACGTTCTTGTCATCGCCGGCGATATTCATAGGAAGGAAGGAGAACGCATTCATGCCTTTGTCGGCGAGGTAGTTGATGGCGCCAATGAGCGCTTTTCCTTTTCCTCCCTGCCAGCTTGGATCTCCTTCGTTCCAATCCTGGAGATGCGGCTCCCAGGTCTTGATAAACTGATCGCCGTGGCCGTCCGAATGGAAATTGCCATCAAAATCGGCATAGGCCAGCAGGTTCTCGGGGGCGTCGGCTCCTGCTTTTAAGAAGTATTCGCCTGATTCTGCAAATTGCAGGTAGGTCTTGTCGACGAATTGAAGCCGCCCTTTCCCTCTCAAGTCGCGGCCCGTTTTGTCGCTGGCTCCTACCGTAAAACTTCCTCGCATGCCATCCATGTGGCCAGCACTTTGGCCGGCAAGGCGCTCGTTGGATACATTTATATTTGCGCCTTTTCTAAAGGAAACTACATAATGCCACTCTCCTGTTTCGTCAGGACTAAAGTGCACACGCCACTTGTTGCCGCTATCGGCAGAGGTCTCGGCGGCGTTTCCATCTGCTGCATAATATCCCGGTACGTGATAACTTTTATCAGCATGGAAGAAGGTGACGTCGAGACGGTAGTTCAAGAACGGATTGTAGGAATGGGTTTCAGAGGATTCAACGCCATCAAACGTAAGCGTAATCTTGTGCCATTTTTTGAGTTCTCCTGATATCTCTACGCCATCATTAGGAAGTGCATATCCTTTACACGAAACGAAGAGTATCAAAATAAATGAACAGAGGAGAGGGCGTAGCATGATCATGGGTATGTGGGT
Organism: Rhodothermaceae bacterium; assembly: GCA_019634345.1. Classification (GTDB taxonomy): domain Bacteria; phylum Bacteroidota; class Rhodothermia; order Rhodothermales; family JAHQVL01; genus JAHQVL01. The sequence goes on from JAHQVL010000236.1 coordinate 7,365, forward strand.
TTTATGGGGGGATGGATCAGAAGATAAGTACTTTTGCTAATTCCTGCATCCTTAAATACGCTTTATTTCACTGATCCATTAGCATACTAACAAACTGATTCATATCTACCAATATATACAACCCAATGACCCCATTGGGTTGGTTTCGTGTTCCGGGTTTCGAGTTTGTTAGTGGCAATACACTCAAACCCGAAACAACCCGATACACGAAACCCGATACACGAAACAGATAAAATCTAGATTTTATGGAAGGTCTTATTGGCGGTGCTAGTATTTTTGTAATCCTGTTCATTTTGTTCGGGGCGATTATGATTTTATATCTGGTCCCTGTTAATTTGTGGATTACAGCCCTGTTTTCGGGAGTGCGCGTCAATCTGTTTAGCGATCTGGTTGGAATGAGGCTACGGCGTGTGCCGCCCATCCGTATTGTTCGTCCGCTTATTACAGCACATAAAGCAGGGATTTTTGTAAACATCTCTCATTTGGAAGCGCATTTCCTGGCAGGCGGGCATGTCGAGCAGGTTATAAATGCGTTGATCTCTGCGGATAAGGCGAACATTAACCTGAGCTTTGAACAGGCGACCGCCATTGATCTTGCCGGCCGGGATGTTTTTGAAGCCGTCCAGCTATCTGTTAATCCGCGAGTGATCAATACCCCACCCATTTCCGCTATCGCCAGTGACGGGATTCAATTGCGTGCTGTTGCTCGCGTTACGGTGCGGGCCAATATAGAACGATTAGTAGGGGGTGCTGGTGAGGAGACGATTATTGCGCGTGTGGGTGAAGGGATTGTGTCTACGATTGGCTCATCTGCATCGTATGCCGATGTGTTGGAGCACCCTGACGCCATTTCGCAGATGGTTCTGGCTACCGGATTAGATTCTGGAACTGCATTTGAAATCCTTTCTATTGACATCGCCGATGTTGATGTCGGTGAAAACATCGGAGCCAAATTGCAGACCGATCAAGCTGAAGCCGATCTGCAAGTGGCTCGTGCTAAAGCAGAAGAGCGCCGTGCAATGGCGGTTGCGCATGAGCAGGAGATGTATGCCGCGATGCAAGCGCAACATGCTCGTGTTATTAAGGCGGAAGCTCAAGTGCCTAAAGCCCTAGCTGAGGCCTTTCGTAATGGGCAATTATTAGGCAAAAGCACCTGATCGTTTATTACCGCTTCGTTCCTTAGTTCAGCCTGTTCTGCTTGAGTACAACGTCTCTATTTAGTTTGTCTCTCAATGGATAAGGGGTAGACTCCACCGAATACGCATACCCATCTGCGAATCGCATAAATTCGTTTCCATCCTCTATCTTCTTCCATTCAACAAGACCAGGCCCATTGGGATTACCTGTTTTGACAAAATTAGCCAGATAGGTGGACATGGTTTCAGCAAGTCTATAATCCTTTTCGGTCCATGGGCGCTGCCCGGGCCACTCTCGCATTGAGTTCATGAAATACCAGAGTTCAGCAGAGTGGAAAGAGCCATAAAACTCCGCATTTCTTCCAGGAGGTGGATTGTCGAAATAGTAGGCGAAAACATTGGAGCCAGGACTGTTTTGCTTAACCAGGTGTGCCGATACCATGTCGGCTTGATGAGCCCGGTCAGAAATGGTTCGGAGAGATAGGCGATACGCGTGCTGTGGATCAGATGCGGGGTAGGCTTCTTTCCATTCATGGGCATAGGTGCGTTCCATTGTTGCCGCGTATTTTTCCAACTCCATTGTTCCGTCTGAATTTCCTTGGATGGTGGTGCCCTCGTCAGCAACAGAGCCAATCATGAGGTCTATGCCATCCAGTGCGCCAGGGCGAAACAGGTCTACAGATTCTTTGGTGAAAGATACGCCGTCAATGACCGTGCCTCCTATGGCGTTGTGGATGGCATAATAAAGCAAGGTGCTGTCAGCACCTACTTTCGTGGAAAAGAATGCTTCGGCAGGTATGGCGCGTAAATCAGCAAGAGTCATCGGCTTGTCGAACAATTCTTCGAGCGCTTTTTGATTTTCTTTCATCTTTTCGCTGGCTTCTTTTGGTGCGCTGAATCCATCGAAAAGCCCAAAGAACACGCTTTGCACAATAGCGCGTTTAAATAAGCCCCGAGCCAGGGGAGATTTCAGGAGGCTGATTGTATTGAACCCGCCGGCTGATTGGCCGCCAACCGTTACGCTGTTGGGATCTCCTCCGAATCCTGAAATATTATCACGGATCCATTCCAGCGCTGTCACCAGGTCCTGGATTCTTTGATTACCCGCAATGCCGTTTGGATCTTCTTCCTGAACTGCAGCAAGCGCCAGATCACCGAAGGGGCCTACTCGGTATTGGACAGAAACCAAAACAATCCCCTTAGCGGCCAATTTTGTTGCCCAGAATTCTTGTTCAGAAGCAAAGCCATGTGCGTTGGCCCCTCCATGAATCCACATGTACACAGGTAGGTTTTCATTGGGGGTTTGGGCGGGTGTAAATACATTAAGATTCAGGCCGTTCTCACTAATGGGCGGCATAAAGTCCGGGTCGTAGTAGAATTCATCTCCATAAAATCCGCCGACAGGGTTAACCCCTTCCCATTGCATTGCGCGATCTCCCCAGGTATCTGCAACAAGCACGCCCTCCCAGGGCTCTACAGGTTGAGGTGCTCTAAACCGGTTCTCTCCATGTGTTGGAGCGGCGTAAGGTATGCCCTTAAAAACAGTTACTCCTGGTACGTCTGTCTCAACTCCCTGGATCTTTCCCCCTTCTATAGCTATTACGCCGAGAGGGCTAGGAGCATCTTGGGCAACTGTGATTGTAGAGACTGATATAAAGGGTAGTAGAAGAACGCCTGCAAATAGGGCTCGGATTGTATAGGATGCAAAAACCATGTATTAAATTACTCGTGTTTGGTGAAGGCTTCAATATACGCTATACGGTTTTTTGTGCACAGGACGTACTGCAAATAAAGCAACTCCTGCAGCGCATAGCGTCATCCAAAATTCCGATGCACCCATCGTCCAGAGGGTTGCACTTGAAATCAAACACCAAATGATAGGAATGGGGAGGAGAAGCCATCGGATCCGACCTACTAATAGTAGTATGCCGAGTGTAGCGATCACTGTTGGATCTGGAGCAAGGGCAAAAAGCTCAATCTGTGTCCAGGGGCGGCCTGATAAGAGGACAATAAGGGGTTGAAGGATGAGGCCAAAGCCAATGAGTCCAGTACCTACCCGGCTTGTCCAGTGTGTGTTAGAAGGGATTGGCCTGGCTTTTCCTGATCCACCTGCAAGGATAAGGAGGAGTCCTTCCAGTGCAAACCCAATCGCATAGTAGGAAGCCGCCCAGTTGACCGAAGTAAAGTGGGATACGTGGTACCCCCAGGCTATCCAGAGCCAGGTTGTGCCCAGGAAGGTAAATAGAAGTTTTCCAGACCATGGCTTAGGCCGTATCAAGAAATAAAACCACAATCCGCTCAGGACCAGTACAACTATATGAGCCGGCCATATGGCGGTATTATACAACTCAAAGAGCCGGTAATAGGTGTCGGCTGAGAACAGGAGGAAGTCAGAAAGTCTGTAGGTCCACCACTCCGACATCAGAGCGCCTCTACGTAGTCGATCATTCGCTGGCGCATGGCTTCCGTTGGTAGCTCCCCAGTAGCCGCAGCCATGTTTTCTTTAACATGACGTACTTGGGACGTGGCAGGGATAGCGCACGTAACGGCAGGGTGGGAGACGATAAACTTGAGGAGAAATTCTGCCCAATTGGTCGCACCGGCTTCAGAAGCCCAGTCGGGTAGGCGCTGTCGCTTCATCCTTCGGATGAGGTTGCCTTGTTGGAAAGGCCGATTAATGATGACCGCAATGCCGCGTTCTTGTGCTATGGGAAGGATACGCTCTTCAACTCTGCGATTGAGGATATTGTAGGAGACCTGGATAAAATCCAACGGTTGCGTTTGCATCACCTCCTCGAACAAACTGTGCCGGCGCCCTTCCGAAGTAGTGATGCCTACATAGCGGAGTGATCCAGAGGCTTTCATGGCATGCAAGGTCTCCAGGTGCCCTTCCCAGGATCGTAGATTGTGCACTTGCATGAGATCGAACTGAGGCACGCCCCAGAGTTCGCGCGAGTTTTCGATTTGGGAAGCGCCGCGGGCGGTTGACGTGATCCACACCTTATCTGCAGAGAAGAGGGCGTCTGGGTTTCCGAGTCGGTTGAGTCCGTAACCGATGACTTCTTGTGCTGACCCATACATTGGCGAAGAGTCGATCATCTTTCCGCCGAGTTCGAAGAAGTTTCGCATGACTTCGGTACAGGCGTTACGGGCTTCCCGGTCGTTCCCCACATTAAAGGTGATCCAGCTTCCTATTCCAATGACCGGCAAGGCCTCTCCCGTTGATGGTATCGGTTTTGTAATGATCGATTGGGGTTGAATCCGAAGAGCAGGGCGGATGAGTGGGGCAGCCAGAAGGCCAAGTGCTGTTCGGCGGCTGATGGTACTACGGTCTGGCATATTGGATGTTGGATTCTGAAAAGGGTATTTGATACGTCTAAATATAATCGAAATAAAGCGCATCGTCGATAGCGGTTCGTCCCAGGTACTGATTAGACGATAGGGCACTCATTTTTTCTGCTAGAATTTAACTATCTCGTTAGCTGATGTGCTCTCCTTATTGTATTTTGTCGACCTCCGTTACAAATGGAATGCTTATTAGCATGAGACCCACCGCAATCATACTCTGTCTTTTTGTCCTTCTGCCCAGAATGGGGTATGGACAGGACATGCATTTTGTAAAACATGATTATGCAGAGATTGGGTTGTCTTTCTTACTGCCGGCGAACTGGGAGCATGACGGCTTGAACACGACGACAAAAGCGGCATTCATCAAGGAGTTTGGATGGAACTACGATAAGCCCGATGCCGAGGATATCTGGAATGCATTTGGTAGTTTCTCAAGCATCAGCATAGATTCCACCCTCCTGCCTAACGATGCAGCCTTCGAGATGCACAAAATGACCATCTTTGTGAATCGCGCTCAGACGATGTACCGGCAATGGCTGTGCAAACAACGCAGGGAAAACATTCTGGACTCAAAGCCACTCATCAACAACGGTTTTGCGCTGGTTAAAGAAGATAGAGTCCGCCCTATGAATCTACCCCGTAACCTGCCCGATGCGAAAGCAAAGTCCTATCAGTACTATACGGGTGAAGTCTATCTGCTTACCCAGGGGCACGTGTACACGTTTGTCCACCAGGAAAAGTGCTACGAGATAAAGATCGAAAGCACCACATCTGATCCGACGGGGAGCATCCAATTGCATGAGCGGATAATCAATTCATTGGAGCGGTATTCGTTTTAAGCATTCAGCGTACCTTTACTGCACCCAACGCGGCTGCCGGGATCCATCTATCCGATGCAGGTGAGCCGTCAGGCTGTCGTCAAGAGCTTTGGCTATGGCATAGGTGTCTGGATCTTGATTTCCGAGATGGCGCAAGAAGGGACCATAGGCATGCCCGTACTTAACGCCGCCTACCAGGTTGCTCAATTGCTTCGGATCCGCTTCCATATCATACAACTCGAACAGATCCCATACACCGTGATAGGTCATGTAACTGTACTTTTCTGTGCGAAGGCCAAAGATAGTTGGAGTTTGAACGGCTTGAGGGTCCATAAAGTATTCGTAGACGAAAGCATCCCGCCAGGAGACTTCTTCACCTTGTACAAGGGGTAAGAAAGAGTTGCCGTACATACTTTCGGGTGCTGGTAAACCGGCCATATCCAAGATTGTAGGCCCTATGTCAACCGTTAAGATAAACCGGTCATCCATCCGGGCTCCGCTGGTTCCATCCGGCCAGTGGACAAAGGCAGGTACGCGGATAGACTCCTCGTACATGACGCGTTTGTCGATGAGCCCGTGTTCGCCCATCATGTAGCCGTTGTCGCTGTAGTAGATGATGACTGTGTCTTCGAGTTGACCAAGTTCTTCAAGCACATCAACTATCGCACCCACACTTTCGTCGACGCCGAGCATGCATTCACTGTAACGGCGGAAAAAAGTATCGTAATCTCCATAGTCGCCATAAATATCATAGTCACGCTCTGCGCCATGCCAGCTCTTGCGTTGGTCGATGAGCCATTGCGGTTTGCCCTCGCTTTGTTCGAGTGTGTAGGGTTGAGTTATTTCTGTTGTGCTGTATCGGCCGGCGTGGCGCGGGGCAGGTGTAAAGGGTTCGTGAATCGACTTATGGGATAGATACAACATGTAAGGTTGTTCATTCTCCTGCCTGGATTTAATAAAGTCGATGCTGAGTTCTGTCAGGATGTCGGGCGTATATCCTTCATACGGAATACGTTCCCCGTTGATATTCATTTCAGGATCCGTGTAAGGGCCTTGTCCTTTGAACGATGCCCAGTAGTCAAAGCCTGGCCTAGGCATGTCGTTGCTGCCTCCCATGTGCCACTTGCCTACAAAGCCGGTATGGTATCCACCGTCCTGAAGGACTTGGGGGAAGGTGGGCGTCCCTGGTTGAATAGCTGTGTCATTGTCAAGGACGCGGTGTGTGTGTGCATATTGCCCGGTGACAATAGAAGCTCTGCTTGGAGAGCATAAAGAGGTGGTCACATAGGCGCGATCAAAGTATACACTGTTCTCAGCAAGTCGATCTATGTTGGGCGTCTCGAGCCATGGGTGATTCTTAAAGCTCAAGAAGTCATACCGTTGATCGTCGATGAGGATAAAAATGATGTTTGGTCCAGAGGCTGTAGGAGGCTCTGGGTTTTCCGAGGTGCAGGAGAGGCTGGATACCAGAAGAATGATGAAGAAAAGGGAAAAGGAGGACTGGGTTATAAGGGGGCTGATTCTTTTCATATATTATAAGGAACCATAGGTGGGTAAGCAGTGAGCTAAGCATACAATAAGTATCATTGCAAGTCAATTACCCACACGCAGAGACCTTATTTTGCCTGTACAGGTATTTGTTGTGAATGTGTATTCGACTATGTTTTCTTGAGAATTTTATGGATACGAAACAGAGTAAATTTGCGTCCGTAGTTTTAGGAGACCGAGCTACTCCGCGATTCCCTGAGATATGGGCTCCTATGGATGGTTTTCTCGTAAATGGTGGGATCAAATACACGTTCTAAAATGAGTCAGGATATTGTCAAAACTACAAACGAGCTGTCGCCACTTGATCCACCTTCAGTACCCTTCTGGATTGAGGTGTATGAGGGCTTTGGAAAGACAGAAGGGCTTATCCGTTTCAAGTATCCCAATCTCATTCTTGAATTCAGTACAAGAGACGACGTCATTGGTTTTTTTAAGTCGGATGTCAAAGAAGTGACGCTTCCCCTGGCTTCGCTGGCCGAAATTGAACTAAAAAGCAATGCGTTCCGAACAAAGCTGGTTCTTCGCGCCAACACATTGAAGTCGCTTGAAGGCATGCCTGGAAGTAAGCAGGGTATCGCGGAGCTTCGAGTAAAGCGAAAACACAAGGGCGCTGCCGCTTCATTGGTATCAAGTGTTTCCCTGAGGCTCTCTGAGTTCAGGCTTCAACAGTTAGATAACGAGTTGAATCGCCCGGATTGATTCAAAAGACTAACTGGCAGATTTACCGGGGGAGGTCTGACTGTAAAATCTCTTCCCCTATACCGATTACAGCGTCTAGCAGAATATCCATATCCTCTTGTTTGGTGCGGTGATTGGAGTTCGCAACTCGAATCGCGAACTGCCCATCGATCAATGTACTGGAAGGCACTGCAATGCCGGCTTCCTGAATGCGCATGAGGATTTCCCTGTTTAGTTTATTCAGCGCCTGTACATCAAGGTGAGGCGGGCAAAATCTAAAACAGGCAACATTGAGCGGAGTAGGGGCCAGAAGCTCAAGGTGATCGTGTTCTCGAATGCGTTCAGCGAGGTATTGAACGTGACGTACATTTTGGTCGATGATTCGGCTGATCCCAGTTACGCCATGGGTTTTGAACGCCATCCATGCTCGTAAGGCTCTGAAGCCTCTGCTGAGTTGGATGCCTAGTTGTGCAAATTCAAGGTTGTTAGGTTGGATACCTCTTCCGTTTGACTCCAGATAGTCGGCACTGGTTTGAAAGGCTGCCTTTTGAGCATGAACATCCTTCATGAGGACGCATCCAATTTCATATTGCAAGTAACCCCACTTGTGTAAATCGAACGCGATAGAGTCGGCTCGTTCGATGCCACGCAGCCTCGGTTTGAGAGAGTCGCTCAAGACGGCTAGTCCGCCCAGTGCACCATCAACATGAAACCATAGATCTTCCTTTTTACATACGTCTGCCAACTGATCCAGGTTATCTATAGCTCCGGTATTAACGGTACCCGCATTCCCATTGACACAAATCGGTAGGTGCCCGGCAGCACGGTCTTCATCGATTGCTTGGGCAAGAGCGTCGATTTGTATACGATGTTCTTCATCAACAGGAATAGGGCGATAGCCCTTCCTACCAAGCCCTAAGAGTTCACAGCACTTGTAGATCCAGCTGTGCGTTTCCGAAGATCCGTAAATGATCATCTGAGGCCGCCCGGCGAGGCCTTCTGCGCGTACGTCATAACCCGCTTTTGCCTGACGCCCTGCTACAATGCCCAAGATATTAGCCACGGTACCTCCAGAGACGAATATGCCCAGTGCTTCCGGGCCGTACCCAAAGAGTTGGCAAAGCCATCTAAGTACCTGTTCTTCGATGAGAGACCCGCTTTGATCATATCCAGCCATGTGGGTATTCATGGTTGAGGCAATCAAGTCGGCAATGACTCCATCAGCTGTTCCCGTCCCCATTACCCATCCCCAAAACCGTGGATGAATGTTGCCTGTCGGGTAGGGTAAAATATCACGACGCGCCTGAGCACATACCTCGGCGAGTGGCGTAGGGTACATAGGTATAGCTTCGTGAAGCCGCTTTTTTACTTCGTGTGGTGGTGGCTGCCATGTAGGGCGCTCACGGATGGTTTGCAAAAAAGCCACTGCATCGTGAAGGGTTTGCTGTGCAGTTGCCTCAAAGGCCTCCCAGTCTGCTGGGTCGAGAGAATAGTCGGAGTCTGGAACCATAATGAAAGAATCTCTAGCTTTGTGCTGTCGTATGTGCAATAATACGGATTGCACATTCTCCAATCTGGAACGGAATGAACCGATTTAGAACGTAATAAGCTCAAAAGGTCATGCCCCCTTCTTCTCATGCAAAACCAGCAGCTGTACCGGCTCGCCGGCGGGACTTAATTCAAGCAAGGAGTGTCCGTGGTTTTCGTTTTACAGAGTCCATACACAAAGGCCTGATTCCTTCTCACTCACATCAATTAGCAACAATCAATACTTCGCAAGAGCCTTCAAGGCGCGTTACGGTATTACACCTGGTTGCTTCCTTCGAACATTACGTATCAAGTGGGCTGCAGAGCAACTACAGACTACCCTTCGTCCCATATCAGAGATTGCATTGGCTTCAGGCTTCGCTGATCAAAGCCATTTCGGAAGGGCCTTTAAAAAGCAATATGGGGTATCACCAGGTGTATGGAGGCGATCCCTGTAAGCCACTATTCATTTTTGAGGAGCTCAGCCGGGTTTACAGAAATCAACCTGTACACCTGTGATGAGATGGTGCCCAAGGCAACCAGTAAGGTCAGGCCTATTGCGATAATAAAAGGGGCCGGCCCGAGGTCCATGCGGTACTCTATGAAAGAATCCATCATATTGCCCAGGAGCAGGTAGCTGATTGGTGTTGCAATTATAGATGCAATGATGAGCAGAATCATAAATTGCCGATTGCCTAGCTGGGCGATTTGCATGACTGTGGCCCCAAGGATTTTTCGTATGCTCATCTCTTTTAATTTGCTTGCCGTATGCTGGGAGGCAAGCCCGAATAATCCTGCACAGGAGAGTAACAAGGCTAATATCGCAGTAAACCCGAAGATCTGATTTATGCCTCTCCCTTCCATAAAGAACGAATTGAAGGACTCGTCCTGGAAATAATAATTCATCCCTTGCCTATCAGGAAACGAGGCATTCCAAACGGTAGCTAATGCACTCACCACCTCGTCCTCACTTCCTGACTGAAATCGCGTGACGAGGTAACTGAACTCAGCAGGGTTTCCAAGTTTCCAAAAGGCGGGTTCGATCAGATCAGAGAAATCAGTGAAATGGAAATCCTCAGCAATCCCAGCCACCTGGTATTCTGCTTCTCCAAGTAAAATTGTCTCACCAATCGGATTATCTGATTCTAGTCTGGAAGCCAGGTTTTCATTGACTAGAACATGGCTGGGTAATGTTGGAAAGGTACCGGCTAGTATTCGTGGACGAACTACATCAAAATATCCTTCACCTACTTCAAATCTTACGGCTTCTTCTTCCTGCCCAGAAGATGTAAACGTGACACGGTCTCCATTCCACATCCCTAGGTGATTTCGGGCACCTGTTATATGAGAAACTTGGGATAATTGACTGGCCGCATCATGCATGATTTCATAGGATTCAGGGTCCAATCTAAGCACAAGAGTATCTCGGTTATCATACCCCCAATCCAGGTTCTTGAGGTAGGACATATTCATCATGAAGCCGACGCACATCATCATGGTGACAAAGGCCAAAATGAACTGCCCCGTAAGGAGCGTTTTCATGAATCGGTTTGGGCCGCGCGATTTGAATTTGCCCGTGAAAATAGCAACAGGTTTAAAGGACGCAATGAAAAACGCGGGATAGGATCCCGACAAGAGTGCGGTCCCTACAAGAAATGTCAAGAGAAACACCCAAAAGTCAGTTCGCTGATCGAGCTCAAGGCGCATGTTTGATCCCGATATTACCCCAAATCCTGGTAAGAGAAGAAAAACAGCGAGTCCAATGCCAACTAACAATGCTGTGCTGCAAAGGACCAGGTTTTCTGTCAAGAATTGCAGTACTATCTGTCGTTTCTGACTTCCAATTACTTTGCGTATGCCAATTTCTTTTACGCGTGCATTGGATGCCCCGAGTGTAATATTGATGTAGTTGAAACAAGAAAGTGTGAATAGAAAAAGAGAAATTGTGCCCAGCACAATCATAGCCGCTCTTGGGTACCCGCTGCTGATCGAGTTACGCACTTCATCAGCTGAATAGACGAGATTTTTTAGATTATCTAGCCTAAACGACTGAACGGTATTATCGCTCGTAATAGTCGCATTTTTTGCATCAACATAGGAGGCCAGTAAGGGTTCAATTTGTTTGTTATCAGAGGAATTCGATAATTGAACAAAAGTTGCCCATATATCTTTTTCCCAATTTTCCTTGTCAGAAAGGGGCGTGTCAGGATTTAAAAGCGAGATATTGTTGGTATACGTCGTAAGAATGGAGAAATTAGAGACAGAACCAATCGGGAATCGCTCAGCTACCGCTTGTACAGTGTATGACGTTAATACCTCTTCAGATACTTTGAATGTAAGAGACTGCCCGATGGGGTTTTGATCTCCAAAATATTTCATTGCCGCATCTTGACTCAATACCAACGCATCGGGGTCATTCAGGATATTCGCGTTTCCTTGGGCCAAAGGAATCGTAAACATAGTCAGGTAGGCTGGATCAACAAATCGAACATGATCATGAAATTCATGCTCACCATGCATGATTGAGAGGCGCGCCTCCTGAATACGTACCGCATGTTCGACTTGCGGGAGATCTTGGGCGAGTTGCGGTCCCATAGCTTCAGGAGTAAAGCCGGATATCTCTCTTGCATCGTCGACATTACGTATTGTTTGGACCTGAAAAATCTCATCCGCATGCTCGTGGAGCATTTCTCCAAGCAATTCACCTGAGATGAAGCTGTAGGCAACGATACTGCAACCGACTGCTATGGCAAGGCCGGCGATATTGATCGCAGACGCAAGTTTATTCTTAATCAGGCTTCGGTAGGCGAGGGTAATGTAATTCTTGAGCATATATGGACCCGGGATGCAAGTTGGCGGCATTTGTAATCTTCTTAGTCAAATGATGTGCCATAGATGTAAGTTGCTGAAATACATGAGTTTATAGCAAGTCGAGGCGCGTAAGGTTGTTCGGGTTCGATACAATGAGTGTACGATATCGAACAGCGTTTGGCGGTTTGCGGATGTGATTTTTTTAAGCGATTGAATAGCGGTGTCCTTTAAGAAAGTTCGTTCTGGTATGGTATTAGTAGAGGAGAATAAGCACCCACAATCCCTGTCTATTTGCAACTCCTTTTGTACAGTTTTCTAGAGAATTAGCCTGGCAGATCGCTATTTGAGTCTCTTTACGTAAAAAAATATGCGTGCATATACTTACTTGTTTTTACTACTGTTTTTCTTCGCACCCAAATTGGGGCAAGCACAGGGAATGCCTTGTGATAATGGAATGGCTGACAGATATCCTTGCGCCTCAGTGGACCTAATGGCCCATGTTCCAATTGCCTCCATGGGAGGGAGTAATAATACGTCAGGAAATGATATATGGGGGTGGACCGACCCTGGCTCAGGGAGGGAGTTTGCCCTGGTTGGCCTCTCGACAGGTACAGCATTTGTTGAAGTGACCAACCCAACCCAACCCATTTACCTGGGGAGCCTGGCGACGCATACCAGTTCATCCACCTGGCGAGATCTAAAGGTGCACGATGGATACGTTTACATCGTAAGTGAAGCCAGGAATCATGGGATGCAGGTGTTTGATTTGTCTCAATTATTAACGGTTCAATCGCCGCCTGAAACGTTTTCTGCAACAGCGCACTATGACGGGTTTGGAAGTGCACACAATATTGCGATTAATGAGAAGTCTGGTGTTGCCTATGCAGTGGGCAGTAGCACTTGTTCTGGGGGGTTGCATTTTATATCGCTTGAAAATCCTGCCAGCCCTAAGAATTTAGGATGTTTCTCGCAAGATGGGTACACGCACGACGCACAATGCGTGATCTACGAGGGCCCTGATGAGGATTACCAGGGAAGGGAGATCTGTGTGAATTCAAATGAAGACACGATCACGATTGTAGACGTTACCGAGAAATCGGCCCCCATTCAGATCGCTCGAGAATCCTATCCAAATGCGAGCTATGTACACCAGGGATGGTTTACTGAAGATCAACAGTATTTCTACCAGGGGGACGAATTGGATGAGGCGCAAACCAATACGAGAACGCTCATCTGGGATCTTACCGATCTTGACGATCCCTTTTTGGCAAAGGAATACTTTGGCCCAACACGAGCAGTTGACCATAACCTCTACATTCTTGATGATTTAGCCTATGAGACGAATTATACAGCTGGCCTTCGGATTTTGAACATTTCTGATCCTTTGAATCCCGTTGAGGTGGGTTACTTCGACTCGTTTCCGGCGAATAATAATGCGAGCTTTAATGGGGCATGGAGTAATTATCCGTTCTTCAAAAGTGGCAATGTGATTGTTAGCAACATTGAGGATGGGCTTTTCATCGTTCGTCCTGATTTGGGCGAATTGCCAGTAGAACTGATCGCTTTTGAAGCTTTATTGGATGATCAATCCGTTTCTCTTGTATGGGAAACAGCTTCAGAAACGAATAATGCAGGGTTTGATGTTGAACAGTTGCTCCGGGGTGAGTATCAGAAAGTTGCGTTTGTACAAGGCTTCGGGACAACCAACGAACCACAGTCCTATTCATTTCGCGTAGAACAGCTCCCTGTTGGTGAGCATTCTTTCCGTTTGAAGCAGATCGATTTTGATGGGACCGTTTCTTATAGCGACCCCGTCTCAGTGTCTATTTTAGCACCGTCAGGGCTGGCGCTGTCTGAAGCGTATCCGAATCCATTCAACCCGAGAACCAATATCGAATTGACGGTTGCACAAACCCAGCATGTAAAGGTCCAGGCGTATAACACACAAGGGCAAGAAGTTGGGTTGTTGTATGATGGCCTTCTGGACGCAAATGCTGCACACATGATTGCCTTTGATGCCAGCAACCTTCCGAGTGGATTCTATTTAATTCGTGCTACAGGCAGCCAGGAAACCGTTACTCAGATGGTTTCACTGGTCAAATAAGGCAATCACCATTAAATCTCACCTTTCTTAAGCGCATCTACGGCAAAATCACAGGCACGTGCTGTTAACGCCATGTAGGTGATCGATGGGTTTTGGCAGGCGGAGGACGTCATGCAAGACCCATCGGTGACAAACAGGTTGGGGACATCATGTGCCTGGTTCCATTTGTTTAGAACAGAGGTATTGGGATCGTTCCCCATCCGTGCGGTGCCCATCTCATGAATCCCCAGGCCTGGCGCGCCATAGCCGTCTTCGAGATACCTATCAACGACACTCACGTCTTTGACTCCCGCTTGAGTAAGCATTTCCTCGACACTGTCAACCATGTCTTTTCGCATGGCGTACTCATTCTCTTTCCATTCACAGTCGATATGAAGCAGTGGGATTCCCCAATCGTCCGTTTTGTCTGGGTCCAGGTAAACCCTGTTATCATAATCGGGCAGTGCTTCTCCAAATACATTCAGCGACAATCGCCAGGGTCCAGGATCTCGCAATCGATTTTTTAGAGATTCGCCAAATCCTCGTTCGCTGTTGCCACGTTGCCAACTGGTTCGGCTTACGCGCCCTTGTATACCAAAGCCTCGCACATAATCATCGCGTTGCGTTGCTTCGTCCAGGTTTCTGTATCGGGGGATGTAGAATCCATTGGGGCGGTTTCCATAGTCGTACCGATCGAGCAATCCTTCAACTTCTCCTTGCCCAGAAATTTGATAATGGTGATCCATCAAATAATGCCCAAGAGAGCCGCTTGAATTCGCTAAGCCATTTGGGAAGCTATTTGATTTCGAATTAAGCAGGATCTGTGTCGTTCCAAGCGTTGATGCGCACATGAATACAATCCGTGCATTGAAGGTGGTCATTTCCTTCGAATGCGCATCTACTACCCGAACACCGGTGGCCTTGCCCGTCGCTTCATCATACACCACGCTATGGACATGGCTGTCCGGGCGAAGGGTCAGGTTACCTGTTGCTGTAGCTGCGGGAAGGGTTGCACTTTGGCTGCTAAAATAGGACCCTGTTGAGCACCCACGTTGGCAGATACCGCAATAGTGGCAGGCAGCACGATTATTATGTGCCTGAGTCAGTACGGCAACGCGGCCGATGGTGAGAACGCGTCCCGGAAAGGCACGTTCAATACCTTGTTTAAGGACCCTTTCTCCTGCGCTCAACTCCATAGGCGGCTGAAATATACTGTCCGGTAAGTACCATAGGCCAAGCGCTTCCCCGCTTATACCAGCAAAAGTCTCGACATAGTCATACCAGGGTTCGATATCCTCATAACCGATCGGCCACGGGACGCCAATTCCTTCTTTTTCATTGGCTTTAAAATCCAGATCGCTCCAGCGATAACATTGCCGGCCCCACATCAATGAACGCCCACCAACATGATTACCCCGAATCCAATTGAAGGGCTTGTCTTCTACGTAGGGATTTTCTCGGTCATTAATAAAAAAGTGCCTTGTAGATTCGTTAAAGGCATAACACAGGCTTTGCACCTCATGATCGCGATTCGAAATCTCACGAGGAACGCTCATTCGAAGCGGGTATTCCCAGGGAGGACGGTGCTCTGTAGGGTAATCTTTAATATGCTCAACATTACGCCCTCGCTCCAGTACGAGCGTTTTAAGGCCTTTCTCACACAATTCCTTTGCAGCCCAACCTCCGGTGATGCCCGAGCCAACAACAATGGCGTCGTAGGTTTCAGGTTCTTGAGATATATATACGTTCTTTTTCATACCTGCTTTTGGATAACGATCTGGCGTATTGAGTGTGCAAAATAGCCACTTCTTCTCAACTCTGCATAATTACCGGAAAGTATTTTCGTTCTGCGATGGTGTTATTAACTCGGAAATACCCTGGTGTGATCGCTGGTTAATCAAACTCTACCTTGCTATGTTGACGCATTTTATACTAGATTCTATAAATAAAAAAGGGTGAATCCCTTAAACGTTTATCCGTTAGCACTTATAGAGTACATCTGGTATACCCGTTTATTTATGAGACAGAAGATTCAATTTGACGAATCTAAGGCTAAAAAGTACAGAAAGCGACTCGAAGTACTTGCTTTTAAGTCGGCTGACCCGATTGTATTTCACAAATCCTGGGGAGATCAGCAACTAAGAAGCGGCGGATGGATCATTGTCTCGTTGACCGAGAATGGAGAGCCGAGTGGGGATATTTATGGATGTGATGCAAAGGTCTTTAAAGAGACCTATGAGCCCGTCCCAGATAAAACACCGCACCGTTTCAGAAAGACCGAGTTGATTTGTGCCTATCAGCCTGGTCATGCTTTTGAAGTGGATACGGTATTGGCTGATGGGCATATTGAGGTAAAGGGAGCTCACTCGGATATGTCTGATGCGTGGGTGGTTCAAGCTCCGAACGGAGAAGTGTATATCATCCAGGATGCCAAGTTTCAGAACATGTATGTCCAAACGAGTGAATGACGGCCTGTCGATTCAACCAAAGAACTTCTGGCATAACACGACTATTCTAGTCAGAAGTTGGAATGCTAATCCTCTCTTTTTAAGCTGATTGATAGTGCCTGAGATATACAAATCAAGCTCTGGTACAAAGAACAATACAGTGCCTGAAGCTCCTGAATGCCCCACCATAGGAGGGACTCTCTGGAAAGGTGACAGTATTCTCGGAAGCTTGTACCGCATGACGCCCATTCCATACTCAAGAGGCCCAAATATCGAATGCCAGCTTTCAAAAAGCGCTTTGAAATAGGAGGTTG
Source organism: Rhodothermaceae bacterium (assembly GCA_019634345.1). GTDB lineage: Bacteria > Bacteroidota > Rhodothermia > Rhodothermales > JAHQVL01 > JAHQVL01. The sequence continues at coordinate 24,075 of JAHQVL010000236.1, forward strand.
GAAAGAGGGTGCCATCCATAAATGCATTCATGAACTGTATACCATCCGTAGCCGTCGATACAATACCCCCGTCTGCCTGTACAGAAGCCATTGCTTTAGGTATGATCACTGGCTTTTTTCCGAATAACATCGTCGATACGTGATCATACTGGTTGATTAACGCTTCCGAAAACACGTACGTGTTCTCTAATCCAAGGGGATTAAGGATGCGTTGTTCAACAACCTCAGAAAAGGAAGCCTCTTCAATGGATTCGATGAGCGCACCCAGTAGCTGGTAGTTAGTGTCTGAATAGAAGGCACGTTTAGGTGTGCCCGGTGGAAATTTGGGTTTTAATGTTCTTGTGATTTCTACTACATCATGAACATCCCATGCAAAGTCTTCTTTCAATACTCGCTCAAAATGACTTTTCCCTTTTCTACGCTGCTCAAAATAATCAGCAATTCCAGACGTGTGAGCCATCATTTGACGCACTGTAATCTGTTGACTGGTATCCTTTTTCTTTCGGACATGGACCCGATCCATCATGCCTTTGGGTAAATAAGAAGCCGTCGGTTTATCGAAGTCAAGCAGTCCTTGCTGATGTAGCTGAACAAGGATAGCTGTGACATACAATTTCGTGGTACTCGCTATAAAGTAGGGCGTTGAGGAAGATGGCCACGACCATGCCCAGTCTTGCGAAGGTGATGCAAGCGCAAATTGTACAGCATTCGTGTCAGTTCGGGTATCGAAACTGGTGACTAGACGGTCGAGGCGTTCTTCAAGGGCATTAAGACTCGTGGTTTGGGGCATATGAGTGATTGTTTACAGTAAACGTAGATCCACTCATGTTAATTCAAAGGTCAATCCAGTAGTTTCCGGAAGTACACTTCCTCCTCTTCGTTGCAACGGTCCTTCAAGGCCAATATCTAGATTGTATGCCATCTGAATGACATACCGTCCAGTATCCAGGCGTCCCTGACCATACGGCAAGAGATAAACACGTGTGGCGTCATTACTCCAAACCATCGTGATGTCTCGTACGGCCTCATAGCGTTCCAGAGAAGCATCCCATTTAGCCAATTGTAGATTGGTTCTTGACCAATCCAGTGGCTCGGGGCTTTCTAGTAGTAGTCCGTACCGTTCTGTGTCTTCTGTGACTTCAGAGAGTTCAACACAAGGTGGTAACGGCCTGTGGGCTGAATTCAAGAGAATTTTGTGGATTGCGTCATAATGCAAGTGCGCTTCTTTATGCCATATCTCTGCAGCCAACAGCACGTTGTCCCTCTGATTACTCACAACGGATTCATTGCTGCCTTCCAGGACTGCCCGTGCATCCTGATACTCCTGGTGAAGAGTCGACAACGCAGAGACTGCTGCATGAATAGCATCTTCTAACTCTTGTTGATCGATATCAGTCACTTCTTCCCGGTAAACGATGCCCTGAAAGGAATCCATGTGTTCTACAAAGCCTTCATAACGGGAGGTCGTGAAATTCCAGGAATAAACCGGTTGCCGTGTAGCTGATCGCACAACCAGTTCTGAAAAAACAGGGATTTCGCCTTGCACTTCATTGCCCAGGTAATAGAGCCCTGCCTGGCCCGTACTCAAAGGGTTATTGTCCTTGATCTGGAAGAGCAACTGACCATTCACCCAGGCGGTAAGAGAATCCCCTATGCATTCTAGTGCTATATCAAATGAGTCAGATAAGAAATCTATGGGACAACTTATCCCTGAACATTCAGCAAGGGTTGTCGCGCTCTGTCCTTCGTATAAATTACTCACATTGTCATAGATTGCATAAAAACGATCCAGAATGATTTTATCTTTGGCGAGGTTGATTTGGAGTCTATAGCAATTAAACTCCGATTGCCCATTGCCTAGATCTACTTCTTGATAGCGAACAATCGCCCCTACACGAGAGCCGACGCGCTCCATGTTTATCTCCAGCCGATAATCGTCCCAGTCCGTTCGTCCTAGTGCGGCAAGGCGGGCGATGCCGTCTTTTTTGTGCAGTTCAGTCCAGGAACTGTATGTAGGATCAATCCATCCGTCGAGCAAGCCGCCCTGGAATAACACAAAGCTAGCCACCAGGTCTGCCTGAAACATGGTCTGTGGTGCAAGGGCGCCTCCTGGCCACTCACGAACAAGGAAGTGATTGAAGGTTGCTGTCGAGTTCGTGTAGATACCAACACGCCCTTCGAGGAGAGGATCATTGTCTTTGAGATCAAAGAGCATAACCTGATCAAGTTGTCCACGAAGCCGATCTCCTGAGCACTGAAGAGCGAGCGTTGAATGCTCGCCGGGCAGGTAGGCTTCTTTATCTTCCCAGAGCACCGTTACTTCTGCATCGATAATCTTCTCAAACAACCGGCCGGTGGGTGATAATCGGAGCCTATAGTAGGTTTGTTCGTCTTTCTCCGTATGCCGGCATACGAGTCCAACTTCTTCACCTTGATTGCTGAGTTCGACTTCGATGGCGTAATCAGACCAGGATTCATCTCCTGCTACCAATAAAGCCCCCAGGCTCGGGAACGCGAGAGTGCCGTAAATCAATGTACCTTCCTTGATTTCCCAGGCAGACGTATTGGTTGCATTAGGATCTGTCCAGTTTTCGAGGTCGCCTGAGAAATCTTCCTCTAGAAGGATGCCGTTTGCAAATAGAATTTTTTGGTCAGGCAAATAGGAGACGGGATAACCTTCTAGGCAGTCTTCTACTGAAACAGTGTAGGGGTACTCCGTTTCGCTGAGTTCAGCAATGGGTTGTTCTCCCCATAGGTTTGGGAACGCGATCTCGTTGCCGTTCTCATCCAATACAGGATTGGCATTTGTATCCAGTAGTTTAACCGCCATGTCTGCCCCATACATCTGTTCGACGTAGTTTTCATTGAAGTCAGCCCCCAGATCATAACTACGATAAACGGGTTGAGCCCCATTGGCTGGAATCGTCCATTTGATATAGGAAGTCAGATCTGTGAGTGCACCTCCGAGTGGATAGGGTGCTGTTGTGTTTTCTCCTGGTTGAGACGTCGAAGCGGGACTGTTGAGAGACCATGCAGGCGTGATCCCAGGAGGGCCTGCCGTCTGGAAATAAGCCACGTTGTTATGCACCTCCGGTACTGATTCTCCCTTGTGGGTTCTAACGGTTTCGTCAATGACAGTTAGCCTGTAATACGTCTCAGGTTCGAAGATCTCTTCTGAAGTGTCCCAGCGGAGTATGTTTGAAAAAACACTGGTAAAATGGTCGGCAACGTACCCATATTCTTGCACTTCCGATTCCAGATAGTAACAGATCTGAGCGATTTCCGGGTCATCGGATCCCCATACGGCGATGGTGTCAATGGCTTGTCCCTCGTAATCGAAGGCGCTGAATCCAATGCGCTCGTCTTGGGGATTGATAATACGTTCGAGTAGCGTACCGTTTGAGTACGCACCAATAGCAACGAAGTGACCTCCAATACAAAGTTCAACAATGCTGACAGGTTCGGGAAACGTGATCCACATGACTTCTTCACCGTCACTCGGCAGGAGCAACACGTTGTCCTGGTTGCAATGGGATGTTGAACTGTGGGAGCGACGGATGGTGGCGAACTCAAAATCTCCGGGTTCTATGCTGACCAGGCTAAAGTGCACGTTCTGGTGCTCAAAGTAGGTCGGCATATTTATGTCCGGTTCAAAGTCATTCCAGTCGACGCAATGGAGTTGGACTTCAGGAACACTGGTACAGGGCCAGCCGAGGTGGTTTTGGAGAAACGTGTCCCTATACGTTCTGGATGTTTGCCGGGTGAAGGCAAAGGGGGACTTTGTCCAAAGCTGAAATTTCATGTGGACTTCAGTACCGCTCTCGTCTTCTTCCGCAATCCAGGTACCATAAAGATCTTCAACCCGTGTCCAGCTTTCACCACCCGCCTTTGACTTTTTCTCAAGGATGACTTCTTTAAGCTTATAATCGAACGAATAGCTGTCGATTTGTGTGCTTCCTGGATAGCTGCCAGTACTCGTAAGGTCAATATTTTCTGTGAGGGTTTCGTCGAGCATCGGACGATCGAATACAACAAACGGTTTGGCGTCGAGCGGAACGACGGGGCTTCCTTCTTCAGATTCAGGCAAGTTGTTCCAGGCCTCGTCAGCTTTGTGATGCTCGATGCCAATGGTTTGCAACGGGCTATCATAGCCGGGTGCTTTTTCTTCTTTCCACTCAAGAAGAATATCTTCTTCAAGGTCTTTAATTGGTGTTGGTAATTTAACGCGAAGAATAAGTTGCCCAACCACTTCGTATTGGGTAGGTGCGGCACCTCTAAGGATCGCTTCTGCTGCCAGCCCTAGACCAACTCCGGCTACCGATACTTCAAACTCACCGCCCACATTCAGGCTACCAGCCAACTGTTGCGGTTTGAAGCTAATCGTAGCATCTCCACCTATCCATGCTTTTAAAATGACCTTTACCGGTCCAAACTTCCAATCGGCACCCCAACTGATACTTGCTCCAGTTGCAATGCCGTTACGGTCTATCATGAGGTAGGCGTCGGCATGGAACAGGCTGACCATGTAGGCTCGAATACGGCGGTCTTCCGGTTCATCTTGCCCCAGGTAAAAATGCCAGTTCTCTGGCTTTGAAAAGTTAAAATACGCTTCTGCAGAGGCGGCGATATCCAATACCTGGGCCTTGCTCCAGCCGGCGTCGATATGTAGCTGAAGCGTGCCAGCCAACGCATCCAGCACAGCGAGCATATTAAACACGCCTTCGCTGTCCTTCTCATTAAGGTTGGGCAAACCGGAAAGAAAATTGGCTGATCCGTTCAGGATGATGGCTGGACCAGGTTGGATGAGGGCAAAGAGGCCTTTTGCGGAGACCACGGTCCCAGCATCGAACAACGTACCCAACGTCATGCCTGCTCCCAGCGCTTTGCCATCGTTGAGCCCTTTCCACTTACTGGAGTGCGTTATATTAAAGGGCTCAGGAGCGTTTTTGTACCAGCCGTACCAGTCGCCATTCACTGTCGTTGGGCCTACGTTCATTCCGTACAAGCCCGAAAAGCCATAGATTGCTGCACCCGTCGCGAATAGAGGAATTCCTACAGGAAGAGAAAGATCGCTATACAGGTACAGGTACTTGTAGTCTTCTTCGGTATTGCGTCCGACCTTTATTGAGGCACCGATCTGTAATCCTATGGGCATGATTTCAAGACTCGCATTGCCCTGGAAGTACCGATCGGGGCCGTCTGTAATAAGGGCTACATCTCCTGAAAACGAAACGGCATTGGGCACGGTAAATTCCATACCTACCCCTTGAAGCCTGATTTCCGGTTCTATGCTGGGTTGCTCAGGATCCCAAATAATGCGCAACCCTTCTACAGAAGCGCCTGTGGGAAGAGCCGGCAAGAGTTGGAGTCCACCAGAGAACCCAATCCAAGGCCGTCCGTCGTTTTCATTTCCGAAGCCGATGCGGGACATATCAAATCCAAACCCAAATAGACTCAGACTGACCGGTTCCTGTAGGTTCATCCAACCGTCAGAGAGTTGGATGGTGCCATCAGGGTTAATGCGAAGGTCCGAAAGCGAAATTTCTGGCCAGTTTAGAGTTGGGCTGAGGACAGTGAGTTGGAGGCTGCCATTAATGATCAGTTGCGCCTCACCATCGTTCGTTTCAAAGCCAATACTAGCTATCTTCAGCGTTCCAATATTGGGAATAGTAAGCGAAAAGAGCCCGTCTGCATCCGATTGCCCGAGAGAGGCATAAAAATCTCCGTTGTTACCTATGGAGAGACTTATTTCAAACGGTTCGTCAAAAAACGGAATGGTAAGGATTCCGTTCAGGCTACTTGCAACGATGGTATTCTGACTGAAGGTAATTGAGATGTCTGTCAGTTCCAGCTCGAATCCAAACAATCGAGCCGAAATCGTATCCTCAATGGATACCGTTCCGCTTATTCCGCCATTGCCAATAATGACATCGGTACCACTAATTGTTATGGGCGAACCGTCCTCATTGGTTAAACTCTCTGGAAGTTGAACGGAGACGGACTCCAGGTAGAGGCCTAGAAACGACGCATCATAACCGGCATCCAAAATTTCCTGAGGAGATTCCTGGCGGGAAAAGTCCAGCTTGATCCCTTCGGCAGAAAGGATCAATCCGGAATTTCCGATTTCGCAGGTCGGGAAGTCAAACTCCGAGAGGAGTTCGAACGTCAAGTTAAACAGGTCATCCAGTGCGTACTCTCCACGCAACCCGAGAGAGATCTGTCCAGACTCATCAATAGGGCTGAGAAGATTACTGTCGATGCGTAATTCAGCGGAGAGGTCGTAATAGGAGAGAGACCATCTGTTGTCTACGTATGAGAAATGCAGGGATAGGGGAAACCATCCTTCCGGTAGGGGTTCATCAAAAGGGAATCCGTCTTCAGGACCAGCCACTCTATCGTCTCCCGGCAAGGGTTCGTCAGAAATGTCGTCTTCACCGGGGGGAGGGAGCGCTATATCTGCAACTCCAAGAGCAAAGGTTAAACCAGCAATTCCCGGAACGTTCAGGTTAAATTCTCCGGGTAAAAGAAGAGTGACAGAGGCGCTGATATCCCCATCTGTTACTGAGATCGAATAGTCCGCAATGTAGATAGAATCTACCAATTCGGCTACATCGTCGTTGTTAAAAAAGTCTACGGGCCAGTCTGTTGCCTCGATCAGTTTACTGAGAGGCGTTGCTATTCTATACATTGAGTTTTCTATTTTCGAGTGGGTTCGTCGGGCCTGATAAGCCAAAATGTTCCAGATATGTTGCCTTCCCAAAGCTCCTTTTGAATGCGAGATACACCTCTGTCTCGCAACTTCAAACTTTGAGTGTGCGTCCCTGCGCTTTCAATTTTGCGCATGTAGTTGTAAAGGAAAAATTGCGTGCCATCCAGGTACAGGGTGCACATTTTTTTACGGAACTGATAAAAAGAGGGAGATACAATGCAACCGGCTGATCCTGTATAGGAGAAGTATTGTTCAAGTTCGTCTTCTTCCACCTGATCAACCAGGGTTATTTCATCGTGTTCAGTATGCGCCATGTGAAGGAGGACCCATGTTTTCCCATCAGGGTCAGGCTGGATCCCCGCCCCGTTATCCCTAAAGTAGAATCTGCCAGGTACCCAGGCTTCTTCCGCATAATCGCTTTGAGCACCCGTTCGAGTACTCAAGATGGTAGGATCATCACCGTCATACCAGAGCTTAAAACAGTAATTGACATTTCTAGTGCCCGAATACCTGGATTCAAACTTATACTTCAGGTTACCCTGAATGGAAGAGGCATAATCGCAATGATGCTGTAGAATATCTTCCCACCTGTGAGAGGTATACGAACTCCACCTGTACCAGGAAATGACAGCGCCTTTATGTACCAGGAATAATGTCCCTCTAAATGTATCTTCGTTTTTTAAATAATTGTTCTCTGTTTCTACAGATGGATCACAAAGGCAGTCTTCTACATCATCGCCCCCATTCTCTGTACTGGTGGCTTCTTTTATCTTCCATGGATTTACTGACCATTCCGGTTTCGGTAATTCAGGGCTGCCCAGTTTGGGGTCATCAAAAGCATCGATGAGTACAAGATGGAAGTCATCATCACTAAAATTGACAGTGCTCAGGTTGCTCCAGTCTGCTCTCTCAGGCAACGGGTCAATGGCTGGGTTTTGCCACCAGTTGAAGAACTCCGCGATTGCTTCAAGCTGAAATGGGTTACTCATTTCTTCCCTGTTAAAAACAAACGGAGGCCCTCCGTTGGCAACGTTGTTATTATATAATCGATCGAGATAGAGGAATTTTTGAGTATCTGCCACTTCGCGCCAATCATCTCCTCCATACTCGACCTGAAGGCGATCCAGGGCTTCCTGGAGAACGGCATTAGGATATAGTTTCTGACTTGCTTCGGTTTTGAGGTTATCGATCGTTTCACCGTCCGCCAATATCGGCCACGGACTAAAGACGGTAGTTTCAAGATCAGCCAGCGTTGCTTCTTCTTCCTGCAGGAGAGCCGACATGCTGCTATAGAAGGCTACAGGGTCGATGTAACCGTGTTTATTACGTACTCCAAATTCAGCTCGATAATGACCTCCAGTGTGCGCATTGTCTGTTGAAGCATATCCAATGGTGGTGCCGGCTTGCACAAAGATGTTTGCCTGGCCTGAAAAAAATAAGTCCAGAAACTCATTGTCGCTTAAATGGGAGAAGAACGTTTTGTCTATTGCGTCAAGGAGGCCCTGCGCAAGAGATTGTGCATCTATGTTGTCATATAAGATCCATTCGATAGCATTACTGAGTTGCTCTCGTTCTAAATCCTCCTGGCTTCTGTTTACAAAGGCCGGCTCAGGGAGTAAATAAAACCGTGTTGTTGTACCTGCTGTGACGATTTGGTCGGGCAGAATGCCGAAATCGACAGAAAGTACCTCACTAGGAGGTACGGTGCTAATCCAGCCATTACAAACTGCTTGTATGGAAATCGGGGCTGCACTCTCAAGGGCGATTCCTAAATGCCAGTCTGCAGGTTCGGTCCCTATTGCATCAAAACTCTCAACGTGGGGAAAGACCGTTGCATTTATATTCCCTGTTACGGGAAGGCGAAGTATAGACATGATGATTCTGAAAATTAGGCTTGAAGTACGTTGAATTGAGTATTGACCTGGCCGGCTGTGTTCATTACCGAGAGCCGGTATTCGTAGCTATCCTCAACCCGTGTAGTATCTAGATAGGTGTATGCTCCTCGAGGCAGCCAGGCTGTGATAGTTTCCCACTCTTTGCCCCCAACAGGCCGGCGCTGGACCAGGCACGTTAGCTGGGTGTCCGGGTGCGTCCAGCTAAGTTGAACGGAATCGGGATCCGTTCCTGCTTTTATTGGCTCCCAGCTTGGCGGGTTTGGTACCGACGTATCAACAGCCCGTCCATGCAGAATGCCTGAAGGGGGGGACACATTTTGATTGGTATCCACCGCGGCAATGCGGTAATAGTAGTCGGTCCGAGGTTCAACCTGTACATCTTCCCAGGTTTCTACAAGCGATTTAGCGCTCGGGTATTTTGCAAGCGGAGCCTGCCGGCGGATGTCTTCAAGGTTCTTTTGGGAATCACTCCGCCATATCCAGTACTCCTGCAGGTCGCTTTCACGATTTGCATCCCACTGGATGGATATTTTTCGTTCTCCTCCAAGTACAGCGGTCACGCTAGGCATTGCAGGGGGCACGATATCATAGATGTGCACAGGGGGGAAGGTGTCGCTCCAGGTGCTTTCATTGCCGGCCACATCAACGGTCCGGATACGATACAGATAGAAGCCGCGTCCGCGTCCATCAAATGAGTCCTCGAAGTGTGTATCTGTAATGGCTTCCTGGTTGAGACTGCGAAAGGCTTCTTCGTTTCCTGCTTTGTTAGCCAGTGCCTGGATATCTGGATCACTGAGTGATCCGTAAAACCGATGTGCCCAGGCTCGCCATGCGGTAGCATGGGTTTGGGGATCTGTAACCATATCGGTTTCTGTTATGGTTGGATCGTAATTGCTGAGCCAATTGCTGAAGCCAGGGTCATCATCAAATACGCTTCCATTTGCATAAGCCCCCTTTTGCTGCTCTCGCTGAATCCGGTCGAAATCGAATAGGGCACTACCGGTGCTTCGATACACCGTGTATCCGCTCACATGCGGTACGGCATCCCAGGACAATACGTAGCGGGCCATACCGTAATAGTTGGCTGGATCAGCGAAGATGGGTTCTGGAGGTGCTGTTGGAACGTTGGAGAGGGTCTCAGGCGTTGAGCGAAGATAGGCCTCAATCCGTGCGACTCTCGACAGAGAACCCTCGTTACCCAGCCGATTGCCCAATCCGCCTCGTCCAGGTTTTGACCAAACAGGTGCATCACTGACGTGCTGTTTACCGTCTGAGCATGAAATAGCGATTTGCCCGAAAGCACTGGATTCACCGTCGGTGATGGGCAGCATAACGCCGGGAATACGTATTTCATACCGCCAACCTGGGTAATATTCACAATCGTTGCCAGGTATGGGTTCGATCAGTTCTTCGGCATTCGTAGGACTGATCACAGGGGCTATATGAAGATGGAGGGCTGTATCCTGAGAATGATGGAAAACTCTGTACAGCACACCGTTGCACATCAATGAACCAGGAACACTGATGCTTTCTTCTGGCATCAGTTGATTGATAGTCACAATCCGAGTAGCACCCAGGTTTTCCAGTTTGCTGTCCGTCTGGGATGCAATACTTGCAATCGTTCCTATGACCGTCGGTAGATGCTGAACCGGTTCAATATGAAGCCTCTGATCCCAATTAAATGCATCGCCTGTGTCGACGGTGTTTCCCGGCAATGTAGCTGTGAGCATACACGAACCGATCGATGGGGTGAGTGCCGGTAGTGTGAGATGCTCAACCTCTAAAACAGCATTAGGGCCCGTAGTATTAGTTAGGATACGGTAGAAGTGATCGTTTATCCGAATCTTTTCGTTCGCAAAGTCATCCGGATTACCAGGCAAATTCAGGGTTGTAGCTACGGCAGTTTTGTCGGTCCTCTCTGTAATTGCCAGGACTTTCCCCTCCCATACATTAAACGTCCCTAGGGTTGAGTACACTCTGAATTCTGCGTTCGGAGGGGTTACATCCGGGGCCTGGAGCCTGAACGAGCCGGGCCATATCCAGGATATCTTGACGCCAATTCCGTTGTTCTTTGTCCAGGCTGCGTCTTCGTCACTCAACCATGGATCGGCAGGATCCAGGTAGAGGGCTTCTACGGCTTGCGGTGGCGGAGGGGCTGCACGGTCCTGGACGACAATCGCTTCAGGTGTGCTCCAATCCCCAAGGACGCCAAATAGATCGATACCGCGGACAGCATATTGATAGCTCCCATCGGGAACGTGTTGGTCCGAGTAGTGAGGCTGGTCAACGGTGCTGACGAGCGTTGGTGAGTGTTCATTAATAAGTGTAGTGTCGAGTATTTGCCCTGTATCGCTGTCGACGGTTTCTCTTTGAATTTGGAAAAGGGCCGGCGCACCAGCTTCCAGGAAAGTGCCTCCGGCTTCACGGAGCGTCCAGCGAAGCCCGACCCTGCTTTGTTCTCGTTGAAATATGCCGTTCTCATCTACACCAGTTGTACTGGTGTCAACAACAGGCAGTTCAAGGTCTGCAATGGAAACAGCCGGTGATGTGTTTGCTCGGAGATGATAGACATCATAGATAAGGTCACCAATTACAGCGTCTGCGTTCCTTAACTCCATCTCAAATAAAGTAAGCTCCCCAAGAGGGTAGATATTAATCACGTTCATGTCCTTGCTGTTTGCAAAGTGAATGGTGTGATCGCCAGCTACCCGGTTAATCGTGTTTGCATAAATGGCATCCTCAAACACCTTAATCGTGAACCCTTCACTAGAGGATACCTTTAATGTGATCGATGCATACTTTTTAGGTAATCGGATAGAGATGGGTGCAAAGAGAATTGAGTTTGTGAACAGCAACCCGGTCTGTTCCGAGCCATCCCATGTCCCTCTGATAGCTTCTATTCTATTCGGGCTGGTATAGGAGACATCTTGATCATTGAGGTAGAGGCCATAGCTCAGGTTTGTGTCCAGGTGATTGTATTGAATGAGCGTACCTGGCAATAATTTGTTTTCATAGTGGCCAACTACACGGTAGTCATAAAAGGCGTTGAGAGAAGGAGGGACATCGTGCCAGTAGAGGCCCAGGATGCGGGCCATATTGGGATCAAGGCCCATCAATTGGAGCAGCGTCATCCCAGGCCAATCCAGCGTGGTTCCACTCTCCGAATCTACTTCCTTGATGCGATAGAGGCGATGCTCCTCAGTATCAACAAGAGTATAAAGAATGTCGTGTAAGTCTTCTGTGAAGCCGGCTTGGTAGGCCTTCGTTTTTTCGATGGGTAGATTGATCGGTAACCTGGATGCCGCTTCTACATCATCATCGGGCGCATGTGGATGAGGTGAATGCCATGCCGGGTGCGTTATGGGGAGGTAGATAGGATCTTTTCCGTTAAGGGGGACCTTCTCCCAATCCTCATTTCTGCCATCCTTAACCGTCACAAAGCATAACACACAAATGACCATGTCTTCCCCAGTTAGCTTGAGATAATCAATGTGATCGCCAAAAATACTGAGGTATCGAAAATTGCCAAGGCGGGTTGCTCGCTTACTGGCAATGCGTACATCGCCTGAACTGGATTCCCAGAAAGCTTCAGCTTCGGGATTGGGTTCAGTTTGTAAATCAAACAAGATGCGCACGTGCCTTACAGGTTCTGGAAACGCGATGCGGATTTTTTGTAGACCTGGGAAAGCAGCAGAGACTTTTTGATTAGACTGGCAAGCTGCTACTACGCGAACCTTACCTGTCGATTCGATGGATGGATATACATGGTTTGGATGATCGTCATCAAATGGGCTCCATAAAACGCCTCCAAGATCCTTTTCGAAGAAAGAGCCACAGCGTAAGTATTTGCGATAGTTTTCTTTTCGGCGATAGATGTCGAAGCCGCCTGATGGAAAGCCGAGGTGCGGGTTCATTTGCCAGCGGAGATGAATGCCAGGCTCAAGCGTACTACCATCAACCCTCGAAGGATTGTCTTTTGCCCCCCTGCCGGTCATGCCGAGTAGTTCGCCGTTTTGGATGGGTGATGCCATGAGAGATTACAAATTGATGAGTTTAATAAGAGGGATGGATTTCCCTCTTTATCTCTCTTGCGACACGTTTTCCAAATGTGGACATCCACACGACAAAAAAATCGCTGGTCGTTTTCCAACAGGCAATACCTTACCTTTATTAGGTATTGCAAGACTACCTGTTTAGAATGCTCGATTCTGGAACTGTGACTTATTGGCTTAGTCAGTTGCGTCAGGGAGATGCGTCTGCTTTAGAGCAACTAATGCCAATAGTGTATGATGAACTCCATCTTGTTGCGCGCCAACGGTTAAAAAAAGAACGGCCTGGCCATACGTTTGGGGCGACTGCACTCATCAATGAAGTGTATCTCAAACTTGTTGATCAGAAGCAGCTTGATATATCGGATCGAGGTGAATTTATGGCTATTGCCAGTCGAACCATGCGTAATATTCTGGTTGACTATGCACGAGCACGAAAGCGATTAAAAAGAGGCGGTGGCATAAAGCCTGTTCCTCTTGAAGATGTCGAAGCGTTTTTGTCGGAGCAAGAAGTGGAAGAGGTATTGGCTCTTGATATAGCATTAGACAAGCTATCTTCACAGGATGAACGGGCCAGTAAGGTCGTGCAGTATCGATTTTTTGGTGGATTAACGCTCAAAGAAACGGCTGATGTTCTCGGAGTATCTCAGCGTTCCGTACAACGCTCCTGGACCGTCGCACGGCTTTGGCTTCGCAAGGAAGTAGCTGGCCTGATTGAGTAGCCCCTATTATTTATCAACTATGGCGTCTCTCGCGATGATTTGTCGCATAAGTGAGTGAACCCCATCAAAGTGGCCTAACCCAGAATAACATGGACGCTCACCTCTGGAATAAACTTGAAGAACTGTACTTTGCTGTCATAGAGATGGATGAGTCTCAACGAACAGCATTTTTGGACAAGGCATGCGCTAACAACCCCACTCTGCGGCATGAACTTGAAGGCATGCTCAATGCTGATGGAGACAGCATGGCGCTTGCCCTGGAAAATAGAGTGTTGAATGGAGACTCCATTTCTGAAATCGACCCACAGAAAGCCATCGGAACACGAATCGGACCCTATTGCCTGGATCAACTTATTGGCGAAGGGGGAATGGGTGAAGTGTACCTGGCGCATCGTGCTGACGAGCAGTACAAACAGAAAGTTGCCCTGAAGCGAGTCCGTCCTGGATACCGAAGCAGTGAGATGATGGCACGATTCCGCATTGAGCGGCAAGTACTGGCCAAGTTGACTCATCCTAATATTACCCAGTTGCTTGATGGAGGGATCGATGATGAAGGGCGGCCATACCTCGTGATGCAGTATATCGAGGGCACACCTATCACTACGTTCTGTGATACACACCGGTTATCCATTGAGGACCGAATCCAACTATTCCGTGTCGTTTGTTCTGCCGTTCAACATGCACACCAAAACCTGGTCGTTCATCGAGACTTAAAGCCGTCGAATATTTTGGTGACGGAAAAAGGGGACGTCAAGCTGCTCGATTTCGGAATCGCGAAGCTTCTGAACCCAGAGGTGGTAGATCTCTCCATGCCGGTGACTCAATCTCAGATGCGGTTGATGACGCCTGAGTATGCCGCCCCAGAACAGGTAAAGGGAGAAACGATTACAACAGCTACCGATGTGTATGCCCTGGGAGTGTTGTTGTATGAGCTTCTAGCCGGCCGTCGGCCCTATCGGATCAACAAGAAGGTACATGCGGAGATTGAACGGATCATCTGCAATGAAAATCCATCCCGCCCCAGTACGGCCCTCATGCACGTAGAAGAGGCTGAGGCCAAAACCGAAGGTACAGCTGTTCAGATAAGCCAGGCACGTCGAACTGGGCCGAGCCGCTTAAGGAAAGCACTCCGCGGGGATTTGGATAACATCGTCATGATGGCCTTGCGCAAAGAGCCAGAGCGTCGGTATGTGTCCGCTGAGCAATTCTCGGAGGATTTATCCCGTTTCTTGAGTGGGCGGCCTGTGGCAGCGCAAAAAGATACACTCAGGTATCGGATTGGAAAGTTCACGCAGCGGAATCGTGTTGGTGTTGGGGTGAGTCTGCTCGTTTTGGCTATGGCAATGGCTTTCACGCTATCCACCATTCAGCAATCGCGTGAAATAGCGGCTGAACGGGACCGGGCACAAATTGAAGCTGAAAAAGCAACTCAAGTTTCTAATTTTATGATCGACTTGTTCGATAGCGCCGATCCCAATCAATCTGATGGGGAGCCCGTAACTGTGGAGCAGATTCTTAGAGAAGGTGCCAAGAAGATTGAACAAGAACTGGCCGGGCAACCTGAAGTGCAAGCTGATCTCATGGTGGACCTCGGGCGGGTTCATCGTCGTGTTGGGCTGCTTGAAGAAAGCATAGTCCTTTTCGACCGATCTAAAGAAATTCGAAGTTCACTCTATGGCCTTAATCACGAACTTACCGCTCATAGTATGATGCGCAAGGGAGATGTGTTGGTGGAAAAAGGAGAGTTCAAGGAAGGAGAGCCCGAACTCTGGCAAGCACTCGCGATTCAACGAGAACTCCTGGAGCCCTTCCATTCAGATCTTGCAATTACCCTAAATGCCTTAGCATTCATCAATTACCATCGAAGAAATCTGGACAGTGCTGAAGTATATATGGCAGAGACCGTTGAAGTGCGAAGGCGGAATATAGAAAAGGAAGAAGGGGTGCTCGCCCTTCTGAAGGATATGTCCGGTTTGGCTGCTATTCAGCTATCAGCAGGAAAAGATAGCCTGGCGCAGAGCAATCTCGAGGATGCTATGGCTTTTGCTGATACACTTGGAATTAAAAAACATATTGTGCTAACGAATGTCCTGAACAACCTTGGGCATTTAAAAATAAAGCAAAACAAACTTGATGAAGCGCAGGTGCTTGTACAACAAGCTCTGGAGATGCGGCGGGACTTGTTTGGTAATGCCCATCCCTCAATTCCTGCTACATTGAATAACTTGGCGATGATTCATCAAAAAAAAGGGAGCTTAGAAGAAGCTGAGCGCTTTAGCAAAGAGGGCTTAGAACTTCAGCGAAAAATAGGTGGTGCAGTGGTAGGCCGTTCTCTTCTCAATTATGGGATCATTCTGGCTGATTTGAACCGCTTTGAGGAGGCTGAATCAGCTTTTCTGGAAAGCATCCAAATTTTGCAAGAGGCACATGGGGCAACAAACCCTTTTGTAAAACGCACACGTTCTCAATTGGCTGAATTGTATGCGAAATGGGGAAAACCTGAACTGGCTGAACAGTATGCAGAGTAGGAGATGTTAGTCAATATTCTGTGATTTAAGTACTTTGGGATTCACAACCTTGTGATTTCTGACAACCCCTTATTGATCTACTGATGCGCGGTTTATTTATTACCTTTTTTTATCTCCTCCTGGCACAAAGTGCCCTCGCACAGTCTACCCCCAATCCGGCTCTCCTCGTCGGTGAGAAGAGCGGTGCAGCACTTGCCATTGTTGATCCGGTATCTTTAGAAATCATTGCACACGTGCCGGCCAATCCGAATCCGCACGAAGTAGCTACCGATGGAGTATATGCATACGTATCGAACTCGGGAGCTACTACAATCACGGTAATTGATCTTGTAAAACAGGAGCAAGTAGAGGGGATAGACCTGCACCCGATTGGGCCCATTCACAGCCTGGAAATGGCAGCCGGGAAGCTCTATTTTGCAAACGAGCCGGCTCGCACCATTAGCCGGTACGATCCGGTATCTAAGCGAATTGACTGGGTGCTGGGTACGGGTATTCCTCGGATGCACATGATCGCTGTATCTGAAGATGCAAAACGGATTTTTGCGACAAGCATATCTGGGCGGCTTGCCGCAATCATTGAAAGACCCTCTGATTTTGGCGGCCGTTCATCCGACTGGACGATTACTACAATTCCCACAGGGCCACGTGCCGAGGGGCTAGATGTCTCGCCGGATGGCCAAGAACTTTGGGTAACCAATGTGAATGACAGCACTGTCTCTATCATTGACATTAACGCCAAAAAGGAAATTGATAAATTAGATTTGCCTACGGCTTTTTCAAACCGGTTAAAGTTCACACTGGATGGCCGGTATGTGTTTGTTGCTGAGTTACAGGGGAATCAAATTGTAGTTCTAGACGCATCTACACGAAAGCAGGTAAAACGCATTGATGTGGGGGGAGGTAGCGAAGGAATCCTTATGGCACCTGATGGGGAGCGGGTATTCGTTGCTGTTAGCAGGGCTAACAAAGTGGTGGTTATAGACCTGGATTCGCTCGAAATTGTTGGTGAAGTGCCTGGGCTTATAAACCCGGACGGGATGGCTTGGGCGGAGAAGCCCTGAGTAAAAGAGTAGGACAGTGTCCATTTTTCTCTTCGGATGACGCAAGTAGTGATAATCAATTCAATCATTGTTTTCATCCATCAAAAAGTTCAAGAGAACATTATGTCCTTTCAAGCAGTTCATGCGCCTAATCTACCATTTCTTAGTCCACCCCTACACGCGCCTCTAGTACTAAGGTGTGTCCATTCAAATGGATATTTTGGCGCTCGCCGCGCAAGTGAGTCTCTTTTTCATCCTGACTGTGAGCCTTGCACGCGCTTTGAGCCTCCTCGTAACGAACCGAACGATTACAGCAAGTGGCAGATTCATGAAGCCATTGACCTTGAGGGCGAAGCCCAGGATTGTGTGTTTGCTGTTTACGCCGGGACCGTAGTTGAGGTAACTGCAGCAGCAGGCGGAATAAAAGGCACAATAACCATTGATCATCACGAATCAGGGCTGGGGCTTGTATCTCGCTATCTGCACGTCGAAGGAGCAGCCACGTGTGTCAGCGTTGGGGATACGGTTACCAAGGGCCAACAGATTACACGGTTAAGCAGCGAACCAAGGGACCCCCATCTTCACTTCGAACTACGTCACGTAATCGATCCAGCAGCCAGCCGCTTTTGGGAAGACAAGAATACCATTCCCATTGATCCCACTCGAATCTTTTACCATTGGGAAGCGCAGGTCCAACCGGTAGTTTCTCCAACTGGCGTATTAGCGATTGAAAGCCTTGGGCCTATTGAGGTTAATACCCTTCCTTTTTATCAGGTTAAGATGGAAGATTTGACGACGTACACGATACCCCTGTAT
>JAHQVL010000237.1 GCA_019634345.1 Rhodothermaceae bacterium
ATAGCAGGCAGATCGACGCTAATAGCACCCATGAGTAATCCTGGTGTTGTTTTGTCACATCCGCCCATCAACACCACCCCGTCTGCCGGCTGACTACGGAGGACTTCTTCAACCTCCATCGCGAGCAAGTTGCGGTACATCATGGGGCTCGGCTTCATGAAGGTCTCTGTTACGGACAAGACGGGGAGCTCGACCGGAAATCCACCTGCCTGCCAGACGCCTCGTTTGACCTCTTCTACGCGTTGTTTGAAATGACTATGGCAGGGATTCAGATCACTCCACGTATTTAGAATGGCGATAACAGGTTTACCTGCATACTCTTCATGACCGTATCCCATTTGCTTGGTTCGCGAGCGATGCCCGAATGATCGGAGGTCATCGGGGCCAAACCATCGAAAGCTTCGTAGATCTTCAGGTCGCTTTTTCACTGCAGTAGGGCTTTTTCTTGTGAAATGAGTTCGAAGGAAGCGGACTTAACGGCTTCGTGGTATTCTTCTTCCAAGTTATTCAAAAAAGGGAGTGCAGGTCCGGTATCCGCGATGCCAGCTAGCCGAACGGCCTCATGCAGAACCCTGACCGGGTGCTTCGTATTCCGCAGGTCCTCCAATGGGAAGAACAGGCGCCGAATTTCTTCAGCGAGAGCATAGTCTTTGTTATTCAGTGCTTCAAGCATGTGTTGCGACAGGGCCGGGGCAACGCACACACAACCCGATGTAAAACCAACAAGGCCAAAGTCGCGCATATGTATGATGGCCGGCTGCTCACCCATGCCACTGATCACCATATTGGGGTTAACGCCTTCTAGGAGCGCTTTTAGATAATCATCCTCGGAGGCATCATCCCTAACAATGGCATATTTAATAGCGGAAACCAGCCCATCATTCACAAGCTTGATGCAATCGCCCGGTTGGAGTCCCTGTTCGTGTTTGATGTACAATACAATCGGTTTTCCATACGCCTCTGCCGCGTTTCTTATTCCAGTAGCCAAACCGCTGGGCGTCATCGCGTCTCGTGTAGGCAGGATCATTAGGCTTGGGAAATCGAAGTCCTTTGCAATGTCTATTTGTGCTGCCATAATGCCGAGGGAGGGGCCAATAGAAGGAATGACGACGGTCTCTGCACTCACCTCTTGCTGCAGCATCCGCAGCAGGGACTCATATTCATGTAGACGCACGTGATATAGGTTCGCATTCCCACCGTAGAGCAGGGTAGAGACCTTGCCAGACTCGATGTACTGAATGATGCGACGGTTGGCTTCAACATCTATAGCAAACCCTTCTTGACGAGCAAGGGGAGGAACGGCAATGACCGAGCCGGCGAGGATATCTGGAGTTAAGGGGGCGATCTTCATAGCAATGGATTGGATGTCTGACGTAAGATGGATGTTTTTCAGCAATTACTCAAGAAGCTATAAAGACTATTGTTAGGTAAGCTCATTCGAATCTGCTAAAGATCTGAAATGAATAACCCAAGGCAGACCTGCCTGGAGGCGTGAAAGTAGTTGGGTCATACGGTGTATGACTTTATTATTTTAAGAGAATTGAAAGTGCTTTCATAAAAAGAGAGAGTACGGGTGCAGTTCTGTATGGGGCTTGTATAATACGGTTCATCCCTTGTTTTAAACCATTCACTTACCTAATATGTCGTTTTAGCCCAGGAAGGGGAATATTTAAACTACCCAATATGCTCGGTTTGGCGCATCCCTTTCGGCTCCAATCGATCCTCTTGGGCAGCATGCAATAAGGAGTTTGCGCGGCTCTATGTATGCGACTATTAGGTAATCACCAAGGTGATGCGAAAGCCTCATCTACCTAAAGGCTACCTGAATTACTCACCATAGGACACACAGTTTATTATGGAAAAAGCAAAGCTACCTTTTCAGGTTAGCGTTGTGCTGTTTTCCCTATTAATGCTCCCCCTAAGTGCATTTGCCCAAGGGACCATTGAGGGAACGATATACGACGCTGACTCTGGGGATATTCTTCCCGGTGCCCAGATTGTAATCCTTTCAACCAATCAAGGGGCGGTATCTGACATCGACGGTAATTATGTCATTGAAGACGTCACCCCCGGCGAATACACACTCGAAGCACGTTTTATTGGTTATGGCTCCGAAAGACAAATTGTTGCCGTAGCTGCGAGCCAGACGATAAATGCCGACTTTACTATGGGCGCTACGGCGATTAACCTGAACGAAGTCGTTGTAACCGGTGCTGGCGGACCCGTTGAGAAGAGAAAGTTGGGTAACACCATCTCAACCATTAATGCAGCTTCTTTACAGGATGCCCCTGTAACCTCCTTCTCTGAAATCCTGCAAGGGCGTGAGCCTGGTGTTGTAGGGCTACCTTCTGGTGGACAAACCGGTGAAGGTTCTCGCATTCGAATTCGTGGTTCTGCAAGCTTGTCGCAGAGTAATGAGCCTATCGTTTATATCGATGGGGTCCGTGCGAACAGCGGGGCTTCTATTGGTGGGTTGAACCCTGGTGGTTCTTCCTCGCGATTGGATGACCTGAACCCTGAAGCCATCGAACGGGTGGAAATTCTGAAGGGCGCAGCAGCAGCTACACTGTATGGAACAGAAGCTTCTAACGGTGTAATTCAGATTTTCACCAAACAAGGATCGATTGGTAAACCTCGCTTTAGCTTCCAGGTATCGCAAGGCGCCAGTTCCTATCCCGATGGGGCATACGATAACCAGGTAGGATTTGCTCGTACCCGGGCTATTGCGGATACCATGAGTCTCTATCTCGGCGAAAGCGTCAATCCGTATCAACTCGTAAGCCGTAACTTCATGGAAGACCTTTATGAAACAGGCTATGAGCAGATTTATTCGGGCTCTGTGGAAGGGGGATCTCCAGGTATCACCTACTATGCGAGTTTCCGCTACCAGGATGAAGATGGACCGTTTGGTGGGCAAGATAACCGTGGGTATGTACCCGGTGTTAGCACGCTCGCTTCTGATTTGCTGACCCGTGCGCAGGCTACAGCAACACTGAACATCTTCCCAGCTGACAATCTCCAGTTTAGAATCGCTTCTTCATACACCGATCATAGTATGAATATTGTTGATTCAAACAACAACATTTACGGTGTATCATCCCTGGCTCAGTTTAGTAAGCCTGAATACATCAGGTATAACAACCTCACGGGTACGCGTGCATTTGCTACGGTTAACGAAGCCATGCAGCAGCAACTCTTCCAGGATGTAAATCGATACGTTGGAAGTTTCGGAATGAACTACCGGCCCTTCGAAAACCTGACCGTTGACGCTACGTTTGGTGTCGACTTTACGAGTCAGCGTGATGAAGATGTCCGTGGATTCCGCTGGAACGTTGACAACTTCTCCCGCTCTGAGCCGCTAGGGAGCCGGTTGTTTAGAAACATAAACAATCTGGAAGTAACGGCGGACGTCAAGGGTACCTTGCGCCATACTTTCGGAAAGGATTTCGAGTCTACATTACTCTTTGGTGCGCAAGGCTTTCAGTCGAATCGCACAATCTTGACAGGAGACGGTGTCGACTTCCCTGGCCCTGGTTTCAACGTAACTGGAGCTGCTGCGATTGAAGACGTAGCTGAATCCTTCTCAGAAGTTGTGAACATCGGTGTTTTTGCTCAGGAACAGCTTGGGTATAAAGACTTCTTGTTCTTAACCGTTGGTGGTCGCCTGGATGCAAACAGCGCCTTTGGTTCGAACTTCGATGCGGTATTCTATCCTAAAGTATCCCTCTCCTTCGTACCGATGGATGCAGGTCTTCTCAGTTCATCTGACTTGTTGTCGTCACTGCGTATTCGCGGTGCTGTTGGGCAGTCTGGATTGCAGCCGGGTGCGTTCGATGCGTTGACGACCTATGTTGCACTGAGTGCAGCAGGAGGCCCTGGCGTTGCGCCTGATAACCTTGGGAATGCAGACCTGGAACCTGAGATCTCTACCGAATGGGAAGTAGGATTTGAAGCAGGTATCCTCAATGATCGTATTGGTGTTGAAGCAACCTACTGGAATCGCGTTGTGCGCGATGCGCTGGTTGCACGCCAGTTCCCTGTTACGGGTGGATTTAGAGCGACTCAGCTTGACAACATTGGTGAAATTGAAGGTCAAGGCCTTGAGCTAGGCTTGAACGGTAGAGTATTTACATCCAGCAAGTTATCCATTGATTTGTTTGCAAACGCAGCTTATCTCTGGGAACAGGTTTCGGATATGGGCGGAGCGCCTCCTATCAAAGTAGGTGGAAGCTATCCTCGTTATCGTAACTTCTTGCTCGAAGGCTATTCTCCAGGCACCAACTTTGGTGCACAACTCGTGGAAGTTTCACCAGGCTTCTTGCCCGTCGATATCGTTGATGGGGATGGACAGCCTGATAGCGAACAGGCCCTGGTTGCGTTCCTTGGTGGTCTCACCGCAGACGATGCAAGCCTACCAACATCTACGGCTCAGATTTTACTCGCTGACCTGGATGGTGACAATGACGTACTCGATCATTATCTCGGCAAGCCAACGCCTGACTGGGCCGGCGCTTTTGGTGGCTCGTTCAACTTCTTTGGTAACTTCACGCTGTCTACTCTCTTTGAGTACAAGACAGGAAACTACTACGTCAATAACCTGACAGGCGCCTTCCGGCAAGCCAACGCGGTTATCGGACGTAATACACCGCAGTCTTCTCGTGTTGAGAGAGACTACCTCACGGGGGGTGTAGATGCAAATGGAAATCCATTAAATGACGGAAACGTTCGTCTTGAGGCCCTTCGCGAATGGGTGAACGAAACCCTCGCATTGGCTCCATTTAGTGGACTGAATACCATCGAAAAAGCAGACTTCATCCGATGGAGAGAGTTGAGCCTAACGTATCGTGCGCCTCGTAACTTCGTGCAAAGCATGGGACTTCGTAACCTGTCATTGACGGTTGCGGCTCGTAATGTCGCGCTCTGGACCAAGTACAGTGGCGTTGATCCTGAATTGAATGCGATCGGCCGTGGTGCTGGAAACAACCTCGATGATAACTTCCTTGACGGGGTTGAAGCATTCGGATTTGCTACACCGCGGCGCGTCAAGTTCACTCTACGCTTTGGCTTTTAACGAATTAGGAGGAATAACATGAAACGATTAGTATTTCGTAATGGGATAGTTGTTGCGATCCTTCTAGTTTTCGGGTTTGCCTGGCAGGGATGTGGGGATTTACTCGAAGTAGAAAACCCCAATAACCTGATTGAAGGTGACCTGACGAATCCAGCAGCTGCCAGCGCGATGGCTAACGGCCTTGAGGCCAGTGTTACCCGTGCGCAAGGGCAGATTTTGAAGATCTACGCAACGGCCAGTGATGAACTGACCTGGGTTGGATCTCGCGATGCGTTCCAGCAGCTGGACTTTGGAAATACCACGAATCCATTTAATGAATTCACAGATGGTGCATTTCCCTTCGTCGCTGAAGCTCGTTGGTTGGCTGATAACTTTGTAGGGCGTCTGGAAGCCTTCGAGGCTGAAGGTTCTCTCACTGAGCCGGAAAACCTGGTTCGCACCTACCTCTATAAAGCCGTCATCTATACAACCATCGCGGATATGTTTGACGACTTTGCGTTCTCTGATCGAACAGAAGCTTCGCCTCCTGTTGGGTCCGATAACATGTCTTCGCTGTACGATGCAGCTATAGATGCCCTTAACAAAGGCATGGCCCTGACCTCTGACGGAGAACTTAGCGCACAACTTATGTCCATGCGGGCACGTGTTAAGTATTCAAAGGCCCTATGGGGGAAATTAAACCCAGTGGGCAACGTCAATACGTCGGACCCGCTTGTGAATGACGCAGGCGCTCTTGCCGATGCAGAAGCAGCACTGGCTTTAATGACGCCAGACTGGCGTTTTCAGTTGGATGCAGATGCTGGCGCTGGATTGGCAAACGATACAGGGGGCTGGGTAAATAGCCGCCTCGAAATGGTATTCTCTGATGTGTATGTGCAGCGTACTGCAGATGGTACCAAGGTAGACTCGGTTGCTTTCGTCGATATGATCGACGGCGTTGTGCATCCGTTTCTTGGATCGTATATCCCATCATGGGTAGCCGATCGCGATTATCCTGACATGACAATTACATCAGCTCGTGAAATGCATCTGATCATTGCTGAAGCCGCTCTCGCATCTGGAGGCGACTTCACCTCAGCGATTAATGCATTAAGAGGCCTTGATGGATTAACCGAGTATTCTGGACAGGTTGATGCCCAGGATCTGTTGATTGAGTCACGGCAGGCCAATCTCTTTATCCAGGGTCGGCGTCTGGCTGACATGTACCGATTTGGACTGACCTCCCCGAATTGGATACCTGAATCAGATGCTGTACGGACTCCCGGAAGTTTCCTACCGATAACTGCCATTGAGATCCGTGCTAATCCTTTCTTGAATTAGTACACTGGATCGGACGCTCAAGAAGCCAGGGCAGGGATGTCCTGGCTTCCTGGCATTTTCTAGTTTTACAGTACGTACTGTACGCTTAGAGCCATGAACCTCTTTCGCTTCAATACCTTTCTGCTGGCCGTGCTCTGCACAAGTTGGCTTTTTTTAGGCGGTTGTGATACACTCTCCCCGGATAGACCGGATGAAGCGCGCGTCGTTTTGGAGGGTGTTGAAGGGACTACCGTGCGCCTGGTTACCTCCTCTGTATTCCTCTCCCAGAGAAATGCCCTGTACGACCCTGAAACAAGGGTCCTTTTGGGAGACACGTTGAATGTCCTTTTGTTGGAATCAGACACCGTGATGGTTACGCTTCCGTTCGAACAAAAGTATGATATCAGTAATGAAGAACGGTTTTATGCCGAGATTTTTAGGCTAAATCCTACTGAAGATGGCTTGTATTCACGTGTATGGATTGACAGCAATTTACGGCTCGATAAAAGGCCCTTTGTAGAAGAGGAAACCGTGATTTTTACGTACGACTTTAGAGTCGCGAACGGAGAAGATCCGGATATTACTTTTTAAAGTTCTAGGTTCAACGTTCAAGGTTCAACGTTGATAGACCATTAAACAACCTTGAACAAAACCTTGAACCTTGAACGTTGAACTTTAAACGTTAAAAAGAACAATGAAACGATTCCTTCTTATTGCCGCTTTTCTTTTTGTTGGAGTTCTTGCAGGCTGTGATTCGTTGCAGCAAGAAAGCAATGACGACAACGACGGACGGTCATCAGGTGATGATACGAATACTACAACAATGGTAGTGCCTGTGAATCCGGCAATTGAGTTGTATGCGTAGCATATACACGTAATTTTTAAAGCCCATCTGTGTGTATCGCAGATGGGCTTTTTTTGTGGGGTGTTAAACCATCACTTTGCGTAATGCTGTGCCAAAGGCCTCCATGTTTTCTCTTGTGCCAATACTTATACGGCACCAGTCCAAATAGGGAGGGAAAGGCCTGCCGATAAGCACGTTTTCTTTTTGCATGGCTTTCTGCAGAGCTTGGATGGGTTTGCCTGTGTGAAAAAAGACGAAGTTTGTTGTTGAAGGGGTATAGCTAAACCCTAATTCGTCGCAGAGATCATATACATATTGCCGGCCCTCGGCAATCATCTTGCGGCTGTATGCCTGGAACTCAGTGTCGTTCAAACTCGCCATGGCCCCTCTGAGGCCCACCACGTTGGGCATACCCATTCTGTACTCCTGAATGCGTTTTGCGATGTCAGGGCGAGTGATGGCATACCCAATACGCTGGCCGGCCATACCGAATATCTTTGAAAACGTCCTGGATACAATGACATTAAGGTCTTTTTTAACAAGGTCTGTCATTGTATTTGCCGCCATATCATCCATCAGTTCGATGTAGGCTTCATCTATAAACATGACGGCTTTGTTGGATGCCGAAGTGGCAAAATCGCGAAGCTTTGCAGGGTCGACTGACGTTCCCGTTGGGTTATTGGGGTTGCAGATAAATACGAGCTTCACGTGAGGGGATATACGCTCGTACATCGCATCTAAGTCATGCACCATGTACTCGTCAAGTGGCACTTTGTGCGTGTAGGCACCGAACGTCTCTGCATAGCGTGTTAACCCCAGATAGGCAGGATCAGCTGCGACGATCTCTCCGCCATTCAACCCATAGGTCACACCAGCCATTCGTAGGATTTCTCCGGATCCACACCCGATTACGATATGCTCAGGCGTAACGCCTTCCTTTTCCGCGATCAGTTTGGCCAGATCTCCACCAGCACCTGCATATGGATATCGGCACGCTTCGTCAAACGCTCCAAGCATAGCTTCTCGCGCCGCTTTTGACGGGCCATAAGGATTCTCGTTAGCACTTAGGCGAACGAACCCATTCACTGTATCATTGTGGGCTTTAGGTGCAGGAGGCCCCATTAAAGAGGGTAATGAGTGTGGCGTGATGGCAAGCGCAGCAGCAGCGCTGCCTCTGCGTAGCCACTGGCGGCGGGTTAGTTTGTTGTTCATGGCTTAAAGGGGCTCGTTGATACGTGGAATACTAAATCGGAGAGGGATCTCCGGTTAGTTAGAGTTATTCATTAAGGCTATAATGGGCGTATTTTCTTATTTATAGTAAAGATAAATATAACATAAAAATATTGCCATTAATTACCTTAATACCTTAAAAAATAATATATTACAGGGTGATTTATTCATGGAAATTAAAGATAAGCGCCAGCTTTAAATATAAAAAGCCCTTTCATATATGACTTCTGCTGTGCACACAACACTCGCACTATTGTTACTCATTTTAGTCGGGATGTTGTTGAAACTGAGGATAAAGAAAAAGGAGCAAATGACCGGTATTAAAATACTGGTTTTAAGCATCGCACTTCCGGCGATGATTTTTGTCTCTTTGCTGAAGATTCAGGTCGACTCCTCTTTGCTGATTTTACCAGCCCTGGCACTGCTGTTCAACCTGGTTCTGCTAGGTTCTTCCCGGTTTATGCTGGCACTCACAGGCTTATCTCCCTCTTCGCGGCAGGGGAGAACATTTATGATGCTTTTGCCTTCTCTGGCACCTGGGCTATCCTGTTTTCCTTTTCTGATGGAGTACTGGGGAGAGGAAGTACTTGCATGGGCAGCGTTGAGTGATGTGGGAAACAAGGTGTTTGTACTGATTCTTTTATACCTGTTGGCCATGCATTGGTATTATGCAGTCCAAAAAGACACGGCAGATCACGGGGAAAGCCGTTTAAAAAGCTTGTTTTTCTCCTTGCTTAGAGAGCCCGTCAACCTGGTTATTATCGTGGCTCTTATTATGTTGAATAGTGGCCTTTCTTTTGATTCATTGCCGCTTTTCTTGCAGGATAGCATTATGAAGATGCGAAGCATGATGACCCCCTTGATTTTGCTCTATATCGGGATGGCTGTTAGCATAAAATGGAGCCAGTTTCGCTTGATTGGGATGTTGTTGTGTTGGCGTGCTGGCTTTTCATTGATCTTTTCTGCTCTTTTGATCGCCTTGTTCTCTCTCTCAGAACCCGGGGTAGTTATCCTGGCTGTAGCGTTTCCTTTGAGTGCAGTGAGCTTCTGGCCGTTTGCTCATATGACAGCTATTCGAGCCATTGAAAAGCGCAACGGGATAGAGGAATCCAACTCAACCTTTGATCTCGATCTCGGGCTTGGCATCCTGGCGTGTTCACTTCCACTCTCAACCACATTGATTCTGATTGTCAGTTCATCAGGTACGACCTTCACCTCGCCACGCCTTCTAATCATGCTGGGAATTCTGCTTTTGGTCGCATCCTTCATACCACTCGTTGTTCATCGTATTCGGATAGGGGCAACGCGAAGGGAAGCAGAGACGGTTGTGTAAAGTCCAGGGATAAAGGCTTACACAGGCAACTCAACAACAAACGCAGCCCCGCCTAACTCTGAGGTGCCGATGGTCATGGTGCCTCCATGCCCCTGGGTAATAATGTCGTATGACAAGGACAATCCCAATCCTGTACCTGATCCGGCCGGCTTGGTGGTAAAGAACGGGTCGAAGATTTTATCCTTTATTGCCGGATCAATACCCATTCCATTGTCCGAAAATTCGATGCGAACAACCTGGTCGATTTGTTTTGATTCTATTCGAATAAGGGGTTCATTGGTATCCTGTAAGGCATCGAATGCATTGGAGAGGACGTTTAAGAATACACGGCCCAGTTCACTTGGGATGGCCTTGATAACGGGAGTGGATTCATCGAAATGGCGGTCAATGCGGCATTGAAATCCTGGGTTTCTGGCTTTTTTTCCATTCAATGCCAATGTAATGTATTCACCCAATAAGGCATTCACGTCTGTATCAACGAGTTCGCCTTTCTTGCCA
The DNA here is from genome assembly GCA_019634345.1 of Rhodothermaceae bacterium. Taxonomy (GTDB): domain Bacteria; phylum Bacteroidota; class Rhodothermia; order Rhodothermales; family JAHQVL01; genus JAHQVL01. Next base: position 10,276 of record JAHQVL010000237.1, read on the forward strand.
GATGCATGCCGCATCATGTTTTTAACGATAGCGTCTGCTCGCTCGCCATGGTTATTTATAGCCGCAGCGTTGTGCTTTAAATCTTGTAGCAAGTCGGAGACGTCAGCTCCAGTAGCGAGGTCATTTTCAAGGTCCTGGGCCAGGTCCACAGACAGTTTGGCGAAATTGGTGATGAAGTTGAGCGGATTCTTTATTTCGTGCGCGATACCAGCGGTGAGTGCACCCAACGACGCCATTTTTTCTTGATGGATGAGCTGTGCCTGCGCCGCTTTCAGGCTTTCTAGAGATTGATTTAACGCCGCTGTCCGCTCCTCCACTTGTTTTTCCAGTTCTGCGTTTCGCACCTTAAGAGCATCCATGATGGTGCCGCCTACGTCTACGCGGTAGTCCGGCAATGAAAAGTGGGAGTGATTAATCAACCACAGGTTGTCTTGTTGCTCTAGCAGCATGGAATAGCGGACCCCAAACTTTTGGGTGGTTTCTTCCATGTTCACTACGATCATGATTTCTCCTTCAGCCAGTACAAGATCAGGTTGAATAGAGCGCACATAGAGCACAGGCATCTCAAGTTCGACTTCATAAATCATCACCTCTCGTTCACGCAATGTGTTCTCCCTGAACTGGAGTTTGCTGCGAAAGAATTCCTCAGGACCCGTCCCGATGCCTGTGTAGTTATCGGAAATGATTGCCATGAAATTGTCGATGGTCTCAGGCTCTCGCTCTGCTCCGGCCTCAAGGTGGGATTTAATGACGTGTCGGATTTCTTCTTCGAGAGAGGAAGCTGACATGGAAGAGGTCCTTGATTTTCATTTGACAAGCAGAAGCTGACATAATAAAGCGTTCCTCCCCAAACTCCAAACCGGGTTTAGGTAGAGGTAGATTAGAATACTTCTGCGAAGATTCTGCCTTTTTCAGTCGCTAAATTGCATTTCAACCCCCATTTTGGGAGATTCGGTTTTAATTGACCTCTAAATAGGATCCGCATGAGTCAGCATCCAGATGGTAAAGCAAGGGAGCACCTCTTGTCCGAGATTAGTGATCTCCGGGAAGCCATTAACCAACTCAAGGCGCTCAACGACCTGGCGCTTAAAATAAGTGCAGCTGAAAATAGTGAGGAGATCAATCGCGTTCTGATACGAAAGGCATTGGGCATTACACAGGCTGAGCAAGGTGTGGTTACGCTGATAGATCGAGGAGAGACGGATTTAGAAACGGTACACCGCACCCGGTTTGATAAGCAGGACGATGCCGTGTTTCAGATTGATCCTGTAATTATCGGGTGGATGGATCGCTATAGGAAGCCCATTCGAATCCGCCCTCACCAGGACCCGGGTGAACTGAAGGTCCGCTGGCATCCAGATATCAACTCCTTCCTTTGTGTCCCACTGATGCACAAAGGGACTCTTATTGGTTTGATTAGCCTTTATAATAAGATTGGAACGGGTGGGTTTACTCCGGAGGATGAGCGGTCGCTGTTTATCATTGCTATGCAGACTGCCCAGTCACTTGAAAATCAGCGGTTGCGAGACAAGTTATTTGAGGCCACTCAAAACGAACTATCGCAGACAAAAGAGTCCTTGAACGAAGCTCAACAAAGGCTTCTCCACTCCGAGAAAATGGCTGCCTTGGGGCAACTTACTGCCGGGATTGCGCATGAAATCAAGAACCCCCTTAATTTTATTAATAACTTTTCAAATATAAATAACTCCCTGGTCGAAGAGCTTGCAGAGTTGCTTGAAAAGAATAAGCAACCAGTAGCGGATGAGGATGCTGAGGACCTATCTTCTATTTTATCTGATCTCAAGGCCAATACGAGCAAAATCAACAAACATGGAATCCGTATTGATGGGATTGTGCATTCCATGATTCAGCACTCGAAAGTAGCAACGGGGAAGCGGCTTAGCACGGACTTGAATGCATTACTGAGCCATTCCTTGAACATCGTGCACGACGCCTATAAAAAGAAAGGCCTGGGCACTGAGGTACAAATCGTTCAAGAATACGATACGAACATGGCTCCCCTGGTGGTATATGGGCAAGAAATGGGGCGAGTACTGGTGAACCTGCTGGAAAATGCATTCTATGCAGTGTTAAACAGGGAGCAACCTGACTCGGCCCCGAAGATCGTTTTGAAAACAAGGCAAGTAAACAAGTTCGCAGAGATTCATGTTATCGACAACGGGATGGGCATATCGGATAAGGATTTATCTAGCATCTTCGATCCGTTTTTTACGACGAAGCCTACAGGGCAGGGAACGGGGTTGGGGTTGAGTTTAAGCCATGATATCGTGGTGAACGGCCACGGTGGAGAATTGACTGCTTCGAGTACAGAAGGGGAAGGGAGTCAGTTTGTGATACGATTGCCTCTGGGATAAGTATATACCAAAGAAAAAGGGCCCGAAGGCCCTTTTGATTACTTCACTCGGAGTCCGAGTTTTTCGAGTTGTTTTTTATCCCCTCGAAACGCCTGCTTGGCGACTCCAAGGAATTGGCTCATCCATTCGTCAAGTTCAGCCTGTGCGTTCAGGCGTCGTTGCGTCATGAGGAGCGCTGTGGCCCGTTGAACCTGAAGTTCTTCCATCGCTTGTGTGAGCTCGGCTACTCTCGAGAGCCGTTCCGAGAGCGTTTCTGCCGTTATGTTGTACACCGCCATGGATGCCTGCAGGTCCTCGTTATTGAGAAGCTCCTGGTAGAAGTGCTTCATTTGCTGATGAAGGTCATCCCGATTGCCTTTGATTTTTACGCTAACGCCCAGTTGTTCAAGCGACCCGGGTAAGTCCTTAAAAACAAACTTGGCAATCCGGCGATCTGTACGAAAGGCTTTCAAAATATCCGCCTGGAGCGTCTCTACGCGATTGGTAAGTTCGACACGAATACCAAACGCGCGTTGTTTATCGGCATCAAACGTTTCGACGGTTTCTTGAAGCACCCGTCCTGCATTCAAGGTGTCCGGTGCAAAGCCGAACTGCGATAAAACAGTAGCCAGTTCTGCATCGCTCAGTGCGATGGAGATGGCTTCACGAGAAAAGATGATTTTTTTCGATTTACTCAGTGTTAGATAAGACATTGTAGTTCATGGTTACAAGGTTTTGAGAATGATGGAAAGAGAATCTCCCACCGTGAGTGGGTACTATTTAGCGCTACGTACCCGTGATATGCTAGCAGCTACATTGTACGAAATTAGATAGTACCTACGAAAGATAGTTTTGGAGCAATTTTTTAAGTAAGTCTGCGCTTTAAGAGTACTTTCGTATGAGCCACGGCCTATGAGATGGCGTCTATTTGACCGGAACGCTTTGCGAACTACAAATTGGTTGAACATTGCCTTAGATTGGGAGAGCGTCAAAAAGACGGATAGTCTTTATGGTTTCATTCTCTTGCACTAAACAAGTACCATGAATAGCGTTCCCTATTTTTTTCGGTCGTTGTTTGTTTCCTTTTCTCTTCCTGTACACCCGCCTCGGACTCTTCAGGGTCGCCCGAAACAACGATCTTAACAGAACCGAAGAAGAGAATGCTATGTATTTTGGTAATATTGCGCACCGAATAAGTGCGTATGCATTTTACATTGATGGCTCTGAAGAGAGTGCAGAAAAGGGGGTAAATAGCTTTCAGCTCGTG
>JAHQVL010000238.1 GCA_019634345.1 Rhodothermaceae bacterium
AGCTGTTTATCTGAATATCCAGGTTTGCCGGGTTTAGGTCGGATTCATTCGCTTGAAGAAGAGCAACGAGGTCCTTCTGTTTCGGGAGGATATACTCCATGTGAACTGGAGGTTGATGCACAAAACAGTGGATTGTGGAAGATCGTTTTTGTAGGACCTTCTCCAAATTCCTGGAAATCTTCTGCGGCCATTTCTTTAACGCAGCCCTGGATTCAGGCAGAAGACGTTTTTACTATCGCGGCCTGGGATATAACCGTCCAGGCGCAAGGGGGGGCAGAAAAGGACGGGCGATTTTTTGCCGAGCATCTTCCTCTGTCCATGGGCGATCCGAAAGCCCCCCTGTTTCTTGATCTGTATGTGGTAACAGGCGATGGGTACATTTATGAGGTCGGTTATGAGGGTGTAGAGTCTCAGTCAATTCTTTTATTCTCAAACCGTGATGGGTTTGTAAGCAGCGATCAAGGCGTGCCTTTATATCACTCGGTTGAGTTGGATTGGGCAAATGCTGCAAATAAAAGTTTGCCAGGTGGAATTTCTTTGCCAGTGCCACTTGGCGACTTATCGGAAAACGGTACAATAAACAAGCTTTTTTTTAGTCCTCCTGCTGCCGATTTGCCCGGCTCAATAACTACCCAGGGGGGAAGCATACCCTTGTTGATTGAGCCTCAATTGCCAGGTGCTCCTCACTCTTTTGCATTTTCAGGGAGCCCTGGTAACTCAGGGACCTTCTCTTTTCAGGTAAATGACAAAGGCAGGTATCGGATTGAAGTAGATATCAACGGAAATGGAGTTTGGGGAGACGGTTCGGATGTCGTTTTACATACGGATGCAGATCAGGGGATGAACTTTGTCGTTTGGGATGGAGTGGACGGGGAAGGCAACAATGTACTTCCAGCGGAGGCAGGTTATGAGGCGCGTATCATGCACGTAGTTGGTGAGGCCCATCTCCCTTTCATTGATGTTGAAGAAAACCTCTATGGCATTCAGGTAGAACGGCTCAATGGACCAGGAGCGTCTCGAAGTGCGATTTATTATGACGATGGGCTTCTAGTTGAAGCTGGAAGTAATACAGCTACCCATCGAAAAAGAGAAGGGACTGCTAGTGAGACTGGGGCTCACCCAATAATGAATAACTTTGGCAATAGCCGAGGCATCGATACATGGACGTATGCAACTTCTGAACCTATAGGTATAGAAGAACCTTTCTTTGTTCTTCAAACAGACCTTAGGTTATCACTATCAGCACCTTTTGTTACTCCAGGCTTAGGAGAAGTGATAGATTTTGATTTGAATCTACGAAACGATGGGCCGCATGGTACTTCGGACATTCGAGTAGAGCTTGGAATACCAGCCGGGTTTGAAGTAGATGCTTCCAGTGCAACAGCGGGTACCTTCGATCCAGCTACAAACACATGGACCGTTCAAACGCTCTCTGAATCTAGCGAAGAACATTTAACATTGTCACTATACTCCAATGAGCGAGGGACCTTTGACATATATGCCGAGGTCGTTGATTTTCAAGGCCTGGATATTGATTCCTCACCAGATAATTGGGATAAATTGCAATCCAGAGTTCCTGGCGAGGATGATGAAGACCTTGTTCAAGTGTATGTCGACCCCCTCCCTTCAGTCGGGATTGCCAAGCGTGTTGTTGAGAAAAGTGGAGATGCAAGCGAGTTTGAAGCCAGGTTAGAGATTGTTGTAGAAAATCTTGGCAACACACCCTTGGATGATATTCAGGTTGTCGACCTGGTACCTGATGCATTCCAGGGTACCGACTACGCATTGTCTGATGTAGTAGTATCTGATCCCTTAGTCGTTAACACACTCTTTGACGGGAAAACAAACACCAATCTACTTTCATCGTCAGGAAACACACTTGGAGTAGGGGAAAAGGCCACGATCTCCTACAGCATCAACGTTATTCCCTTTTCCTCATTAGGCCCCTATTTGAGTTCTGCAGAAGTGTTTGCTTCTGGCCCAGGTAATGCAAGGATCAATGACTTGAGTATAGAGGGAGATGTAGCGGATCCGAACGGGAACGGGCTTTCTAATGATCCAGGAGAAGATACGCCCACGCAAATCACCATAGATCAGCGGCCAGCGCTTGGTGTAGCACTTGATGTCGTCGACGTATCGGGTGGTGCATCTAGTTTTTCTGCACAGTGTAAGCTGTATGTGGAGAACCTGGGCGACGTATTCCTCCAGGATATTCAAGTGAACCTGGACCTCGAAAATATATTCGGACAAAACCGATATGACGTTACGAATGTCCAGGTCGATTCCCATTTAGAAATCAATCCAGCTTTTAATGGCAGCGACAAGAAAAGCCTGATTCTTCCGGGAGCGCTTGGCGTACGCAAAAAAGCCATTGTCTCTTTTCAATTGAATGCGTATCCAGTTGTGCCCGAGGATGAGTACACGCTTCAAGTCATTGGTAGGGCTCAGTCAGCAGGTGGGGCGGAACTCCTTGACTTTTCTGACAGCGGCTCAAATCCAGACTCTAACAACAATCAAGAGGCAAACGACCTTGGTGAAGGAGATCCGACAGTTATTGTATTTGAGGGAGATCCCGTCATTGGTGCGTCTCTGGTTGCCGAGCGAGTAACGGGTGACTTGAGTGGTTTTACCGGGTATTACACCCTGGTCATCAAAAATTTAGGGGATGTTCCTCTTTATGATATTCAGGCCTTTAACAATCTGGATGATGTTTTCCCAGGATCTGAGTACACCGTTCTGGACGTGTCTACGATCTATGGTATTGAAGCAAACGCCGAGTTCAACGGCCGAGTGTTTACTAATCTGATAGGTGGTCAGGATATTCCCTTGTATCCTGGAGAAACGTTCCAGTTGGATTATGTCGTTGAGGTTGAACCGTCCACCTATTTTGGTCCTTTTAATAACACTGTGCTTGTAAAGGCACGAACAGCAGAGGGGACCTTTACCTCGGATTTGTCGGATAGCGGCACCCAAATAGATGCTGACAGTGACGGAAATCCTGACGAGGAAGGAGAGAATGATTTTCATGAACTTCGTTTTGCTCCCAATGCTGCCGTCGGCGCAGCGCTGGCAATGAGCAATGTCTCCGGTGATCTGAAGCAATTCAATGTATCCTATACCATCTTCGTCGAAAACAAGAGTGATGTGCCTCTCCATAATCTGTCAGTAGAACACGTACTGGATTCTACCTTTGCAGATGCACGAGTGGAGATTCTTACTATGACAACGGATTCAGATCTCATGTTGAATACGTTGTTTGATGGTCACACCCATTCCAACTTGCTAAAAGCAAATTCGAGTAGCCTTGAAGTGGGCGAAGCGGCTTCCATTTCTATTGAGGCACAAGTCAACCCAAGAGGGGATTTAGGGCCTTATTTCGTTGGAGCGACCGTAAAGGGCGAGACGCCTTTTGGCACTTTTGTTTCTGATCGGTCAAACGAGGGGACGAACACCGATCCTAATGGTAATGGAAATCCTTCGGACCTTGGTGAAGATAAACCGAGCCTTCTCTCACTGCTTGAAAAGCCAGTTATCGGGGCTACATTTGATGTCTCAGAGATCGAAGGAGACCTGACGCGCTTTAGGGCGCGCCACATCATTCGAGTTGAAAATCTGGGCGATGTACCTCTCGAAAATGTGCACGCCGAATTTGATCTAGCGGCACTGTATCCTGGAGCTGAAGTAGAAGTGATTCGCCATACTGGACGGGGCCCGTTGCCAGTGAACGAATCCTTTAATGGCTTAGATCAAGCTCAATTGTTTGATGGCTCGATGATTCTGGATGTAGCTGATACATCCCGTATCGAAGTAGACGTGATCGTTCAGCCAGAAGGGTACGTCGGGCTCTACTCAGGCAATATACAAGTTACTGCCAGTGGGCCATCAGGAACGAGTACGTTTGATGTGTCGGATCGGGGGCGTATCATAGACCTGAATAATAATGGCCTGGCAAATGAAGTTGGAGAAAACAGGTCGACAGAGATAGCTCCCGGCAAAAACCCATCTATTGGAGTTGCCCAGTCAGTATCTCGATTGGAAGAGTTAGCCGATGGCTCGTATGAGTTACACTACAATTACCTCATTCGTAATTTAGGTGATGTGCGTCTTACAGAGGTAAGGTTGATCGAGAACTTGAGCGATGCCTTTGGCACTAACAACGTGTTCGTTGAATCAATCACGGTATCCGAAGGAGGCTCGCTGGCAGTTAATGAAGGATTTAATGGCGTTTCCAACACGGATCTGCTTGATCTAAGTCGTTCATCATTAAATCCAGGTGAGCAAGCCACAGTGTTTCTAGCGTTAAGGACACCTGCTTCTTTTGGATTGACCGAGATACAAAGCAATTCTGTTGTAAAAGCCAAGGGTCCAGACGGCAGTGATGTGGAGGATGTGTCTAATGACGGTGTATACATCGATCCCAATGGAAATGGGAGAGCCGGAGATCCGAATGAAAATGTACCTACTCGTATCGTCTTTGAAAGCCAGGATGCGTTGGACTTTGCGACGTGGCTCACTGATGTATCGGGAGACCATTCAAATTATTCGGCTACCTTCAAGGCGTACATATCGAATTTAGGCCAGAGGGAGATGAGCAATATGCAACTCGTACTCGATCTGACTGGCAACTTTGGGGGGTTGGGGGTACAGATTAAGAATGTCTCGCTTTCCGGGGCTGAATCGATTGCCTTGAATGCGGACTATGATGGAACGGCGTCCACCAATCTATTTGATTCGATACATAGTTCCTTGCTCAGTGGCACCTCTGTTCATGTCGTAGTGGATGTAGCGTTTTCGAATACGGTAAGCACAGGACTAGATGGGATTTCGTTTGAGATGGAGGCCGAAAATACCCAGGGGGAGCGTGTATATAGAAAAGGGGCATTACTCCCTGTACATATCAGCACCAGCACTGGAGAAGATGCGGGGCTTGAATCCGACGGGGATTTGGCCATGCTACTGGCTGAGCGTTCCTACAGGAGAAAGCGGGGCCTGGCGCCTATAAAACTTGAGGCGCGCAGTCAATCCTACCCCTTCCATATGGCAGGTGTTGACGCGGTGCATGGAAAGGGATCGTTGAATGCCATAGAAAATCTTGAGCTAGTGCCTTCAATCGGACCCAATAATTCTGAGGCAATCGTAAAAACTCCTGAGGATCTCTACGGAGTGACAAATGCGACGAGTATACTCGCTATTGATTACATCGCCGAAGATCATAGGGTTGCTGGTTTATTTGCGACGACTACGCCGGCTGGGGAAACGTATGAGCACTCAAAAAACATATGCGATCGGCTCCAAGGAGGTGACTTGAAGCATGTAGAGATCGTATCCATACGTGGATATCCGTTTGTTCGGTCAACATTGGTTCAACCAACAGGAGAGGTAGATTATGCGATTAGCTTTATAAGCTATCGGAATGCAGTCAGCCACCTGATAGATAGCCGATTTATTCGGGATGAGTACATCGTCGATAGAGTTCAGTCTGGTGAGATTCTAAATTTCCAGGTCTGGTCCTACAATCCCTCCTTTGCAGAAGACATTGTGGCTGAGATCATCGATGAGATGGAAACTACAGGGCATGTCGACTTCTATAGCCGGGAGGATGATATTCCTGAGGTACCGGCTACGTTTGTTACCAGCAGCCGATATGAAAACGGGTCCATGTATATCATGATGAAGAACACGCCTGGGGTAACGCAATACCGTTTTTCCGGGGAATCTTCTCAGGTTGAGAGCGGGGATAAGCAAGTCTTCGATGAGGTTGTAACAGTGCCGATTGAGTATAGAGAGCAGGATTATATCCCTCTTCAGCTTAAGTCAGGTTCTCTTTTTGATGCCCTGTTGTATGTAAGCAATGATTTCAACGAGGATGTTGATCAGGTATATATCTCCGATGGTGCTTGGGGGCAAATTATCGAGAGCAGCGACAAGGTGGAGATAGAAATTCTCGATATTCTCGATCAGGGTGATTTCGAGCGAGTGGAAGATAGCTTCGTCATTGAGCGCGGTCTCCACTTTAAGGGAAATATCAAGGAGCAGGTCGTCTTCTTTAGGCAATTTAAACCCGGTGGAATGCCGGCAGATCTTAGCGAATTCGATTATGTGTCCTTCGAAGCGAGTGGGTTAGGTGAAGTGGCTATGCGACTGGAGTCTATGCAGCAAGACGCACCCGTCGTGGAGAAGAGCATCAATCTAGGGCCAGTACCTAAAACGTATTCGTTTAGGTTGTCCGACTTTGTTGACGCGGCTTCTTCCCAGAATAGCTTCAGAAACGACGTTGCAACGGCAATACGTTTTATGTTTGACACACAAATCGAAGATGGAGTTGATGTCGAGCTGCTTGTTCAGAATATTTATTTTGGAAAAGGGCAGGCTGTTTCCGGAGAGGATGAAGCGTTAGTTCCTGTCTCGTTTGCCTTGGCGCAAAACTTCCCCAATCCGTTTTCGAACTCTACAACGCTAGCCTTTGATGTACCTGAGCCTGCTCATGTGCAGATCTCTGTATATGACTTATTGGGCCGAAAAATCTTTGATGTAGTGGATAAGGAGTACGCAACCGGGAAACATAACGTGCGCATCTCAAGCGATGACCTGGCCAGTGGAATGTACTTTTACAAGATGGTGGCGAATGATCAGGTGTTTACACAGACCATGCACGTGGTGCGGTAAGTTTGTATAGCTTCCCTGGGAGTTCGCGTTGCAAGTGTTCGGCTACTTTATGAGTGACTTCTGAAAGGCGGTTGATATCGATTCCCGTCTTCATTCCCATGGACTCAAGCATATAGACGGTATCTTCCGTAGCAATATTTCCGGTAGCTCCTGGAATAAACGGGCATCCGCCAAGGCCGCCTAGCGAGGTATCGAAGTGCCTTACATCGCATTCTAACGCGGCGACTACGTTTGCAAGCCCGAGGCCCCTGGTGTCATGTAGATGAAGTACTATGGGAGTATCTCCAGCTATCTGCTTAACTTCGTCTATCGTATTCCGGATAAGAACTGGATTTGCCATGCCGGTAGAGTCCGCGAGAGACAATGATTCTAGTCCTGCTTCAGCGAAAGGCTCGATCATGGAGAGCAGTGTCTTGATCGAAGTGTCACCTGGTTGCTTGTAACCGAAGACGCACTGAAACCCCATTTGGATCTGCATGCCATAGGATTTGGCTAACTCAACCATTTCTAGGGCCTGGTCAAGCGCATCTGTTCTTGCCCTATTTGCATTGTCTCTGCTATGCTGGTCATTGGTCGAGATAGACAAGTCGATGTGCTTAATGAGGGCATTGTTTGCGCGTACGACACCCCGAATGTTTAAGGCAAGAGCTGTGTAGGTGTTTTCAGGATTGGATGGCAAAGCATTGCAGACCTCTTCGGCGTCTGCCATTTGTGGCACCCACTTAGGGTGAACAAACGACGTCACCTGTATGCGACGGACGCCGGCGTCGATTAGGCCGTTGAG
>JAHQVL010000239.1 GCA_019634345.1 Rhodothermaceae bacterium
GCACAAAGGCCGCGTTGGAAATGGAGAAACATCCGCTGTGGCTTATTCAATACCTAAGGATTCGATTTCGTACTGGAGAGATCGGTTGACTAGAATGGGAGTGGATATTGAAAAAGAGGCATCCCGGTTTAGCGAAGAGGTATTGGTTTTTAATGATGCTGAAGGAATCCAAATAGAGCTGGTTGGAACGGATGCCCCTTCAACAATCCAATATTGGGTTGAGGGGCCGATTCCTGAGGAGCATGCGTTGCGAGGATTTCATAGCGTAACGTTGTTGTTGGATGCTGCCGGAGCGTCAGCAGAGTTACTTATCGACCAAATGGGGTATTCTTTCGTCGGCAAAGAAGGGAACCGATACCGGTATGAAGCGGCCTCAAACGACAGGGGACTGTACATCGATATAGAGGAACGGCCTGGTGGTCAGCGAGGCGCTTTTGGGGCAGGCTCTATACACCACATTGCTTTTCGCACTGTGGACGATGATGAGCAGCTTGAGTACCGCAATGTATTTATCCAAAGCGGCCGGCAAGTCACTCCTGTTAGAGATCGTCAGTATTTTCATTCCATCTATTTCAGAGAACCCGGTGGTGTATTGTTTGAAGTGGCCACAGATGCACCAGGGTTTTTATATGATGAACCAATTGACGAACTCGGCGATACGTTGAAATTGCCACCCTGGCTTGAAGGACAGCGAGATATCCTTGAGCAAAAACTGCCAGCGATTCAGCGTGCGCACGAAAATAAGGAGGTATAGTGCATGTCAACATCAACTGCTAAAGGGCCTCATCAAGGGCAGCCCGTTTTGAGAATTGGTGCTTCTCTTGACGACGCCAAAGGTGCGTTTATACTGGTGCATGGAAGGGGAGCGTCTGCAGAAAGTATTCTTGAGCTTGGGCCATTAATCGGCGGCGAGGAGTTCGCCTTCCTGGCTCCTCAAGCGGCTGGGCATACGTGGTATCCAAACAGTTTTCTTGCCACATTGGAGCAAAATGAACCAGGATTGTCCTCGGGGCTTTTGACTATAGACGGGCTTATTAAACAACTGGAAGAATCTGGAATACCTTCGGATCGTATTCTTCTAGGAGGATTCTCGCAAGGAGCTTGCCTGGTATCGGAATACGCAGCGCGTCATCCTAAGAAATACGGAGGTCTATTGGTCTTTAGTGGTGGTGTAGTCGGCCCATTAGGGATGGAACGTACATACGAAGGCTCATTAGAAAATACGCCCGTTTTTATAGGATGCAGCGACAAAGATTTTCATATACCCCTTGAACGTGTTAACGAAACGGCAGACGTCTTTGAGTCAATGGGTGCTAAAGTTAACAAGAAAATATACCCAGATATGGGGCACACAATCATCAAAGACGAAATCAATCATGCTCGTGAGATTGCCTTGCAGCTGTTGCAATGAGTTTCCGGCTAGTTAATTTTTTGTCCTTGCATGGAAACGAATATCATCCAAAAGCATATGAAAAAAAAGCTGTTTGCCCCATGTCCCCCCAAGGTTGGTTATGAATAGAGTAGTAGCCCTTCTTTTTTTGGTGCTTTTATTCGTAGGCTGTGATTCTGCAGAACTCCTTGATGATCCCTCCCAAGAGACCGAAGATCACATTGCCAACGCCTCTCGCCGGATCGACATACCACGACAACGGGACACCCTCAGGATTGGTTCGCCATTTAGATTAAAAGCTGCCGTCGACTGCCACAATCCAATCATTGGCATTCGGGTAGAGATTACGGATGGTTCGAAAGGGCAAGGAGATGGCGAGGTACTCACTCACATTGCGTTTCCCGCCAGGGGTACAGAGTCATTTGAGATGGACACTTTACTGACCGTCCCCGAATTACCTAAAATGACTGAAAGCAATCAGTATGGATTTATCCTGGTAGAAGTATACGAGGGTCGGGAGTATCGAGCTGGTTTTGAGCCAGTTGTCATAGTGGAATAACTCATGTCTTAATTGAGCTGGGGAGCCTGGCGTAGCGATGAATAGAAGAGGTGTATGGTATGCGCTTGCTGCGTACGGATTGTGGGGCGTATTACCAATCTATTGGAAATCCTTGGGACAGGTTGATGCGTTTGAAATACTCATGCATCGCATGGTGTGGTCTTTGATTTTCCTTATTGCTGTATTGGCCATTCGAAAACGGTTTGATTGGCTTCGATCGGTACTCCGGGACAAAAAGACGCTGTTGCTTTATACGGTTGCTTCTCTTCTTTTGGGTTCAAATTGGGGCTTGTTTATCTGGGCGGTCAATGCAGATTTTATTGTTGAAACAAGCCTGGGCTATTACATCACTCCCTTGTTTAATGTATTGCTGGGTATGGTGGTGTTTAAGGAACGATTAAGAGCTGGCCAATGGGTAGCTATTGGTGTTGCCGCATTAGGTGTCGTGTATTTGACCATCAACTATGGACACCTACCCTGGATAGCCCTTGGATTAGCGCTTTCATTTAGTTTGTATGGAGTTTTGAAAAAGAAGGCACCCCTGGGGGCCTTTGAAGGGTTAACGATTGAAACAGCAGTACTCTTCTTGCCTGCCCTTGGATACCTGTTATACTTGCAGAGTTCAGGCGTAGGCGCAATTGGGCAGGTAGATCCGATGACTCATTGGTTGCTTGCGTTGACTGGTGTTGCTACAGCCATACCTCTCTTGTTTTTTTCTGCAGCAGCACAGCGAATCCCTTTGACTTGGATTGGATTTATTCAATACCTTTCACCAAGCATAAGTATGGTGATAGCCCTATTTTTGTACCATGAACCATTTGGTGTTGTCAGGCAAATCGGATTCATTATAATAGGCGTTGCCCTTCTTTTATTTACAATGGAAAATGTTGTGTACATGCGTCGTAGCAAACGGGCTTCTAGACAACATGGACAACAAGGATAATCTAATGCGTTACTTAAAAATCAAAATATTGGTACTCACTCTTTTAATAGCATTCCCAGTGTCAGCACAAGAAACACCTGGTGGGCTGGAAGAAGGGTTTTTGGGTCGATACAATTATGCGGCCAACAGGTTGGTGCGCCTTGCTGAGGCTCTGCCTGAAGACGTGTTTACATGGAAACCTAATGAAACAGGGATGACTGTCGAGCACGTATTCATGCACATTATCAGATACAACTATGAATACCCAGAAAGGAATCTTGGTATCACGTCACCTGCGGATATCGACCTGGATAAATTGGAGTCAATGAAAGGCAAAGAAACCGTACTAAACTATCTCAAGCCGTCTTTAGACTATGCCCGGAAGGTGCTTGTTGAGATGCCTGAAGAGGATCGCCAAAAAATCGTAGAGCTCTATGGCAATGATACGCAAGCCTGGAATGTCTTTTACCAGCTTCAAGTGCACATGGCCGAGCATCTCGGGCAGTTGATGGCGTATACAAGAATGAACGATATTGTGCCGCCCTGGTCGAGGTAACCGCTTGACGAAATACGTGTGTCTGTTGCTTCTATTGGCTGTTGTGGGGTGTGTTACACAACCGAGCGATACTGAACTGCCTGTATCTGCGGATACGCGGACAGGGCTTGCGGATTCTGTGCGAGCGTATTTGAGGGTTGATGCACCCGTTGTTGCCTTAAAAGATGTAGCTATCATCGACGGCACGGGAGAGGAGGTGAAGCTTGCTCAAACTATCTTGATCAAGAACGGACTCATCTCAGAAGTAGGATCCATAAAGGAAGTAGCGATTCCTGATAAAGCTGAAGTACTGGAGCTTTCCGGCCGTACTGTGATCCCCGGGATTGTAGGTACACATAATCACCTGCATATGCCGGGCATCCATTTTATGCCCTATACGGCCCCTAGGATGTATCTGGGCAGTGGTGTCACTACGATTCAAACTACGGGTTCAGCCTCTCCTGCCCGAGAGAAGGAATTGGCGGATGCAATTCAGCGAGGAGAAGCAGTTGGACCAGAAGTAGTGCATACAGGGCCTTACTTCTCAGGCCCTGGTGGGAGTCCCGCGATGATTCAGCCGGAGAGCATCGAGCACATTGCAGACACGGTTGCGTATTGGGTTGGACAAGGCGTTTCCTGGTTTAAGGTATATCGGCATATTAAACCAGACATGCTTGCTGCGGTGATCGATGAAGTGCATAAACAAGGGGCAAAAGTGACAGGGCATTTATGCTCAGTGACCTATCAGGAAGCTGCTGAGATGGGAATCGATGCGATTGAGCACGGGTTCATTCATGCGTTTGATCTTGCATCAGACAAAAGGCCGGGAGAGTGCTCGGGGGGCCGGTCATTTAGAAGTCTTGAAAAGATTGAAGGAGGCCGGGTCAGGCAGCTTCATGACGTATTGATTAAGCATGGAGTTGCACTATCTACTACACTGGCTATCTTTGAAGCGCAGACCCCGGGGAGAGCTGTGGCTGATGTGCGTTCCTTAGCAGTTATGGCGCCAGAATGGCGCTATCGATACGAGCAACAGCAAGAGCGCATGCGAATAGCTGGAGAGGGATGGTACTTTAAGCCCGATTGGTTGAACAACTCAATGCAACATGACTATTTGTTCTACGAGAGAGGGGGACTACTTACTGCCGGGCTCGACCCCGGACTCCATAATTTCCCCGGATACGGCGATCAGCGAAATTTCGAGCTTTTTGTTGAAGCCGGATTTCCTGTGGTTGACGCCATTAAAGTGATGACCTCAAATGGCGCTACGTTACTTGGCTTGGAGGACAGAGGAGTCATTCAACCGGGGAAGAGAGCCGATCTGGTTGTACTAAAAGGAGAACTGCACCGACACACTGCTGTCATACGTCAGTCCGAAATTGTTTTTAAAGAGGGATACGGCTTCGACCCTGTAGCACTTATAAAAGATGTCCAGGGGCGAGTCGGTATCGATTAATTTGAATTGATTACCAATGAAACGATGAACTTAGGAGCCTTTTCAATCAGCCTGGCGGTCAAAGACCTGGCTGCATCAAAAGCATTTTACGAAACCCTCGGATTTGAGTCTTTTGCGGGAGACATGGAGCGCAATTATCTGATCATGAAAAATGGAGATCATATAATCGGTTTGTTTCAGGGCATGTTCGAAAACAACATACTGACCTTTAATCCAGGATGGGACCAGGATGCAAAGCAACTAGACTCTTATACGGACGTCCGCGAGCTTCAAAAAGAACTAAAGGCAAAGGGAATTACGTTTGCCAATGAAGCAGACGATGCGACCACAGGGCCAGCCAGTTTCGTCATCATCGACCCCGATGGAAATCCCATACTTGTCGATCAGCATGTAGGGTAGGGATCTGCCTTTTACTGTCATCCCATTGTTGTTTATCCGTCTTTTTTAGAAATTGCACGTTCCCACCAATAAACATGTCGTTTACATGCGCCTTTTTTTAACGCTAACAAGCATTCTGTTCAGTCTCTTGCTTATCGGAGGCTGTTCATCCGCGCAGTCAGAAGGCGGGCATAATACTGAGATTGATTTCCGTCCTAATATTCTCTGGATTGTCGCCGAGGATTTAAGCCCGATTATCCCACCCTTTGGAGATTCAACAATAACTACGCCTACTCTAAGCAGACTTGCTGCCGAAGGAGTCCGGTACACCCATGTCTTTTCTCCATCGGGTGTTTGTGCACCCAGTAGGGCTGCGATTGCGCTAGGCATGTACCAAAATCATGTGGGTGCTCATCATATGCGCACTGGAGGAAATCCACTGTATTTTCCTGAAGGATTAACGCCGTATGAGGCCATGCCACCAGCCGAGGTACGGATGCACAGTGAATACCTCCGTGAAGCCGGGTATTATGTGACAAACAATGCAAAAGAAGACTACCAATTTAAAAAGCCCGTCACGGCATGGGATGAAAGCAGCCGGCAGGCGCATTGGAAGAATAGAAACCCAGGGCAGCCTTTCTTTGCCATATTTAATTTGGGTATAACCCATGAATCGCAAGTATGGGCTCGCGCGAACGACTCGCTATGGGTACCTGAGGATCTTGAGGTGCCTGTGCCTCCGTACTTGCCCGATAACGAAATAGGGCAGCAGGACGTCCGGCAGGTATATTCAAACATCAAGCAAATGGATAAGCAAGCTGGGGATTTGATCGCCGAATTGGAGGCAGAAGGTCTATTGGATAGCACCATCGTGTTTTGGTATAGCGATCATGGGGGCCCCTTGCCCAGGCAAAAGCGGCTTTTATACGATTCAGGCGTACGCGTGCCCATGATCATTCGCTTCCCGGACGGGCGAAGAGCCGGTGAGATCGATGATCAGTTAATAAGCTTTATTGATTTTAAGCCAACCATTATGTCGCTGGCCGGCCTAACACCTCCTGCTTATCTGGATGGACAGGCGTTTTTAGGCCCGTCTAAAGCAGAAGAAATGCGGACCTATATACATGGCGCTGCAGACCGGTTTGATGGGCAGTATGATATGATCCGGTCGGTGAGAGACAGCCGGTATAAGTACATGAAAAATTTCCAGCCGGAAAAACCCTACTACTTACCGGTGGCATACCGGGAGCAAATGCCCATCATGAAAGAGTTATTGCGAATGAGAGATGCCGGTGAACTCGACGAATACCAGGCGCAATGGTTCAGGGAAACGAAGGAAGATGAGGAGTTGTTCGATACGGTATCAGACCCTTATGAACTGAAGAATTTGGCTTCAGACCCAGTGTATTCAGAGAAACTTGCTGAGTTACAAACGGAGTTAGATCGCTGGATGGAAGAAATCGACGATCAGGGCGTGCTGCCAGAAAAAGAATTCCTTGCTACTATCTGGCCAGACGGAACGCAGCCGGTAACCCAAGAACCTATGGCAGAGATAGATGGAGGGATGATGAGCCTTTCTTCAGGCACCGAAGGGGCATCAATTGGGTATCAGATTATGAGTAAAGGCGAAACGGAGCCAGGAAAGAGATGGCATTTATATACCGGACCGTTTGCGCTTGAGGAGGGGGAGAGGGTACTAGCTGTGGCGCATCGAATAGGATTTGCACAGAGTGAAACTATCGAGTTTAAATAGCCTTGGGTTCTATACGAATACTCTTTAGGTAGTATAACGACTCGCTAACTCTCCCGTAAACTTGATCATTGATTAAGAATTTAAAGGATCGATTGGTTTAAAGATATAATGATCGGCTAAAACCCCGAGGCCCGTAAGCCTCGGGGTTTTGTATTATTCCTCTTCTTCAGCCGCAGTACTCTCTCTAATAGCTTCTCTCTGATCATCTCTCAACATGGGATAGGTAATCCCAAGTTGCTCCAGATAGCTGCTGTATTTGGTTTCGTCGTAATAGTATTTCTCCAATTCCGGTCGGAATTCGTCCATGATGTCTTCATTTAAAAAAACAGGTGGCTGATCGTCTTCAGCTAAGAAGGAGACGTAGCTTTGGTGTTTGTTCTGGACAGTGTTGAAATAGTCCCAGGCTTGTTCTACCAGCATAGGTTTCATTAAGAGCTCCAATGTTGTTCGTGCCATGACTTTGGCACCTGAAGTTACCCCTTTGTGGGCAATAGGGGTAGCCATGGCGATACCATTAGACCAGTGATGGCCTGGAAGCCCCCTTATATTGGATGGGAAGCGGAGGGTAACAGTTGGGACAGCCCAGGAAATATCGCCGATGTCATCGGAGCCGCCGCTGATCGGGTTTTCGGTGGGTTTGCCGATGGGGCCTAGCTCTGTGGAGAGTCCAATGGGGTCGGAACCGATTTCTAATTGGACGGCTTTTGCCAGCATCTGATCGTCTTCACTCCATTCGGGTAATCCGATGGTTTCAATGTGGTTGTACATAGTTTCTGCTACGATCTTGTTGAAGTGCCGGGGCCATGCTGCTCCGAGGATTTGATAGGACATGTCGGTGTCTGTCATAATCGAGGCGCCTTCAGCCATTTTGACGCCGGTGTCATACATCTTTTTGATGCCTCCGTATTCGATCTCCCGGAAGAAGTACCACACCGATGCTTTTGGGGGAACCACATTTGGTTGATCACCACCATCGCGGATCACATAATGCGATCGTTGTAAAGGATGCAGATGCTCTCGTCTAAAATTCCATCCTACATTCATGAGTTCAACCGCATCCAGTGCGCTCCGTCCCATCCAGGGGGCACCGGCGCCGTGTGCAGCAGAACCATCGAATGAAAACAACACAGATACCATCCCCGTGCCACGTGCCGGGCCATACGAGACGCTCATGTTGTTGCTTACATTGGTAAACAGCGCAATGTCTACATCCTTAAAATGCCCATCGCGGACAAACCAGGCTTTGCTGCCCAACTGCTCTTCTGCTACGCCAGGCCACAGCACAAGCGTTCCAGGTAGATTCTCCCGCTCCATGATTTCCTTGAGTACGAGCGCCGCTGTGACATTTACTGCTTGTCCAGAGTTGTGGCCTTCACCATGACCGGGGGCTCCCTCAACAATAGGATCCTCATAAGCAACGCCTGGCTTCTGGCTGGCTTTAGGGATGCAGTCCAAGTCACTGCCAAATGCAATGACGGGGTCTCCTGAGCCCCAACGAGCAAACCACGCAGTTGGGATACCCGATTGCCCCCACTCGACGTTAAATCCATTCTCTTCAAGTATGTCTACAATATATGCCGAAGTTTCTTTCTCCTGGAATCCTAACTCAGAGAAACTGAAGATTTTGTCGACCATAATCTGGGAGAACTGAGCCAGGCTGTCAATTTCAGCATCCATCTCTTCCATTAAGGCGTTCATCTTTCGCTGATCTTTCTTTGAAAGGTTCTGTGCGGAGGCCGTTAGGGTATACCCTGAAAAAAGGAGAATAAATAAATAGATCGTTTTCATGGAGGGCAGGGGGGCGTCTTTTAGGAGGGAAGGAAAAATAAGTCGATTCTATAAAATAGGCAGTTTAGTGTATATGGTCAATTTATTAAGGCAAAGTGAGCAATATGGTGTACTAAATTAGCTGGTTTGTAGAGAGACCATCCTGGCACGCTAATTGAAAAACACATCTATACCCCCATCCGAATCTCCCTTTGAGATCCCCCCATTTCTTAGAATAATCCCTCTCCTCTCAAAATCGCTTCGCTATTATGAGACATCAATCTAAATGGGTGAGTCTATCCCTTTTATTGCTGATTCTGTTTGTTCTTCCTCTCTCCTCAACCGCACAAACGTTTCAAGCCAACTCCAGCACAGAAAGCGCCAAAGGGGTGTCTTATGAGTTGGATATCAACAGCATCCATGCCTATGTGGATGATCAATATGGCCGTTTTCCTATATCGTTAACCTTTTCTGATACCCATGAATGGGTCATGGAAATGGAGCGCTTTGATATCAGAAGCAATAACTATCGTGTTGTGACCTCAAGAGGTACCCCGCATGCAACATCTACAAAAGACATTGTAACCTACAAAGGTTCATTAGTGGGCCTTCCTGATAGTGAGGTCCGCATGACGCTTACTGATGGGTACTTCAGGGCCTTTGTTCGGGAATCGAAGGAATCCTCCTACTATCTTGATATGGTGGATGGATCGCTTTCGGGGTCTACCGTAACCATCATGCAAGAGGATCCAGACGAGCTTCCAGGAGCTTGTGCTTCTGGAGATGAGCATCACATCCACTCTGCTAATGGGGTCAAGCATTCAAGGGACCTTCTCCATACTTCTCTTGCCCCGTAGCAAGCTGACATTGCGTTTGTGGTCGACCGCCTCGGGTATGAGCAATATGCCTCTCTCGAAGAGCTAGAAATGGAGTTGCTCACGATTATGAACTATACGGACGCGTATTATGCAATCCATGACATTACTTACAAATTGACGGAAATCTACGTCATCGAAGATGTAGAAAGCCAGCCATGGAATGAGTCGTCCAACGCAAACCAGATGCTGGACAATTTTACGAACTGGGCAAGTGGATCAACCCCTTTGCAGCATCACGATCTAGTTACGCTTTGGAGTGGAATTGATTTTGGTTCAACCATTGGTATCGCATGGGTAGGAGCGATTGGTAGCGCCTACCGGCAGAATGTTGTTAATTTCCCTAAAGGACGCGAACGCAGGAATTCGAATGTCCATGCCCATGAGCTCGGCCATAATTGGGGTTCTGGTCACGTGAACGGAGGAGGCTGGATGATGAGTGCTTTCTTGTCCAATGCTAACGAGGAAGCGCAGTGGAATCAGAGTGTGATTAACGCCTTTCCGGATTATGTCGCATCGGCCATGCAGCATTTGGAGGACGTCGGTACTGGTGGAGGAGGAGACGGTGGTGATGGTGGCGATGGAGGAGATGGCGGTGATGGCGGGAGCTCAATACTCAGCGTAAACTACAGCCAGCTGTCCATCGCAAATGAAGAAAATGGAAATGGACTTCTGGATCCAGGAGAAACAGCAAACGTGATTCTTGACATCGAGAACCTGGATGCAAACCCGATTTCTAATCTTCAAGTTACCATGTCGAACGATAACAACCGGGCCATACGGCATGTGACAATAAATAATACTCAGGGTACTGTAGAGACCCTGGACGGAAATACAACAGCCAGTGTATCCTTCAACGTGACGTTGAGCCTTGAGGCACCCGTTGATCGGTCCTTCCGATTCCTTTTTGAGTTAACGGATGGGTCGCGCACGGATCAAACGACCTTGTCTATTACATCAGGCGATCAGTTTTTACCTGTTGATCTGACTTCATTTACAGGTGTCCAGGTAGGAAATCGGGTGATGTTGCAGTGGGAAACGGCTTCAGAAATAAACAATGCCGGCTTTGAAGTAGAGGTTCAAGCAGAGGGTGGTGAGTTCCGAAGAGTAGCGTTTGTAGAGGGTGCTGGCACCAGTTTGGAAGCGCAACGGTACAGCTACCTGGTAGATTCACAAGGCCCGGGTGCTTTTGGTTTCAGGCTGAGACAAATCGATTTTGATGGTACCTTTGAGTACAGCGATGTAGTCAGATTGACCCTGCTTCCAAGTACCTATACATTGAAACAAAACTACCCAAACCCTTTCAATCCGCAGACGCGCATCGAATTCCACATGCCGTCTGCAGGCAGGGCCAATCTCGAGGTGTACGATATGCTAGGGCGGCACGTTGACACGCTCATTGATGAGTACCTTGAAGCAGGCCAGCACTCGGCCATTTTTAATGCAGCTGATTTAGCGAATGGTACCTACATCTACCGATTAACTGCTGGTTCATACACAGAAACGAAAACGATGTTGTTGATGAAGTAACCGATGCATTGCATGCTTTATGAGCCAAACGTGTAGGTGTATTTCAATAAGAACGTTTGCTCACTGCTTATCGGGAGGGCCGGCCTGCTGTCGAATCGCTGGGTGTTAAATCCTTCGTTCTGCATAATCTATTGTTGAGAGGTAGAGTCGTTGTATCGCAATTCAATTATCCAGGCCTTGGCACCATGTGGGCAATAGATGATTAAAAGGGAGCAGAACGGCTAGGCAAATTAAAACAGTAGCCCATATAGCATAACGAATAGAGGTAGAGATTAGCCTGCTAGCACAATTTCACTGAGATGATTGTTGAAGTGCATGGCGTGTGCCTTTTCGTATTCGGCTTTGCTGAGCGTGCCGTATGCAAAATGTTGTTTGAGTGGTCCCTGGTGTGCGTCAAAATCCAATAACGATGTTCTAAATCGATTATAAGCTTGCTCAAGGTTTTCTTCTTTCAAGAATCCAGGAGCGCCTGGGATGATTTCGTTTAACCCGTGCCGCATTCTGCCTTTGATAGAAAATGCAGAGAAGGCGGCTTTACCGACCGTATTCTTAAAGATACCCGGTTTGTGCTCGGGATAGCCTGAAATTGAATATTCCACACTCTGCGCACAATGCGTCAGAACCTGGTACAGATTCCATTCTCCTGTAGTAGTAGGATTCGCTTTAATTAAGTTATCGAGCTTTTGAATAGAGTGGGCAATAGTAAGCGGTTCTGATGCAGGATCAATACTAAGCCAGGTAATGCCACCGGCACTTAGGGCAGCCGCACCAGCGATGGATCCTATAATGAAAGTTCTCCGATTCATGGGCTCATGGTTGAGTTGCCTATTAGTTTACCAACAGATCTTTTAATATGCTAATACCGCCTTTTGCAGGCTACTCAAACTCAAGGCTTCTTGTCATGGTGCTAGTTTGGGCTTGAATAGTTAGCTTAATGGAAGCCTTTTTCTGCACTCTATTGCAATTATGAGGGCCGAACAGTAGTTTTGAAAACGTTTTCAAAGAAGATCCTAACCTGATATGTCCCGCGCAGTAACCATACGAGATGTAGCACGAGCAGCGAATGTATCGATATCTACCGTTTCTCGCGTTCTTAATTCCCCTTCAATGGTTAAGGAAGAAAAGCGTACAAAAGTTGAAGAAGCGATACAAACACTAGGGTTTAGCCCAAATCAGATGGCGCGGGGACTCTTAAAGAAAGAAACCGGCGGATTGGGGGTAATCTTACCTTATGTAGGAGGGGAGTTCTTTTCTGAGTTTCTGACGAGTGTAGACAAAGCGGCGCAGGAGCAGGGTATGTTCTTAATGATCTCAACCAGTCATCGCAATACAGAGGCAATGAAGATGGTGTTGAAGAACATGCGGTCTAGAGTTGATGGCGTCATGATCATGGCCTCGGATGGTACGCCTGATATGTTGAAGAGCATTATGAAGGGCCCCGGCCCCATTGTTTTTGTAAACACGAATACAAGTGATCTTGACGGGCTAGAGACGGTCAACTTCGATAACTTTTCGGGAGCCTACATGGCGACCGAGCATCTCATCAAGTTAAATCACAAGCGCATTGCAATGCTCAAGGGTCCGGAATTCTCGTTTGATGCCTGCGAACGGCTGCGGGGGTACCGAAGAGCACTCATGGACCATGGCATTGAGTTGGATCACGAACTGGAGCTACCTGGAGATTTTACCCCTGAGGCAGGATACCTTGCTGCGCGAAGCATACTTGATATCAATCCTCGTCCAACAGCAATATTTGGCGCCAACGACCAAAGTACAATAGCATTGATGAGTGTTCTTCGCAATCTGGAAATCTCGATTCCTGAAGATATCTCCGTTGTGGGTTTTGACGATATACCTGCCGCAAGATATGCGGCTCCACCGTTAACTTCGGTCAAGGTACCCATCTGGGAAATAGGCGAAACGGCCATACAGCGGTTAATCCACCTCATACGAGAAAAAGATAGTCCGAAGGAACACCATACTCATCCAGTGGAACTGATAGAAAGAGAATCCACTGCGTATTGCCCCTAATTTTTGTGCCACAGTTTTTTATTGCCCACCATAGAGGAAGGCCCCACTAAACTCTTTTTAACACTATGAATGATCGACGGTATATCATCCAAACAGCTCTCATCGTAGCCCTGGGTGGGTTTTTGATGGGATTTGATGCATCCGTGATATCTGGAGTTGTTGGATTCATCGAAACCCAATTCGACCTGAGTAAGATAGAATTGGGCTGGTCGGTGAGTTCTCTAACCCTCACAGCTACTCTCGCAATGATGGTTGCTGGCCCGTTAAGTGATCGATATGGCCGCAAAAAAATCCTCTTTATTGCTGCTGTTCTTTATGCCATTTCAGCGATTGCCTCCGCATTGGCGCCTAACTTTTTAGCGTTAGTCATTGCACGTATGATTGGTGGATTTGGTGTAGGTGCCTCGCTCATTATTGCGCCTATGTACATCGCAGAAATTTCTCCGCCAAAGATGCGGGGTCAGATGGTGTCCTTCAATCAGTTGAATATCGTAATCGGTATATCCGTGGCCTTTTTTACAAACTATCTAATCTTGCAGTTGGGGCAGTCGGATGCAGGATGGGCACAGTCGCTTAAATTCGGCGAGCACAATTGGAGATGGATGTTGGGCCTGGAAACACTCCCAGCGATTCTGTACTTCTTCTGCTTATTCCTGGTGCCGAATAGCCCTCGATGGTTGATCATGAAAGGGCGTGAAGATGAAGCGCACCCTATTATGGCGCGAGCAAGTGGCGCCGAAAGTGCAACGCAGGAAATTGCTGAAATTAAGCAGAGCATCCAGGCTGATCAGAAGAAGGAAAGCGTTCCATTTGCCGAGTTGTTTAAACCTGCGATGAAGCTCGTAATTACCATTGGTGTGGTAGTCGCGATTTTGCAGCAAATAACAGGTATCAACTCGGTGTTCTTTTACGCACCCATGATCTTTGAGCAATCGGGTATCGGGACCGATGCGTCCTTTGTGCAAGCCATTCTGGTTGGCTTGATTAACCTGGTGTTTACGCTATTGGCGATCGGTTTAATAGACCGAATCGGCCGCAAGCCGTTGCTCGTGTTTGGCCTATCAGGGATCGTAGTTTCTATGGCAGTATTGGCACTTGGCTTTTATAGCGCCACTTACACCTTGAGTTCAGAGGCGATAGCAGGGTTACCTGAAGCTGTCCCCGTTGAGCAGTTAGCATCCCTTGAAGGGCAAGAATACCGGGGGGACCTGGCGTACAAAGCGGCCCTGGTTGAGGCGCTGGGTGAGGACGTCGTGACTGAGCACGAGTCTCCCTTGATTTCTTCTGCGATCAGCATGAATCCGATGTTGATCCTATTTGGGATTCTTGGGTTTGTCGCCTGTTTTGCCGTCTCGCTTGGGCCAGTTATGTGGGTATTGTTCTCCGAGCTTTTTCCAAACAGGATCCGAGGACTTGCGATTTCGTTTGTCGGCCTCATTAACTCCGGAGTCAGTTTTATTGTACAGCTCGTATTTCCATGGGAACTGGCCAATCTCGGAAGCGCAGTTACCTTCTTAATTTATGGGGCCTTTGCTGCAGTTGGATTGGTATTCATTATTTGGGTGTTGCCTGAAACCAAAGGGAAGTCGCTGGAGGAATTGGAAGATATTCTGGTAAAGAAAAAGGTTGAGGCCTAAAGGTGTAAGCACTACCAAACAATTCCTGGCGGTCCGAAACCACTCATAGGAGCGCCTAGCCCTACGGCGGTTTAATTATCGGCAGGAATGGGAGCACCGCCCTTGTCAGTGCTCTCATTCCTGGCCGAAATCAGTATGTCGTGCCTGTCAGTGCTTCCATTACCGGGAGAAATTATAGCGTCGTGCTTGTCAGTGCTCCCATTCCTGGCAGGAAATAGACTGCCGCACAGTGCAGTGCTCCCATTGCTGAAGGAAATTAGACTGCCGTACAGTGCAGTGCTCCCATTGCCGGTGGGAAAGGGACCGTCGTACGTGTCAGAGCCGGCATTCCGCGCAGGGAATAGATTCTTGCGCCACACATGGGTCATTACCCTTCGTATTCAAGGCCAAAGTGAAGATTTTACGCTGAGGCTTAGCGTTTTATTATCCAAAGGAGCAGGTGCGGCAATTATTTTGCTCTAAAAACTCTATGGGGCGTACCTGGGGGGGCGTATCTTAATAGTCGTACATCAAGGAGCATACACTGGCATGTCTACGATGCAACTACTGCTCCGGGCGGTAGACGATGACCCTTCACACACGAAAACAAGGAGCTAAGCCATGTACTATTCGAGGAAATCTATACCCAAGCGCCTGATCACTGCAAGAGAGGCGATTGAGATCGTTAAAGAAGAACCCGGGATTGGTAAACGTATGAGTGTTGTTGGGTTTACTCCCGTTGAAATGACCAGCGGGTTGGTGTACCAACAAGATGCTGAACGCCTTTACAGTACTCAGGATATTGAATACGGCAACCAGGTGGCAGCGACGCAAACCCTGAGAAACATAGCGGATGCGATTCGTTCTCGCCTTATCGTTGACCGTCGCATTGCGAAAACCGCACTTAAAGCATTGCCCGGCCTGGCACGCCAATTACGACTCGCAGGCCCAATCGCCAAGCTTAACGAAGGGCTGTATAATCAAGCCTCGCATTTTTACACCGAGTTACAGAGCAGCGAGGAGGCGCAAGAAAGAATGGCCGAGTACGGCACAATGACAGAGATGCTTTCCATCCGCCTTAGCCTGGTGGCCGACATGGGCGAAGCAATGAAAGCACAACAGATCCGCATCGGACAGGCACAACTCACAACAGCTAAACGCCAGGCAGCTATGCGAAAGTTAGACATCTGGATGTCTCGCTTCATCAAAGCAGCCCGCCTTGCCTTCTACGACGAACCGAAGGAACTGAAGAAGCTGGGGATTTATGTGAAGGAGTAGGGCTTCACAATAACTAGGTCATTATGCACCCAATTCCCATACCCCTGCCATTGCATAGAACATTTCAAATCCGATCTGCTTGACCCGCTCATCATATCTGGCTGTTTCCTGTGGGGAGTCATCGGCAACTTTGGGGTCTTCGTAGGTAATAGAGATGCGGGTAGCCCCGGGGATGAAAGGGCAGTTTTTGTCGGCATGTGAGCACGTCATTACAGCTGCAAAATCTGTTTTCGGATTGAAGGGATCGTCATAGACTTTGGAGAAGCATTCCAACTCAGGTCCGCCTGGTGAAAAACGTACCAGGTAATGGGGGTTGTCTCCACCGGGGTTTTCAATCTTAAATCCGGCTCGCTGCATGGCCGCAACCGCTCTTGGATTGAATGCTGTGGCTTCCGTGCCGCCAGAGAAGCAGTGCATATCCTTGATGTCATAGTATGCCGCCGCAGCAGCCGCCCATATCTGGCTCATGTGGCTGCGCCTGGAATTGTGCGTACAGATAAAGTTTAAAAAGACTGGTTTACCGTCTTTTCTGCGATCCGCGATATAGGCCGACAAGCGTGCAAGCTGCGCTTTGCGATCTTCAGGGATGCGCTCCATTTCAGGAAGCAGCGTTTCAAGGTAGGTTTTTAGTTCAGGAAAGAAGTTCATTAATTAATCCCTATTCTTTTTCGTGTCCATAGACGCCCTTGTAAGCCAGCACAGCCACGAGCGCCCCGGCTACCGGGGCAACGACATAAACCCATTGAAAGGAGAGATCGCCCATTACCAGGGCAGGGGCAAGCGAGCGAACGGGGTTCATAGAAGCGCCGCTAATCGGACCCGCAAAGAGAGCTTCCAGGCCCACGGTTGCACCAATGGCAGCGCCCGCCATCAAGCCCTGTTCTTTCGCGCCGATGGCCACGCAGATGATGACAAACATCAGCAAAAACGTAAGAATCAATTCCAGTACGAGCGACTGCATGGCTGTTCCGGCTGGCATCGTTGCACCGAGCGATTGGGCGGCAGGAAAAAGCGCCGAAAGAGTAACGCTGGCCGCAAGCGCTCCAAGAAACTGGCTGACGACATAGGGGATAACACGGCCAAAAGGAAAGCGGCCAGCCGCCCAGAAGCCGATAGTCACCGCTGGATTGATGTGCGCTCCAGATACTTCGCCAATAGCGTAAATCATAGCCATTACAATGAGGCCGAAAGTGAGCGCTATGCCCACATGAGTAATTACGCCGCCGGATACTTCATTGACGATCACCGCACCCGTTCCAGCAAAGACGAGCGCAAACGTTCCGATGGCTTCGGCCAGGTAGGCCCTGAGTGCTTTTCGATTTGACTCCACGGTACCCTTTTGCCTCTTAGTTGCTTGCGTATACCATGCCTGGTTCGGTTTCTATGGTCATGCCGAACCGGTTTTTGTTAGCATGGAAATAATCTCTTATCGCGGATATAGGGTAAAACTAAGGCAAAGCCCAAAGCCAGAGCAATGGAGAAGATTTATCAAACCATTAAGAATTAGTTCTGACGGAAGGGCGAAACATGAAGTATCTAATTGCGCGTTTAACGAGGCGAAGCTCCTAATAATAACCGGATCGTTATTGATCGAATCTCTCAGGCTAGAAGCAAAGGAGCGCTACCAGGATAAAGAGAGTGTACTATATAAATGGGCAATTAGAGGGTTAGGAAAAGCGACTTGATTACCCTCCGTTGAGCGAAAGGCGAGGTTCTTCTGCTGTGCGGAATCAGAAATAGACAAATCTAGAATTAATGAATCCAAAAGAAGTAAACACCAGAGAGGAACTCTCTCGGTTCATATTGCAGTTGAGAGACGACTTGCTTGTGAATTCAGATGATTGGGAAAACCCGACACTTGAGCGATTCCTTGAAGCACTAGCGGCATATACGATTGCTGTACAGGGCTATTACAGATTCCACAAAATGGACATTGATCCAGATGCCCCAAATTGGCGCGTATTTGCTGATATTTTGAAGGGAGCACGGGATTACGAATAACTTCCGGCCACATAGCGAAATCCTATGTTTTTCTACCGGGCTGCTCGTACAGCCAGCTGGTGGTAAGGTGAGTTAGTATAGGCATGATTACGTACATCATCAGCGCGACAATCGCCGCCACCGCCACGCTGACGGTTAATAGGCGTGGGCCAATTAACACAACCGACAGCGCGGGTGGTACAAAGTAGACGGGGGCGAGCAGACCGGCAAACGTTAAAAGAGCCAGCTTGTATCGTTTCGGTTTACGGCAATGTTCGGTAGGTTCTCCGCTACCAATGCGCATTGGATTCTCCATCAGTTTATACCGGTGACGCATTCTACGAATCGAGCTTCAGGCTCAAGCGAGCTGTGCGGCTGCACTTGTGCGGACCTGGCCGATTAGAATGGACCAGTCCATTCCAAGAGCCGTGTATACTCCTTCTGCTTTAGGCGACGCGTTGTCCCCAAGAATTTCAATCATCAGGCTGGCTGCGTCTGCTACAACGACACCGCTTTGTATCAACCTGACAACTCCGGTTTCCCGTTTTGTGCTGTCGAATGTTCCGCAGGCATCTACGGCTACGTAAGCTTCGAAGCCTTCACGTACAGCGCGCATGGCAGGAAACGCCGCGCAGACTTCTAAGGAAAGTCCGGCGAAGATCAGTTTCTTGCGGCCGGTCGCTCGGATCGCGGCTTCCACACGCGGATCGTCCCAGGCATTTACTGTTGTTCTGTCTATGAAGGTCTGTCCAGGAAGCGCTGCTTGCAATTCCGGAATAGCCGGACCCCAAAGTGTTTCTGAGGACGTGGTCGTAGTCACGATGGGGAGGCCGAGTGCGCGCGCTGCTTTGGCCAAGCCCACGATGTTATGCTTGAGTTCAGCGATTGAGTAGTCGCGGATGCCCGTCATAAGGCCGACCTGGTTATCAACAAAAATCACTGCAGCATTGTCAGCACTCAGTGGTTCTGGGTTGTGAAAATGATTGTTCATAGCTGTTTCCTTTGGATTAAGTTAGAGTGATTCAACGATTGTCTGCAATAGTGCCTAATTTCCCGGCTTTATAAGCCGCTTTTATGTCGGCAATTTGCTGTTGTGAGCCCATAACAAAAGGACCATCCTGAACAAAGGGCTCACCGATCTGTGCACCATCGAACAAGACGAAGTGAACAGACTCACGGGCTGGGTTACTAAGAATGATTTTTGCGCTGCCGTCGCATTTGATTGCAATAGCTTGACCCGTCGCTAAATGCCTGGCCGTTTCATCTATGACAACGTCAATGCTTCCCTGGATGGATTGGGCCCATATGCCTCGTTTGGCGGCTGTCTGATGGGAAAAGCGACCGCCAGGTTGGATCGAGCCGTCTAACATAGTCATTGGGGTCGATGGAGAGGTTGCGCCGCGAACGCCATTCGACTCACCCAGTGTGACTTTCACGCGATATTCTGCGGTGTTAATCACGGGCATGTCTTCTGATCGTACAAGGAGTGAAGTAGGCATCTCGAATCGCTTGGCTTGGGGTACATTGACGAACACCTGTAATGCGTGGATTCGCGAATTTGGCCGAGGGTGTTCATCGTGCACCGCACCTCTGCCGGTGCTGAGCCAGTACAAATCTCCGGGTTGTAGGTCGAAATCGTTTCCCAGTGAGTCTCGGTTATGAAAAAGACCCTCACTGTCTTCGAACAACAGAGACACAGCCGACATACCTGCGTGGGGGTGCACGCCGAATGTAGGTTCTGTTGCCACGAAGTGGTCGACCATCACCAGGGGATCCATCGTTTCTCCTATATCTCTAGCACGAAAGCTCTGCGCCTTGAAGCCCGATCCGATGGTGAGGTCGTCGCCGGAGTTTGGCTCAGATATAAGAGCCACTGCATCTGATGTGAAGCTGTTTGAGGAGCCCGTTGCTCCATTGATTGCGTTCATTTTGTTTACCAGTTACTGTTCAGTTGAGATGGGGTATTCTGGGTGTTTCTTTGCTTGAGTCAAGTTTTGCCGTTGGATTACAGGCAAAAGAAAACCAGCATCGGCACGCGTCCTCTCGACATCTCCTGCCAAACTTTGGGTAAGGCCTGCCGGTGTTCAAGTTTTTGAGGATCTCGTATTACATTGAGCCGATAGGAGCGTGGCGTTTGTCCGGCCCATCGTTTAAAGGCGCGCGTGAAAGCACTCTGTTCTGAATAGCCTGTCATGAATGCAATTTCAGAGAGTGAGTAGTCAGTCTCTCGAAGAAGCCGTTCTGATAACTGGCGGCGTGATTCGTCGACTAAGGTTTGAAAGGAATATCCCTGCTTTGAGAGCCTACGTTGAAGGGTGCGTCCACTCATGCCCAATTGCTGAGCTGTATCGAAAATTGTAGGCACACCTTCACTCAGGGATTGGGATATCTGGCTGCGCACTTGCTGTACTAAAGAATGGCACTCTTCAGAGCTCGTTGGTTCAGCTTTGAGATGCGCATCTAAAGCTACATAATCTATACTGGATTCAGGAGCCGGGTGCTTGAAATAAACAGAAAGTGGATTAATTTTATTGTCGAAAACTTCGTGAGTGATCGAATTAATTTGTGCAATGGTTGCTTCTATTCTTAGCTGTTCCATGGTTGTTTAGACCCCAAAGATTGCGTTCTATGCGCGGATGGATCTAAAATCTGGAACCGGAGCTGGGAAAAAAATAAACTAGTTTAAGAAATTACTTTTTGCTGAGCTTATTACGCAGCATGCTCACATATTCTGGGGTTACACCGAGGTAGGCAGCCAGGTCTTTTTGTGAAATCCTGTTGATCAGGAAAGGGTATTTTTTTAGGAATATGTGGTAGCGCTCCTCGGCCGATAGGGAAATCCCCTGGTTGGTTCGTTGTATATAGCTCACGAGCGATCGCTGGTAAAGATTTCTGTAGAATTGCTCAAATGCGGGTATGATTTGGAAGAGTCTATCCCAGTTCTCTTTTGAAATCATGAGCACCTCGGTATCTTCTAATGCTTCTATGAAATAACTCGAGGGCTGCTGGGTTAAAAAGCTGGCCATATCTCCAGTCCAATAATCTTCTATGGCAAACATTGATACATGAGGCTTGCCATGTAAATCCAGAGTATACACTTTCAACGCTCCCTGGACTACAAAATACTCATAGCGGGTGATTTCTCCCGGTTGCAACAAGAAGTCTTTCCGGCGAATACGTTTCTCCTTAAATAAGGAGAGGTATAAGTTCTGCTGGGTCTCATCCAACTCAATGAACCGGCCTACATTCTGGAGGAGTAATGCGTGTGCAGATTGAGAGTCGAAAGTGTTCATTGGGGTCTTGATCGTAATAGAACTTGTTCAGCTAATTGCTCAAGCTGAGGCATGTTTCAGGCATTAAGGGGCATGATCAAAATAGGCCATTTCTATCGAAAACAGCCTGTTAGGGGTAAATGTTGGTGTGGTTTAGTTATACCCGGCCCTTGATGTACATCATAGATGCATTTGAATACTAACCCTATTTATAGACATCAAAATGAATTCAATCATAAAAAATATATCATACCTCGCTTCATTTTCATTAGTACTTGTTCTGTTGGCTGGCTGTACAGACAGCGGTGTAGACGATAACGAATCTCCCGGACAGCAACTTGAGGCGCCTGTCCGAATTGTCGACGTCAACACAGAGACTGAACAAATGACGCTTCGTAATTTCAGCAGTGAATCCGTTAACGTTTCCGACTACTGGATCTGTGCCAGGCCAGGGTATGATCGGATCGGAAACGCAGAGGCGATCCGGATCGTCTCTGGCGATGTGAATCTGGCCCCCGGTGAGAGCCTAGTCATTGACGTCTCTCCAGCAGGCTCTGGCAATTTCCAAGCGATCTTAGATTTGGAAGAGAACGGCGAGGCGGGCCTGTTCTCAGAAGCAACATTTGGCAGTGAGGACCCGGCGATATTTGTCGATTTCGTAAGCTGGAATGGAATTACGGCAACCACCCGTGTGGAGCAAGCTGTGAATGCAGGTATTTGGAATAGTGTGGGCAGTTTCGTTGCTGGCACGAGCAGCTTTTCGTTTACAGGGGGCTCTTCCGACTTTGGTGTGAGCTTTTGGGTCGGCGAGACAAGCGGCTCATCCACTGCAACGAATACGTCAGAAAATGACGACTCAGATTCTGGATACTAGAGTTGAGGGATAATAGGCAATTGAAAATGGGTGCTTTAGGGCACCCGTTTTTATTTTCTTTTACTCGGGTATTGCGAAAGACGCAACTGGAACATGTTGGGACGAGCGTATAATAAGTTATCTCTTAGGAACTGAAATTAAGGCAACGAGAATGGCGGGAAGTGGAGGACGATTTCGCATGTATCGAGAGAGTACAGCTTTTCATCAATACCATCATTATATATGAAATTTCCAACGTTACTTCTTTGTATAGCTCTTCTCCTCGGAACGGGATGTGATTCGAACGATCCTGAAGATGTCTCAATCACGGGTTCATTCTCGATGACTGTAAGCGGAGATTTGAGCAAGACGGTGAACGGCAGCATAGCAACGTTCGGTATAGGTCTTGGGCCAGCAGCAGGTCAGTCTGCATTTGGCATTAACCTCGGTTCTGCTTCAGACATCTTCTCGATGGCGCGGATAGCAGGCCAGTCGGGTCCGGGTACGTACGATATCCAGGACGTCGCAAACACCAATGACGACGATTGGCTACCTGATGACTTTGGCGCAACCTACATAGACGAAACCGCCGGCTTGTACGCATCCGTGTCAGGGAGCGTCACGATCACACGCTCTGATGACAATGTGGTTGAAGGCACGTTTACCGTTTCCCTGGTAAACTTCGACACGAACAACCCTTCTACTATTTCCATCACGGGTGAATTCGTGGCCATTGGTTTGGAGCTTCCGTCAGGCGGATAAGAATGCCTGTTGAAACAAGGGCCTGCATCATTACGCGCGTGCAGGCTCCTTAGTTTTTTACCAACAACACCTGGCGCGCTTGCGAGAAGGTTTCTCCGCTTACTTTGTATATGTATATGCCCGATGGCAATTCCTGGCCCTCAATGGCAAACGTTCTTTTGTTGTCTGCAGGTAATAGTCCCTCGTAGATATTCTTGACTTTCCGTCCGAGGATATCAAACAGGTCG
The DNA here is from genome assembly GCA_019634345.1 of Rhodothermaceae bacterium. Lineage (GTDB taxonomy): Bacteria > Bacteroidota > Rhodothermia > Rhodothermales > JAHQVL01 > JAHQVL01. The sequence continues at coordinate 23,185 of JAHQVL010000239.1, forward strand.
ATACAGATATGTTGGGGAGTGTCCAGGAGTAGGTCAAATTGGGCTGTAGAGTAGAATGGGTTTGGATAAGCGGAGGAGAGGGTGTAGTCGCTGATCAATGGGCTGTTGTCTTCGATAGAGGTTGGGGTTTCATCAGAGAAAAACCAGTTATCTGTTCTGAAATTCACATCTGTTCCTGTACTTATTACTGTCAAAAGTACATTGACTAACTGCCCGTTGCCACCACTTCCCACAGCTACTGGGTCAAATATGCCATTACCACCCGTATGGAAGCTGTTGTCATCAAAAAAATCTTCGATGGGTATAGACACAAACTGCCAGCCGCCTCCTGCAATAGCGCAAGGGCCACTTGGGCTAATTACACAATCAAATTGATATTCGTCATCTGTAGTTGAAGGGCTGGGAAATTGGTCGTCTCCATCGTCATCATCTTGAAGATTGATCTCTAGTGTATACGATTGCACTGGATTTGGATTAATCCAGAAATTAAAGTGGGTAACGCTAGGGAGGCTTGTTCGATTTGTTCTACCAAATCCACCGTAAAAACCTGCGTTGCCACCACCACCCCAGCCGGTTTCGAGAGAAAAATTGCCGCCTTCAGTAGGTTCTAGATCCGTGTTATTCTGGGTTATGCCTCCACCGCCTGCATCGCCGTTGAAGGAGAACCAACCATTAGCAAGTGGATTGCCATGCTCCATGTCGTCAAAGAGGAAGTCCGTGCTTCCCGTATTTCCTGACCCGGTGCTTTCGTACACTCGTACATAGTCAACCTGCATCGTTTGCGGGAATGAGGTCGTAGCGTCTGGGCTTCCAGGGAGATTTCCGCCTACGGCCACGTTCATGAGAATGTGAAAGTCGACATCAAAAGGAGCGGGGAACGCACCGCCGCTTGAGGACCAGTTTGTTATCGTGGCATACTGCTGATCGTCAATGAACCAGCGAATCTCTGTCTCAAACCACTCAACAGCGAATACATGAAAGTCGTCAGAAAAACTACCCTGGGGGAGCGTAAAAGTCGCACCTGTTTTTTGATTGTCCGGCCAAGAACCGCCATAGTGAAGGGTGCCGAGTGCCTCGCTGGGTTTATCACCTAGAACCTCAACGATATCGATTTCGCCACTAGCGGCCCATACTCCGTATATCGAGGGATCGGTTGGGAGCATCCATAAAGCTGGCCATAGCCCTTTGCCTTCGGGCATCTTTGCTCTAATCTCGAAGCGGCCATATGTCCAGTCTCCTCGATTGATTGTTCTAATTCGTGATGAGGTGTAGTTCTTCCCACCTGCTTGTTCTTCTCTGGCTGTAATCGTTAACAAGCCATCACTAACCGTAATATTGTCTGACTGATACCATTGAAGCTCGTTGTTGCCCCATCCACACAAATCGGGGCATCCATCCCCAGTTTGGAAGGACCATTTATTAGCATCAAGCGAAGTACCGTCAAACTCGTCGGACCAGACCAATTCCCATTCTTGGGCGGCTAGCGGAGTGGAGAGAAAAAGGAAAAAAAGTCCACAGAAAAGGCAGGATGCCTTTAAATGCTGATAAAACATGTAAAACTATGTAAGCCTCGGCTGGTGGGGCCGAGTAGTTAACAGGATGTACTGAAGGGAGAACCTATGCTAACAAATTACACAGAAATATTCAAAGAAAGTATGCGATTCTGTACTACATCATTCTGTACTACATCGCGTAGCACGTCACATACGCCTCTGCTACATAGAATTCCGGAAGCCCCAGTTTGTTGAGCGCATCTGCTGTAGCTCTGTTTCTGTCTCGCGCGCGTTCCCAAAACTCGCGCGTGTCGTAGGCGCCAGGAAACATCGCGCGGTCCTTCTGGCTTTCGTGCTTGAATACGGCTTCGATTTTTCGATCCAAGTCGGCCTTTGACATCGGGATAAATACGTCTGCCCGGTCGATTTCCCACTCTTGCCATGCGCCGCGATACAGCCAAACGAGGGGTTGGTGTTCTGCTGCTGGAGCATAATGAATGGCTTCAGGTGTAACGCGCAATGCCTCGGGGTCCACGATGCCTTGTTGCATTCGATACCTGGTGAGGGCTTCCCCGATGGCCATGTAGCACATCCGATGCGTGCCATGCGGGTCGGAAAGGTCGCCGGCAACAAAGATATGATGCGGTTTTATTTCGTTAAGTAAGTTGAGCACCACCTGAACATCGGCTTCGCTGATGGGGTCCTTGCGAACGGTACCTGTTTTGTAGAAGGGCATATCCAGGAACCGAGCATCTTTTGGACCGAGCCCGATGACTTCGATACCTGCAATGGCTTCAGAGTACCGAATAAATGCCTTGATCTTCTGTACAACTTCAAGGTCAATTTCACCCGGCGTTTTGTTCTCGATGAAGTCCAGGATGCGCTTGTGTTCTTCCTGGAAATGATTGACCGCTTTTTGGTCCATCCCGAATACTTCCATGCTCATCTCGACAAACTTCAAATACCGGCGCACATCGGAGTCGAATACGGCAACTGAACCGTTCGTCATATACGCGACGGTGACATCGTTTTGATTGGCAACAACCTTGTCGAGCATGCCACCCATTGAAATTACATCGTCATCAGGGTGGGGGCTGAAGCAAATGACCCGCTTGTTCTTGAACAGATAATCCTGGTATACAATGCGTTTTCTAAGGTCTTCAAATACCGTTCTGCAAAGCGTATCTACATTGGGATTTGTATAGACCAGGCTGTGCAATCGATTGTTGAAGAAGTCGGCAGAGTCAAGGCGTAGAATCGCTTTGTCAACCTTTTCGGACAGCCACACGACGGCTTTTTTTGTCAATTGGTCGGTCCAGTTAACGTCTTTAACCAGCCATGGAATTTTAACACGCGTAAGTTCACTCGACGCGGGTTCGTCTATCATGAAAGAAACATTCTGATGCCGTTGTAGGAACGAAGCCGGGAATAGCTTATTTGGGTCTTCCAACTCAACGGTCCTCCGAATAGGCACAGCTTTATGCTCACCCGTAGCCATTAAGATGATTTCTTTGGCTTCCAGGATCGTACCCACTCCCATTGTGATGGCTTCACGCGGCACATTTTCGTCGCCGAAGAAACTGCTTGACGCATCCTTTCTCGTGATTTCGTCAAGGGTTATTAATCGGGTTCGTGTTGAAAGGCTTGACCCAGGTTCGTTAAACCCAATATGACCACTGCGGCCTATTCCGAGGAGCACCAAGTCGAGCCCGCCAGCTTCTTTGATTGTTTGATCGTAGGTTCTGCAGTACTCTTGAAGCTTTGATCGAGGTACCATCCCGTCAGGTATGTGGATCTGGTCTTTTGGGATGTTTACATGATCAAACAGGTTTTCGTGCATAAACCTGTGATAGCTCTGTAAGGCATGCGGTTCAATGGGATAATATTCATCCAGATTGAAGGTAATCACATTGGAGAAATCAAGGCTTCCTTCTTGATGAAGCTCAATGAGGCGCTGATAAACGCCAATCGGCGTAGACCCAGTTGGTAAGCCCAGTACAAGGTTCTCCCCTTTGCTTTTTTTAGACTCAACGAGTTCTTGTATGTAGTTGGCGACGAACTCAGCAAGGGAGGAGGGGTCTTCGAAAATCCGGACCGGGACTTTTTCGAGTTGGGTTCCGGCTTCTGGATGGTGGTTGGTGTCTGAAAGTGTCTTGATCATATTCAGCAGCAGTGGCAGTATGTGTGCATTGCCTAATTTATTCAATGCCTATTCAGGCCGAACCAATTGGTAGATCAGTCCATCAAAGGCACATATATATAGTTCATTATTGCTGTCAACTCCAAATGAAGAAATGCTAAGGTTTGTATCTGCGATTTCAATGTTTTCGGTGAGCGTGTTTCCTTCCGCCGTCATGGCCCAAATGCGCCCGGTTAAGAAGTCAGCATAAATATACATGCCCGCGAATTCTGGTATTCTGCTTCCTCGGTACACATACCCGCCTGTGACCGATCCTCCTTTACTACGACCGTATTCCAGCACCGGGGCGATAAAATTGTCATCTGAACAAGTGGAATCGGTAAAACACCGGGTACCTTCTTTGATATTCCAGCCATAATTGCCTCCTTTTGTAATAATGTTGATTTCTTCGCGGTCACTCTGGCCTACATCGCCCGTCCAAAGGGTGCCAGACGGGAGGTCGAAGCTGAATCGCCAGGGGTTTCGTAAGCCATAGGCATAAATCTCTGGCTGAAATCCATCTTCACCTATAAAGGGGTTGTCGGGTGGAATTGCGTATTCTTTACCTTCACTTGCTGAATCTACATCGATGCGGAGCATGGTGCCCAGCAAGGTATTCGAGTTTTGACCGTGCCGAAAAGGGTCGCCGGCTGAGCCACCGTCTCCCATGGCGATGTACAAATAGCCGTCTGGACCAAAAGCGATTTGCCCTGCATTGTGATTCCCGTAGGGTTGCTCGACTTCCAGCAAGATCTGTTCACTGTCAACCAGTGCCTGGTTTTGATCATCTGGGTTGGTGCTGTATCGAGCTATCACTGTTCTGCGAGGGGAGGACGCGGTATAGTTGACATAGAAGTATCCATTCTCTGCATACCCGGGGTGAAAGGCCAGTCCTAGGAGCCCTTCTTCATTGGCATTATCTCGTACTCGGTCACGAATATCCAAAAATGCAGTGGCTGTTGAGGTCTCGGAATTGTTGGCGAATAGTTTGATTACGCCAGCCTGTTCCACAACAAACAACATGTCGGGACTACCCGGTGCATGTTGGAGATCAACGGGCTTGGTAAATCTCAGATTGGGGAAGGCAACCGTCACCTCCGAGTTCAGTTCTGAACTACAGGAAGAGACCAGCATCATTGCTGAAAAAAGGAGGGTAAACGTATTCAATACGAATCGATAATGCATGAGGCAAACTAGAGCTAACTATAGGATCTATATAAACTTAGGTCTCAACGGTTTCACAGAAAATCGGAAGATTTCAAAACTGTCAAAAGGAATTTTAGTAACCGCCTGATGCGGATTGAGAGTGATTAGTAACAATTCAAGGAAAGAATCGCTATATAGATAGGTTTTTATTTATACCTTATGGTTCTAATGTTTATCTTTAGGCCCCAGTGCTAGAAGTAGCACCGAAGATAGTTTCTACCCTACCAATAAATATCCCACTTTATATGAGGTTTAGCCTTCTTTTGGCCGTTATATGTCTAATAACGGCTCCGTCGGTGCATGCCCAAAGCAGTAAAAATGCCGGCCAATATCTCTCTGAAATCGAGGAACTGGCCCAGGAAATGGTGGAGCACTCAGAGAAAGCATCTACTGCATCTACTGTAGCGAGCGTTAAAGAGCATGCGAATAAAGTTTTCGAAATAGTCTGGGGACAGTTATCTACCCTGGAAGATCCTGCTCAAAAAGGGGCGGTACCTGTTCATGGCTGGAAAACGCGCTGGCAAGTTGACAATGGCATGTTTGATGAGGCTTTTGCTAACCGATACGGTGTTGTACCTCCTGAAATAGAAGATATACAACAGCTTGGAGTGATGGGACGCGGAAGAGCTGTTCGTCACTATGCGCAAAAAATCATTGATAGCGAGTCTTCAACCCTGTTAGAAAAGGAAAAGGCAGAGATGGTGATCGCATCTCTGAATAACATTATCGGATGGATGAAAATGGATGACGGCGTCACTAAAGGAGAACGTCAACCCCGTGTAGATCTAACCCGTGAATGGGACTCACCAACAGAATTTTGGCTTTCTACTGCAGATACCGGTTGGTTAGCAGAGATTTATTCTCAAGCAGTCAACATCTTGAAAGTTGATTATGGAAATGATGTAGCTGAAGCAAATAGGCATGCGAAGGGATTGTTGGCATTGAGCAAAAAAGTGATCAGCGGAGTCGATGCAAACAAGGATGGCACCATCGAACCCATCAAGATGGAAGGGGGGCTCATGGCAGTCATGGAAGTAGCCCAACAGGCTGGTTTGCTCAACTAAACGTAGAAAGAGATTCGTATACACGTTACTACTATGAAAATGCGTCAATTATTAGCTGTATGTACTCTAGTCACGCTCGTTTCCTGCTCCGGAGTTGAAAAAGTCGCTGAAGAGAGTGCGCCGGTGGATGAGTGGATTACTCTATTTGATGGAACGAGCACCGATGGATGGATGATGACCGGGCCGGGTGCCTTTAACCTGATAGAAGATGGGACCATCGTTTCAGAGGGAGGCATGGGCCTCTTCTATTACAAAGATCTTATGCTAAGGGATTTCATTCTTGAGCTAGAATGGAAATCCTCCAGTGAATCTGCAAATTCAGGAGTGTTCGTGCGCTTCCCGGATGCACCCGATCCGTGGTACGCGGTGAATACGGGATATGAAATCCAGATAGACGACAGCCAGGATCCTATTCACCAAACAGGGTCTGTGTACAGTTTTTCATCGGCCTCTAAGTTGGCATCTAAGCCCGTAGGTGAGTGGAATGCCTACCAGATAAAAGTCACCGGCCAGCGCTACGAGATCTTCCTGAACGGAGAAAAAGTGAATGACTTCTACGGGGATCGTGCTTCTGAAGGGATGATTGGTCTGCAAAATCACGACGATAATTCAATCGTGGCTTTTCGGAATATCCGAGTGAAACCCCTATCAGAATCGAATGCGCCTCAAAGCCTAGCAGAGCATTTTTCAGTTACAGAAGAACGTGATCCGATCAATGTGTTGATGTTGACTACAACGCATGGATTCCGTCATGGGCCGGCCATTGATATGTCGAAAGAGGTGATGGGGGCGTTGTCTCAAACAACAGAATTCAATTTTGACATCACAGAGGATGTGTCTGTTCTTAACGCGGAGAACTTGAAGAATTATGACGTTTTGTTCTTTGCAAATACAACCCTTCGGTTACAGAAAGAAGTTGCGGGGACGGCTTCAGGCGGGGGAAGTGCCCTGGCTGGGAATTGGGGGAAATGGGACATAGGTGTCAAGATTCCCCAGGGAGAAATGGAGGGAGAACTTGCCATTTCAGGATCACCCGGTAATTTTACGGGCGGCATTGAGTTTAAGGCCTTTCCAGGAGTCGCACCCTTGATGGATATTGAGGTGGATGGCGATGAATTGGCATTTAAATGGGATGGGGGACCTTACGGGGTTATTGAAGCGAAAACGATGCTTGATGGTGACCAGTTAGAAGGGGTGATGATTGCCGAGGGAAATGAGATGGCCCTTTCAGGCCGTAGGATTGAGCAGAATGATGTAGAATTAAACTTTAGTGGTGAATATGCCCTTCGCATTGAAGCACCACAGGGTGCAATGGATGCCTCGCTTGAGGTCGTTGATGCTGAGGAACTCTCGGGTACCTTCATGGCCGGCGATACTCCGCTGGCTATCCAGGAAGTCAAAAAGGACGGATCTATGTTGTCCTTCTACTTTGATACGCCTGACTTTGGCCGGATACAAACAACGGCAGAAGTCAGTGGGGAGATGATCTCGGGGACAATGAATGCCCAGGGGATGGATGTGCCGTTTTCCGGTCGTAAAAATGTGGCTTCTGGAAGTAACGAAATCCAAGTCCTCATTACCGAAGATCAGCAAAATGCAATCATGGATTTTCTGGGAGAAGGGAAAGGCGTTGTTGGCGCTCACTCTGCTTTGGATGCCTTTTATGCCTGGGACGGGTACAAGGAAATGGTCGGGGGAGGCTTGTTCGAGTCACATCCCTGGACCCAAAGTGTAGACATTGTGATTGAAGAAAAAGACAATCCAGCAACGGCTCATTTTGGAGATTCCTTCTCGATTGTTGACGAGATCTATGTGCTCGATGAGAATCCAAGAATGAATGCTACAGTCTTGATGTCGCTGGACATGTCGAGCGTGGAGGCGAAGGGGGATTCTCGTGGAGCTTACAGAAATGATTATCCAATGTCTTGGATCAGAGAGCACAATGGTGGCAAGGTGTTTTATACAAAGCTTGGGCACTTCGCTGACGTGTGGACAAATCCTGGATTTGTTCAGCATATACTCCAGGGAATGAGAATGGCTGCTGGGCGTATTGATGTGGATTTCTCCGGCCGCTTTGTCAAAGAGACTATTGCTGATAATGTGTGGCCCGATGATCTTGCTATCGACGAAAAAGGAAATGTATGGATTGCTGAGTTGCGGGGGAAGGTGCATCGCTACGATGCTGAAACGGGCAAGACTAAGCTCATTGCTGAGATACCAACAACAGATCCTAAGAATATCGAGCATGGATTATATGGAATAGAAGTAGATCCAAACTTCTATGGCGGCGACCCTTACATCTACGCCTTTTACGCAGAGAGAGAATCAATCATAAATACGCTTTCACGGTTCGAATATAGAGACGGGATGTTGGATCTCGAAAGTGAGGAGATTCTTCTTCGAGTGCCAACGGAACCACAATGCTGCCATCAAGCTGGAGATATTGAATGGGGGCCAGACGGTACGTTGTATCTCTCTACGGGTGATACGGGGATGTCTGAAACGAGGCCAGATTGGGAACTGTCTGAAGAAGAGCTTGACGCCTTTCTGGAGAACAATAACATCGAAGAGTTCCAATGGTCACGCCTTGTAGATTCCGAGCGAACTTCTCAGAATTTGCAGGACTTGAGAGGAAAAATTCTAAGAATTAATAAAGATGGGAGTATTCCCAAGGATAATCCGTTTTATGGCGAATCTGGCGTCCGATGGGAGGTCTATGCTTATGGATTGAGGAACCCCTATCGATTTAAAATAAACCCAGAAAACGGCCATTTGTATATCGGTGTAGTTGGGCCTGATGCCCAGTTTGACTATGACGAATACAATATCTCCGAAAAGGGCGGAGAGAACTTCGGTTGGCCCAGAGAAATCGGGCGCCTCTTGTACAATGAGTGGACGCCAGAGCAGATACCAAATTATGTGCCACCTATCTGGGAATATACATACGAAACTGGAGGCCGCTCTGCTTCGGGGGGACCCATGTATAATCACACCGGTGAGGGCGCTTTTCCTCCCGTGTTTCAGGGTAAAGTGTTTGTCTATGATTGGGCTAGAGGATGGATAAAGTATGGGAAGCTTGTTGACGATACGGTAGAAATTGAAAAGACCAATGGAGAGTCCTTTACGTTCTCAGGGAAGCGGTTGGTGGATGTGAAAACCTTTGATACCCTTCGTTCAACCCGTCCAATATCAATGGAAATCGGACCTGATGGCGCGATTTATGTAGCAGAGTTTACTGGATTCTGGGATGCCGCTCCAGGATCTAAAGTTTCTAGATATCGGTGGGTTTCTAATTCGAAGAAATAAGCCTTTAGTTTGTCAGAAACGCTTAAACAATTAAAATTAATGCAAGTACCGTATATGAAAGTGACCAACCACCTTTTATTCATGGGAGCGCTGTTGTTAATCAGCCTGTTAACGATCGGGTTTACGGGGCTCCAAAATAGTACAACTCTGCCTACTATAGAAGACACTGAAGCCGATGAGGATGGGGAGCAAATTTATATGACGAGATGCCAATCCTGTCATATGGCTAACGGTGAAGGCGTTCAAGGTGTTTTCCCACCCGTTGCGAACTCGCCTTATGTGTCTGGAGATAAAGGAGTGCTGGTCCGCATGATCTTGCACGGCTTAAGGGGAGAAATAGTCGTCCAGGATGTAACGTACAATGGCATGATGCCTCCATGGGGCGGATTCTTAAATGACGAACAGGTTGCAAAAGTGACTACGTACATTCGCTCCAATTTTGGCAACGATGCTGAGGCGATTTCAGCAGAGGAAGTAGCTAAGATTCGTGCCTTTGTCGGGGAGAAAAAAGACGCCTGGACCTGGGAAGAGCTAAGCAAAGAAGATAATCAGGGCATACCTGACGGTGAGTAACCCCGTAGAGCTTATTGAGGCTATAAGCGAAGCTGCTTCCGAATGGGCTAACCCAGAATATACGGTCAGGCTTGAAGCAGAAGAGCGCTTGTATACCTCTCCAGTGAAAGCTACTCAAGAAGCTGTGGCATTTGCAATAAACCAGCAAATGCCACAGCTTTCTGTTTCTGGATTAACTGAGTTGGTTGGTAGTCGAGATTGGAGTGAGCGCTCAGAGCGAATTGGTGTAGTCCATAAGGTTGATGTCCCGCTTGAAGGGCTGAGTGAGTGGCTGTTCACCGTCTTAAATGGCTTTGAGTATATTGGTTTATATGGGGATGAGCCTAATGAGTTATTAGCTGCTTTTGTTGAGGACGTCCGGCTTCGATGCCCTGGCTTGATGTCTTCCTTTCGAAGTGAAAACGAATCTGTTTCAGATCTTACTGGGGTAATTTCTCTTGGTGTTGAACCGAGTAGATTGGATGCACTGTTGTCCATAAGGGAGACAGACTTGCCTATTCAAGTTTTAAAAAGATCTCCAAAGTACAGTGTTGCTGTATTGGATGGAAAAGAGAGCAAAGAGGAGTGCGAAGATCTTGCAGAAGATGTGTTGATGCATGAAGGATCTGGGGAGCGAAATGTGTGCCTTATCTGGGCGCCTGAGGAACTTAATCCTGACCCATATTTTGAATCTTTTGCTTTTTTTAGAGGCGTTTATCCGGCTCATGAAAGAACGTCGGGTTCGCTGCAGATGAAAAAAGCATTTCTCGCTGCCCAAAATATGCCACACGCGTATGGGGATGGGCTGGAGTTTTTAATAAGTAGAGGGGAGCCGGCGTGCCTGGAGCCATGTCATATTCGATGGTCGACGTATGAATCCAAGGCTGAAGTGAATACGTGGATCGAGGAGAACGAGCAGGACATGTATGCCCTTGTTGCAAGAAAGAAGATTCACAACCAGATACATACGTCAGTACCTCTGTTTTCA